>NZ_JBSGPD010000005.1:0-343168 GCF_053567335.1 Leucobacter sp. GX24907 | reverse complement strand
CGTTTAAGTATTTGAGTGTGTTCTCGTTGACTGCGGTGTTGTACGGGTCGATCACGTTGGTGTTCCTGGGTCTGGTCAGGATTCTGGAGTGGCGTTTGAATTTGCATCTGAAACGTAACTAACCACTGGTAGGTCGCGTTCATCGCGTTCATCGCGTTCATCGCGGTGGTGGGCCCGGGTCGTTCATTCCTTGTGGGGTGGATAGTCCGGGCCTTCTCCATTGATATGAGCACTCGCGGTTTCTTGGCAGTCGAGCGGGTCGGTGATGTTTTTCCTGTTCTAGCGGGGTCGGTGGTGTGGGGGTGGTGGGGGTTCTTGTGTTTGGGGGGTTGTTGTGTTCGGGGGTTTCGGGTGTCAGAGAGTGTGTTGATGATCGTGGTGTGAGCCACATCTGCGACAGCTGAGCAGGTCGAACCACACGGTAAGTTGGTTCGGTAGGTCAGTTCGTCGAGGGAAGGCGGTTCTCCGGGTGCAGCGTCCTCGAGAGGTGAAGCCCTTCCTGCCGTGGCTCGTGTGGGGCGTCGCCGTTCTCGCATACGCGGTCGCCGTCTTCAACCGCGGCTCCCTGGCCGCTCTCGGCCCCACCGCGCAGCAGCACTTCGGTATCGACGCGACGACGCTGTCGATGTTCGCGCTGATTCAGCTCGCGGTGTACGCAGGAGCGCAGATCCCCGTCGGAACGCTGCTCGACCGGTTCGGCGCGAGCCGATTGATCGTGAGCGGATCGGTGCTCATGGTCGGCGGGCAGATCGTCATGGCCACGGTGGCCGATGTGCGTTTCGCGATCCTCGCCCGAATTCTCGTCGGAGCCGGTGACGCGTGCGTCTTCATCAGTGTGATGCGCTTGCTGCCCGAGTGGTTCCCGGTACGCAGACTGCCAACGATGAGTCAGCTCGTCGGGCTGATCGGCCAGGCCGGTCAGTTGGTTTCGGTCGCGCCGCTGGCATTCGTCGTCGGCACCTTCGGCTGGGTGAACGGCTTCATCGGTGTCTGCGCGGTGACCCTGCTTGCGGGCATTCTCACGTTCATCGTGGTGCGAGATGCCCCGGGAGCGCGCACCTTCCTCGAGTCTCTCTTCGCCGGTCGGCGCAACGGTCATGGCAGTCAAGGCTCGGACGCGGGGCAACGCTCCGGGGAACCTGCGACGCCGGCGGATCCTGCACCCGCGTTCCGAGCGCAGCTCGTACAATTGCTCCGTATGCCCGGAGTGCGGCTCGCCTACTGGGTGCACTTCACGTCGCAGTTCGCACCCAACGCCTTCATTCTGCTGTGGGGAACCCCGTTCCTCACCGGCGGCATCGGGCTCAGTACCCCGCAGGCAAGCGCGATGCTCAGCCTCGTCGTCGTCTCGTCGATGACCTCCGGGCTCATGGCGGGGCCGTTCATCTCGCGCTTCAGCGACCGGCGCATTGAGATATTCGTGGGCGTCGTGCTGCTCATCGCTCTGCTCTGGGTCGCTGTCATGCTGTGGCCCGGAATTCCACCTACGTGGCTCGTTATTGCGCTGATGATCGCGATCCCGCTGGGGTACCCAGCCTCGATGATCGCCTTCGAAGTTTCCCGAGAATACACGCCGTTGCGCGCGGCGGGCCTCGGGACAGGGATCGCAAATACCGGTGGTTCCACCGCTGCGCTCATCGTGATCTTGGGCATCGGGGTTATTCTCGATGCGCAGGGGGCGGGATCACCCGAGACCTACTCGCTGGACGCCTTCCGTTGGGCATTCGCCGTACAGATCCCGGTCTGGGCGCTCGGCATCGGGATGGCGCTGCTAGAGCGGCGCCGGGCGCGTGACACCGCGTCATGACCTCGCATATTCCGGCGGGAGCGGGTTGGCCTGCCGGCCCTCGGTCGAGAGCAGCAGGACTGTCGAATCGTTTGTGAGGCCGAGGTCTGCGCGGTGACCGTCGAGGAGTGCCCGGCGCAGACCCGCCAGAGTCGCCGCCCCGCACGGACCCGAGTCGACGCCGAAGTCTTCGAGGTCGTGCACGGCCTGGGCCGCCTCGGCATCGGTAACGGTCACCGCCGCATCGAGTCCGGCATGCAGAATCGGCCAGGCAAGCCCGGAGGGCGTGCCGCAGTTCAGGCCGTTCATGATGGTGCGCCCGGAACCCGCGGTCACCGCGCGGCCCGCGCGCAGCGACGCGATGACTGCCGGGGCGGCGACGGGTTCCACGCTCAGCACGCTCGGGCGGTGGGCGCGGCCCGTCGCGTCGTGTGCCGAGCGGTAGTGACGGACGGCGGATTGGCCGATGGATCCCACGCCCAGGGGCACCACGACAAGGTCGAAGTGATCCTCACCGAATTCGGTGAGTTGCCGGTCGGCCTCCTCGAACAGGGTCGAGTAGCCGTCCACGATCCACTGCGGCACTTCTTCGTAACCCGGCCACGAAGTGTCTTGGATCTGCAGCCCGACCGGGTCCGCCTCCGCGCCGGAGGCGGCGGAGGTGACGACATCGTCGTAGTCGAGGTCGAGCTCTGAGATCTCGGCGCCCTCGTCGGCGATCGCCTGTTGCGCCGCAGCCGTCACCCCGGCAGGGACGTAAATGCGTGCGGGAAGGCCCAGCAGCCGCGCCATGTGTGCGACAGCGCGGCCATGGTTCCCGTCGGTCGCCGCATACAACCTGACCGGGGCGGAACCGTCTGCAACTGAGGCGCGGGCCTCATCGAGCGCGCTGCGCACGTGCTCGAGCCGCGGGGCCTGGTCTGCGATCCCGAGCCGTTCGGCGACCGCGCGAGCGACCGCGTACGCCGCCCCGAGAATCTTGAAGGCGGGCAACCCGAGTCGCGACGATTCCTCTTTCACCAGTACGCGACCGACTTCGAGTTCTTCGGCCAGTTCGGGGACGTCGACGAGCCGCGTCGGCGCATAGCCGGGCAGGGATTCGTGGAAGGCGGCGAGCGATCCGAGCTTCGAGGTCGTCCACTCGCGGGCCTCCGGGCGGGAGTACCAGTCGTGCTTCGTCATACCGTCAGTCTGATGCACCGGGCCGCTTCTGAGAAGGGCCGCTTGGACGATTGCAGAACGGTGAGTTCTAGAACAGCGTGTTCGCGTCTTCCATGCCGCGCATCGCGTCGTAGTCGAGCACGAGGCAGCGGATGCCCCGATCCTCGGCGAGCGTACGTGCCTGCGGCTTGATCTCCTGGGCTGCGAACACTCCCTGCACTGGGGCGAGCAGCGGGTCACGGTTCATGAGTTCGAGGTAGCGGGTGAGCTGCTCGACGCCGTCGACGCCGCCACGACGCTTGATCTCGATCGCGACCGACGACCCCGAGGAGTCGCGCGCGAGGATGTCGACCGGCCCGATCGCCGTCATGTATTCCCGGCGCACGAGTGAGTAGCCCTCGCCGGCGAGCTCGATCTGCTCCGCGAGGAGCTCCTGCAGGTGGGCCTCGACGCCGTCCTTGATGAGGCCTGGGTCGATGCCGAGGTCGTGGGAGGTGTCATGTACGACGTCATACAGCGACACGACGAGCCGGTCTGCGGTCTTGGAGTGCGTGACCTCCCAGACCTCCGTGATGCCGGCGGCCTGCTGCTCGTCGTCGGGGTCGACCTCGCGCAGCGAGCAGGGCGGGCTCATCCAGTTGAGCGGCTTGTACGACCCGCCGTCGGAGTGCACGAGGATGCTGCCGTCGTTCTTCAGCATGAGCACGCGCGTCGCGCGCGGCAGATGGGCTGAGAGTCGGCCAGCGTAGTCAACTGAGCAGTCTGCAACAACGATTCGCACCGGAACAGTCTACTCGGAGCGCACGTGCTGCGTCCCCTGGCCTGGCGGACGCGGGGCACTCGACGACATTTCCGGCCCGACCCGGACTTTGGATGACTTTGGTGCAGTATTCCGCGGAATAGAGCAGCAAAGTCATCCAAAGTTGGTCGTGGTCGGTCGGACGCGAGCTGACAGGCGCGGGTATGCTGTCGCGGTCGGGCACGGGCAAGCGGTCGTGAGCAGGCCGGGCTTCAGTGCCCTCGCCGGCTCCGCTTCGGCCTCCAGGGTTCGCGTGCGGCGGGCGCGAGCACGGCGTTGAGCGCCGCGAAGAAGATCAGTGCCCAGAAGGCGGTGAGCAGGCCGAGGCGCTCGCCCAGGAATCCGATGAGGATCGGCCCCACCATCATCGCCCCGTAGCCGAGCGCCGAGACGGCGGCCACGTCGCGGGCGGCGGTCTCAGGGCGGTCGGCGGCGGCAGAGATCGCGATGGGCCATGCGAGTGCCGTGCCCAGCCCCCAGGCGATCGACCCGAGCACCATGCCGGCCCACGAGGGCACGAGGATCACCGAGATCACGCCGAGCGAGCAGACGACCGCGCTTCCCTGAACGACAGCGACTCGTCCGACGCGGTCGATGAGCGCGGACCCGAGCACCCTGGCGAGCAGCACCGAAGCGAAGAAGACGCCGAGCAGGGTCGCGCCGGCTTCGTTGGAGATGCCGCGCTCGTCGACGAGGGCGAGCGGAAGCCAGTCGGCGGCGGTGCCGTCGATGAACGTCACGGACAGGGCGATGAGGGCGATGAGCACGACGCGCGGGTCGCGCCAGGCGCTGCCGTGCTTCGTGGGCGGGGCGGATCCGCCATCACTGCCATCGGCTCCATCAGCCGAGGCATCCGCGTGCTCGAAGTGCTCCGGGGTGATGATCGGGATCGTGCCCGTCATCGTCGAGAACGCCGGCTGCTGGCCGGCGGCGGAGTCGATGATCGGGATCGAACCCGTCAGGGTGAGCGGTTCGGCGTCGAAGGATCCGGAATCATCTGCGTCGTCATCGACCGCATCTTCCGCAGCCGAATCGTCACCAGCCGAATCGCTACCAGCGGCATCGACTTCCGCGGAACTGTTGCCAGCTGAACCTCCACCGGCAGAGCCGTCGACTACTGGGCCCTCGCTTGCGGAACTGTCGAGATTCGATAGCTCTGCAGTATCGGTGGCAGTTTCTGCGGCAGCATCAGCCTCACCGGCCGCGATGGCCCGCGCCTGATCCGCACTCTGCTGCGGGTGGTGGGGCATGAAGCGCAGCACGGCGAAGGTCGCGACCGCGATGATGAGGAACGACCCGAGAAAGTGCAGTTGGAGCGGAATCTTGAACGTTTCGGCAAGCGCGCCGATGCCCATGGCGCTGACGGTTCCGAGGCTGAATCCCGCGTGAAAGAGCGGCATGCGGGCCTTGCCGATGGCCCGCTCGGCACCGGCGCCGTTGACGTTCACGGCCACCTCGGAGACGGCGAACGACAGGCCGTAGAGGAAGAGCGCGGCGATACCCGCGTAGATCGGTGCGGTCAAGATCAGGGCGACCGCCCCCGGCAGCGCCACGAACTGCACGGCGACGCCGGCCGCGATCGACCGCCGTGGGCCGATGCGCCCCACCAGCCGCCCCGACAGGAGCAGACCGGCCAACGTACCGACCGCGAGCGTGAGTACGAGGTAGCTCATCTCCTGGGTGGTGGCGCCCAGCTCGTCGCGCACCGCGGGCAGGCGGCTCAACCACGTGCCGAAGCCGAAGCCGATCATCGTGAAGACGATGAGGGTCGCGGTGGCCCAGTGCCGAACGGCCTTTCGATCGAACCGAGTTGTCATGCGACGCTCGCGACGACCGTGCGAACGATGTCAGCGGGCGAGACCAGTACTGCGGAAGAGGCCGGACCCAGCGGGATGAAGCTGTCTTCGCTCGACACGCGGGCGATGCGTCCCTCATACCCGTGCTCGACGAGCGCCGAGACGATCCCCTCGCCGACGCCGCCGCTTCGGCGAGTCTCATCGACCACAACCACGGTCGAGAACCGTCTGGCCTGTTCGAGCATGGCCTCGACGGGCAGGGGGGCGATCCAGCGCAGATCGAGCACCGTCGCGTTGATGCCGTGCTCACCCAGCTCGGCCACGGCCTGAAGCGACATGTAGACGCCGTTGCCGTACGTCACGATGAGGGCGGAGTCACCGGAGCCGTGGATGCCGATCTCATCGAATTCGAGCGTTTCGGGCTCTTCGCCCGGGGGCTGGAACGGCGCGGTCCACAGGCCGTCGCCCGGGGCCAGGAGGTCCTTCGTGTGGTAACGGGCGATCGGCTCGAGCATCACGCAGACGCGGCGCTCGCGTTTCGCGAGCGCGAACATCGACCGCAGCATGCGCGGGGCGATTCCCGGGTGCGCGGGGATGCCGATGACGAGTCCCGGAATGTCGCGGAGCACCGCGATGGAGTTGTCGTTGTGGAAGTGCCCGCCGAAGCCCTTCTGGTACGCGAGACCGGCGATGCGCACCACCATGCCGTTGGCGTACTGCCCGTTCGAGAAGAACGGCAGAGAGGCCGCTTCACCGCGCAGCTGGTCTTCGGCGTTGTGCAGGTAGGCGAGGTATTGGATCTCGGGGATCGGCACGAAGCCGGCAAGCGCAGTGCCGAGAGCGGTGCCGAAGACGGTTTGCTCGTCGAGCACGGTATCGAAGACGCGGCGGGCACCGTAGCGCTTCTGCAGCCCGCGGGTCACACCGTAGACCCCGCCCTTGCGCGCGACGTCTTCGCCGAACACGAGCGCTTCGGGGTGATCAGCCATGAGCTCGGTCAGGGCGCGGTTGATGCTGTCGGCGAGAGTGAGCGGGGTGGCCGCCTTCGAGTCCCGCCCATCTGCCTCGGGGTCCGCGGTGCGCTCGATCGACGGCACGTTCTTCGGGAACGCGATCGGTGCGACGACCTCTTCGGCGGTGGCGAGCGCGTCGCCGTGCCGCAGCTGCGCGATCGCGTCGGCCACGTCTTCGCCCATCGCCTCGTACCGCGCGAGCGCCTCCTGCCCGGTCAGCGCACCGCGTGCGACAAGGGAGCGGGCGGTGGCGACGAGCGGATCCCGCTCGTAGTCGGCGAGAATGTCGCGTCGTTCGCGGTATGCGATCTCGGCGTCGGATCCGGCGTGGCCCATGAGGCGAACGGTGCGCAGATGGAGCACTCCTGGTCGTCGCGTCGCACGGACCCGATCGATCGCGGTCTCCACGGTCTCGAGCAGCTGCTCCGGACGATCGCCGTCGGCCTGCCAGTAGTCGACGCCGGGCAGAGCGGAGAGCGGAGCCGCAGGCCAGCCCCCGGGCGACCGAGTGCTGATGCCGATGCGGTTGTCTTCGCACACGAACAGCACCGGGCAGGCGATGCCGCAGTGGGCCAGGTAGGCGGCTGAGTTCAGTGCCCCGAGCGCAGTCGAGTGGTTCGCGGAGGCGTCGCCGAAGCTGCACAGGGCGATGGACCCGTCTTCCCACTCGTTCGGCACATCGAGCCGCCGTGCCGCATCGATCGCGTAGGCGAGGCCGACGGCACGGGGCAGATGGGAGGCGATCGTCGAGGTCTGCGGAATGATGCGCAACCCCGCGCTGCCGAAGACCTTGTGCCGCCCACCCGAGATGGGGTCATCGGCCGAGCAGGTGAGGCTGCGCAGGGTGTCGAGGATCGCATCCCTGTGGTGGGCTCGTAGTGCGCGGGCCGCGAAAAAGCCGCCCGAACGGTAGTGCAGCAGTGCAGGATCGGTCACCTGCGACAGAAGTCCGATTGCCGCATTGCTTTCGTGGCCTGACGAGCCGATCGTGTAGAAGCCGCGTTGCTCCTTCTGGAGCGCACGCGCAGCGAGGTCGAGATGCCGGCTTTGGCACTGCGCCGCGAACAGGTCGGACAGGGCGCCCTCGAGCCCGCGCTCAGGTGGGGTATCCGCTTCCTCGGGGCGCAACGAGGGGAGGATTCTGCGGACGTATTCGTCGATCGTCTCCATAGTTGCGGTCAGACTATCTCAGCCGCCGAGCACGATCCAGCGTTCACGCGCAGTACGCACCCCGAGTGTCGTCGCGCGGGCCGCCATGTACACGAGGGAGAAGCCCGCGGTGAGCGCGACGAGTGCCGCCGAGCGCTCGGTGAATGCGTGGACGATCAGCCACAGCACGGGTAGGTATACGGCAAGATTCACGAGCCCGCTCCAGGCGAGATACCGGGCGTCGCCCGCGCCCATCAGCACTCCATCGAGCACGAACACGTAGCCGCTGAGCGGCATGGAGACGCCGAGCACGACGAGGGCGAGCGGCAGGATCGAGAGCACGGTCGTATCGCTCGTGAAGACACGCCCGATGACCGGACTGCCGGCGACGAGCAGCACGCCGGCGAGGGTACCGAACACGATGCCCCAACGAATACTGCGACGCACGATGAGACGCACGCGATCCTCGTCATGCGCCCCGAGTGCTTGGCCGATGAGCGCCTGCGCCGCGATCGCAAGCGCATCGAGCGCGAAGGCCGCCGTCGAGAAGATCGTGAAGATCACCTGGTAGCCGGCGGTTGCGGCGGTACCGTGGCTCGCCGCCGTCGCGACTGTGGCGAGCAGTGCGACGCGCAGACCGAGTGTTCTGATGAACAGCCAGCCGCCGCTGCGTCCGGTGCGCATGACGCCGTCGCGGTGCGGCAGAAATCGGGCGCCTGCGCGCCGCGCGTGGCGGGAGATCACGACGATATAGGTGAGCACCATGCCCCACTGCGCGATGACGGTGCCGGTTGCGGCGCCGGCGATCCCGAATTCCAAACCGTAGATGAGCAGCCAGTTCAGCAGTGCGTTCGAGGCGAAGCCGATCGATGCGACGGCGAGTGGCGTGCGCGTATCTTGGAGCCCGCGCAGCAGACCGCTCGCCGCGAAGACGAGCAGCATCGCGGGGAGCCCGGCGCACGAGATCGCGAGGTAGGTGCGTGCCTGCTCGGTTGCCGCGGCCTCTGCGCCGAAGGCCGTGACGAGCGGGGTGCTCGCCGCCCACAGGCCGACGGACAGCACGACCCCGAGACCGAGCGCGAGCCACAAACCGTCGATGCCTGCCTGCACGGCTCCCCGCAGATCCTGAGCACCGAGACGCCGTGCGACGAGCGGGGTCGTCGCGAAGGCCAGAAACACCATGAGTCCCACGGTGGTCTGCAGGATCGCAGACGCGATCGCGAGCCCCGCCAGCGGGGAGGCCCCGAGGTGCCCGATCATCGCGGAGTCGACGATGAGGAACAGCGGTTCGGCGACGAGCGCGCCGAGTGCGGGAACCGCGAGCGCCGCAATGCTGCGGTCGACGGTGCGCTTCACGGCGGGCTCGCCGGAGTCGTCAGTACCGCGCTGGGGCATGCCACTTACGGTAGTCGAGGCCTCGCACAGTCGCGGGTGCTGGGGATCTCAATTCGCGCTTCCTCCTGCGCCTGCTCTTGCTTCTGCGTCTGCTCTTGCTCTTGCTCTTGCTCTTGCTTCCCCCCGCCACCGAGCAGCACGTAGATATGGGATCAGCACCTAAATATGCCGAAATCGCGCTCTGGGGCATATCTATGTGCTGATCCCATATCTACGTGCTGATGGATGCATTCGCTAAGCCCGTTGGATTCCATATCTAGGCGCTGACGCATCCATTACCTACGCGCCGACCCACTCGCCGGGGTCGTCGGGCCCAAATCGATGTGAGGATCCCGTATCGTCAAGAAGGAGGTGCGCCCGGAATGGGCGCCTGCCGAAGAACAGACGAGCGTGTGAGCGAAGGGGCGGCGATGGCGGCGAACGAGACGGCACGGAGTGACACGGCGGCAAATCGTACGGCGGCAAACGGCACCGCAGCAACCGGTGCAGCACGGCACGGGCTCGGGCAGGATCCCACCGAGACCACGGCGGACGGCGAAGTCGTCGAGCCGGGCGCCTCGAGACGCCACGCGGAACTGCATCACCTCGAGTTCGACCACCTGCTGTGGGTCGTCCCCGACCTCGCCTGGGGAGTCGAGGAGTTCGCCGACCGCACGGGCGTGCAACCGCGCATCGGCGGCAGCCATCCCTGGACGGGCACTCGCAACGCGCTCGTGCACCTCGGTGGAGTCACCTACGTCGAGATCGTGGCTCCCGATCTCGAGCAGCATCTGCACGGCGCTGGCCTCGAGGGCACCATCGGCGGTGCTCTGCTCGATGTCGAGCCGGGAGTCTGGACCTTTGCGCACAGCCACCGTGATCTCGATGGGCTCGTGCGCACCGCGGGTGAGGCCGGCTATTCGACGGCCGGTCCGCGTCGGTGGAACCGTCGGGGGCGCGATGGCAGCTTCATGGAGTGGAGTGTCGCCTTCGCCGGGGAGAGCGAGTTCGGTGCCGCGGCACCGTTCTACGTCGGTTGGGAGGAGCTGATCCACCCCACTGCCAAGATGCGGAAGCCCGCACTCGATCTGCGCTCGATCACGGTGACGGCTGAGGATCCTGCGGCACTGCGGGCCTTCTATGACACGGTTGGGATCGGCACGGTCGGGATCGGCGCGGCCGAGGTCGACACGGCCGGGGTCGACACGGTTGAGATCGACGGGGCCGGGATCGGCGCCAGCGCCGAATTGGTGATCGAGCAGGGCGCACCGAGCGTGAGCGTCGATGTCGACAGCCCGAACGGCCTCGTCACTCTGCCGGCCCTGGACCTTTCGCGGCACCCGCTGTTGCGATCCACCCCGGAGTTCATGTTCCGCGATGCGTAAGCGGAGACAGAGCGTGCCTACTGCGTCGGCATGGAGCGCGTGCTAGTAGGGTGTTCGGCATGACCGACGCAGCCCCGACTTCAGGCATTGATACGGCAGAGCTCGATCCGGAGGTGCGTCCGCAGGACGACCTCTTCGAGCACGTCAACGGCCGCTGGATCGCACGAACCGAGATCCCTGCCGATAAGGCGCGCTACGGCTCGTTCGCGGTGCTCGCGGAGAACGCCGAGGAGGCCGTGCGCGACATCATCGTCGGCACGGAGGCGCCTGAGCCCGGCCTCATCGAGGGCGGCGCCGAGGCGGAGGCCGAGAAGGTGGCGGCGCTGTACGCGAGCTTCATGGATGTCGAGCGTGCTGACGCGCTCGGCGCGGCCCCGATCGCGCGTGATATCGAGCGGGCGCTCGCCGTCGAGAACGGTGACGAGTTGATCGCGCTCATCGCCGAGTTGGAACGCGGCGGCCTGGGCGGCTTCACAGGCATGGGCGTCGACAACGATCCGGGCGACCCGACCCGCTACATCGTCTTCGTGATGCAGGGCGGCATCGGTCTGCCCGATGAGTCGTACTACCGCGAAGAGCAGTTCGCCGAGCTGCGTGAGAAGTATCGCGCCCATATCGAGCGGATGCTGACGCTCGTCGGCGTGGGTGAGGATGGCCTCGGAGAGGGCAGCGCAGATCCTGCCCGACTCGCGCAGCTGAGCTACGATCTCGAGCGCCGTATCGCTGAGGTCCACTGGGATCGTGTCGCTTGCCGCGACATTCAGAAGATCTACAACCTGCGCACCTTCGCGCAGCTGCAGGAACTCACCCCCGGCTTCGACTGGAGCGACTACCTCACTCGGGTCGGGGCGCCCGAGCAGGCCTTCGCCGAGGTGGTCGTGGGTCAGCCCGACGCTATCGCCGCGATCACCGGTCTGCTCAGCGCCGCAGGTGACGACGCCGAGCAGCTCGAGGCCTGGAAGGCTTGGCTGGTCTGGCAGATCGTGCGAGGATCGGCGGCCCTCCTCTCGCAAGACATCGCCCGCGCGAACTTCGACTTCTACGGCACCGAGCTGACCGGCGCGACCGAGCAGCGCGACCGGTGGCGCCGCGGCGTCTCGTTCGTCGAGGGCGCCATGGGCGAGGCCGTCGGTCGCCTCTACGTGGAGCGTCACTTCGATGAGACCGCGAAGGCGGCCATGGACGAGCTCGTGGAGCACCTCATCGAGGCCTACCGTGACTCGATCCAGCAGCTCGATTGGATGAGCCCCGAGACGAAGCAGCGTGCGCTCGACAAGCTGGGTCGGTTCACCCCGAAGATCGGCTATCCG
Organism: Leucobacter sp. GX24907; assembly: GCF_053567335.1. NCBI lineage: Bacteria > Bacillati > Actinomycetota > Actinomycetes > Micrococcales > Microbacteriaceae > Leucobacter > Leucobacter sp. GX24907. The sequence continues at coordinate 331,395 of NZ_JBSGPD010000005.1, read as the reverse complement.
GTGAAGTGGCGCGACTATTCGGCGCTCGCCGTCGACGCCGGCGACCTCGTGGGTAACGCGCGCCGTGTCTCGGAGTTCGAGTTCGCCCGTGAGATCGGCAAGGTCGGCGGACCGATCGATCGTGACGAGTGGTTCATGACGCCGCAAACCGTCAACGCCTACTACAACCCCGGGTTCAACGAGATCGTGTTCCCTGCGGCGATCCTGCAGCCTCCGTTCTTCGACAAGCACGCGGATCAGGCCGCGAACTTCGGCGCGATCGGGGCCGTGATCGGGCATGAGATCGGGCATGGCTTCGATGACCAGGGCTCGCGCTACGACGGTGACGGTCGTCTGACCGACTGGTGGACGGACGAGGATCGCGCCGCGTTCGAGCAGCGCACCGGTGCGCTCATCGACCAGTACAACGCCCTGTCGCCGCGGGGGGCCGATGGGCAGACCGTGAACGGCGAACTCACGATCGGCGAGAACATCGGTGACCTTGCGGGCCTCGAGATCGCGTGGAAGGCCTATCAGCGCGCACTCGACGGATCCGAAGCACCCGTCATCGACGGGCTGACGGGGGCCGAGCGCTTCTTCCTGTCGTGGGCGCAGGCCTGGCAGCAGACGTCGCGCCCCGCAGAGGTCGTCAGGCTGCTCACGATCGATCCGCACTCGCCCAACGAGTTCCGCTGCAACCAGATCGTGCGGAACCTTGCCCCGTTCCACGAGACCTACGGTACGGCGCCCGGTGACGGCCTGTGGCTTGATCCGGCGGAGCGCGTCAGCATCTGGTAGCTGCCGGCGTCGCGTGGGTTCGGCGCCGCGTAGGTGCGAGGGAACTGACGGTGCGGGATCCGGAGCAGATCGTGCCGCGCTCAGTCGGTGAGCGCTTCCGCGTGCCGGGGGCAGTGCGCGTCGCGGTGGGCATCGCAGGCGACGAACCGATCACGGCATTCGGGTAGCGCGCAGTTCGCGAGTCCGGAGGCGGGTACTCCGCATGCCGCGCAGCGGCCGATCTTCGCGGCACCGGGTGCGAAGTCCATGGACTCGCGGTCGTCGAACACGGCGAGTGATCCTTCCCAGAAACCGTCGTTGCCGTACGCCTCGCCGTAGCGGACGATTCCGCCGTCGATCTGGTAGACCTCGGAGAAGCCACGGTTTCGCATGGCGGCGGAGAGGATCTCGCAGCGGATACCACCCGTGCAGTAGGTGATGACCGGTCGATCTTTGATGTCGTCGAAGACGCCGGATTCGATCTGCTCGATGAAGCCGTGCGTGGTGCGCACGTCGGGAACGATTGCGCCGGAGAATCGGCCGATCTCAGCTTCCCAGGCGTTGCGTCCGTCGAAGAAGACGACCTCCTCGCCGCGTTCGTCGACGAGCGCGTTGACCGCCTCAGGGCTCAGGTGGACGCCGCCGCCGACCACGCCGTGCTCGTCGACCCGGGTCTCCTCGGGGATCCCGAACGCGACCAGCTCGTCGCGCACCTTCACGCTGAGCTTCGGGAAATCGGCGATGCGCTTCCAGGGGGCTGCGCGATCCACACCCTTCAGCAACTCGGGTCTGGAAGCGAGGAAGCCCGTGCCGTCGCTCCACTTCACCTCGAGGTTCGAGAACGGGCCGTACCCACGAGTGCGGCGAATGTAGCGTTTGCAGGCGTCGATCTCGCCGCCGACCGTGCCGTTGATGCCATGCTTTGACACGATGATGCGCCCCGTGAGGCCCAGTGACTCGCACAGTTCGCGCTGCCACAGACGTACGGCCTCGGGGTCGGCGACGGGTGCGAAGACGTAGTACAGGAGGATCTTGGGCTGGCTCACCCCTCCAGGGTAGTCGGGTGCGCACCGGACTTACGGGGTTGCGGCGTTGTCGGTGGCCTCTGGCAGGATCGTGGCCATGAGCACCGAACAGCATCCGGCACCAGGCGCAGCGGGCACGGCCGAGTCGGCTCTTGAATTGCTGCGGCGGTTGACCGGGCGGCCTGAAGCGGTGTTTCACGACGGCCAGTTCGAGGCGATTCGCGCGCTCGTCGACGAACGGCGACGCGCGCTCGTCGTGCAGCGCACGGGGTGGGGCAAGTCGGCGGTCTATTTTGTGGCGACGGCGCTGCTGCGTCGGCGAGGCGCCGGCCCTACGCTGCTCGTGTCACCTCTGCTGGCGCTGATGCGTGACCAGGTCGCCGCGGCCGAACGGGCCGGGGTGCGCGCCGCCGCGATCAACTCGGCGACCGCAGATGAGTGGGAGGGCATCGCCGAGCGTCTGGCCGCGGATGAGATCGATGTGCTCCTCGTCTCACCCGAGCGGTTGAACAACCCGCGCTTCCGCGAGCAGCAGCTGCCGCAGCTCATTGAGCGGCTGGGCCTTCTCGTCATTGACGAAGCGCACTGCATCTCCGACTGGGGGCATGATTTCCGCCCCGACTACCGGCGCATCGCGGCGTTGGTCGCAGAGCTCGACGACGAGCATCGGCCGGATGGCCGGGGACGGGCCGAGTCCCCCCGGGCTATCCCGGTGCTCGCGACCACCGCGACTGCGAATGTGCGCGTGGTCGCCGACGTCGAGGAGCAGCTCGGCAGTGATGTGCTGACGCTGCGCGGTTCGCTCGCGCGCGACTCGTTGCGGCTCGGCTGCTTGACGCTGCCGTCAGCGGAGGATCGACTGGCCTGGCTCGTCGCACACCTGGGCGAGATGCCGGGCAGCGGCATCATCTACGCGCTCACGGTGTCAGCCGCCGAAGACACGGCGGCGCTGTTGCGCGAAACCGGTTATGAGGTGGCTGCATACACCGGGCGGACCGATCCGGAGGAGCGCGAGCGGCTGGAAGCCGGCCTCAAAGCGAACGAGGTCAAGGCGCTCGTCGCGACGAGCGCACTCGGCATGGGGTTCGATAAGCCGGATCTCGGGTTCGTCGTACACCTGGGAGCACCGTCGTCGCCGGTCGCCTACTACCAGCAGGTCGGTCGTGCGGGCCGTGCCACGGATCGGGCGGATGTCCTGCTCCTCCCCGGTCGTGAGGATGCTGCGATCTGGCACTACTTCGCGACTGCGTCGATGCCGGATCCGGAGCGGGTTTCGCGCGTGCTCGCGGCACTCGGTGACGACCCGCTCTCGACCCCGGCGCTCGAAGCCCGCGTCGACATCCGGCGCACGCAGCTCGAGCTCCTGCTCAAAGTGCTGGACGTCGACGGAGCGGTACGTCGAGTCAGTGGCGGCTGGGTCGCGACCGGGCATCCCTGGGAATACGATGCGGAACGCTATGCGCGCATCGCGGAAGCGCGCCAGGCCGAGCAGCGGGCGATGCTCGCGTACGAGCGGGGCGAGACCTGCCGCATGGAGGCATTGCAGCGGGAGCTCGACGATCCGAGCGCCGGGCCCTGCGGACGCTGCGACGTGTGCGCGGGAGCGTGGTATCCGAGTGAGGTGCCCGAATCTGCGATCGGCAGCGCCGCCGGGCGATTGCAACGCACCGGTGTGCCGATCGAGCCGCGCGGCATGTGGCCGACCGGGGCCGATCGGCGCGGAGTCCCGGTGCGGGGTCGCATCGCTGTGGAGGAGCGCCCGGAGACGGGACGTGCAATCGCGAGGCTTACCGATCTCGGGTGGGGCGGCCCGCTCCGCGAGGTATTCGCTGCGGGTGCAGAGGATCGACAGATCGATGACCGGCTGCTGGACGGGGTCGTCACGACGCTGCGCGACTGGTCGTGGGAGCAGCGCCCGGTCGGGGTGGTCGCAATGCCTTCGGTGACCCGTCCGGCCCTCGTCTCCAGCACCGCATCGGCGATCGCGCGGCTGGGCCGCCTGCCGCTGTTGGGGGCGCTCGATGCAGACCCGTCCATTCCGGTCGTCGGGCCGGGCGGCAACAGTGCGTTTCGGCTCGCGTCGGTCTGGAACCGGTTCTCCGTCGGAGCCGAGCTGGGGGAGGCCATCCGTGGCAGCACGCAGCAGTACCCCGGCGGTCCGCTCCTGCTCGTCGATGATCTCGTCGATAGCCGCTGGAGCATCACGGTTGCGGCACGTGAGCTTCGCCGCGCGGGGGCTCCCGCGGTGCTGCCCTTCGCACTCGCGTCTGTCGGGTAGGCCGGGTCCCGATCCCCGGGCCCGGTCACGCGGTTCAACCCCGTGACACGGATCAACCCCGTGACACGGATCAGCCCCGGGCGGCGGCCTCCGCGGCTCCGTCTCGGAGCGCCTCGGCGTCCCCCTGAAGTTCGTCGGTCTCGTCCCGTAGCTCGTCGACCCGATCGTCCTGAGCCTCGCGCGCCTGATCGATGCGCAACTGCTGCTCGGGAGTGCGGGTGAGCGGGGGCACGACTTCGTGCTGATCGTTCACGATGACGACGTCGTGATCGACATGATCGACCATGGAGTGCACTGCATCGATGAAGTCCTGCCGCTTGATGGCTTCGAGCACGCGGGCGTGATCCCGTTCCATCTCGGCGCCTGTGGCAACGTTCGCGAGTCGGCCACGGTGCGCGGGCGTGCGCAGCTGATCGTTGATGCCCGAGTAGAGCGATGCGAGGAGGCGGTTCTTCGCCGCATCGAAGACGAGACGGTGGAACTTGCTGTCGAACGTCGAGTCGGCATCGGATCCGAAGCCGAGCACCGGACAGCGTGAACAGCCGACTTCCTCGGCTGCGGCCTTCTCGAGTGCGGCAATGTCTTCGTCGGTACGGTGAATCGCGGCCTGCTGGGCGGCCTCGATCTCAAGGGCGCGACGGTAGCTGAGGATCTCTTCGAGCGTGAAGTCGACGAGGAACTCATTGAGCAGTGCGCTTGTCGGGCTGGCCGACCGCACAAACGTTCCGCGGCCGGGCAAGGTCTCAAGCATGCCCATGGACGCGAGAGACCGCACGGCCTCACGAATCGTGGAGCGACCGACGCCGGTCTGCTCGGCAAGCTCAGGCTCGATCGGAATACGCTCTCCCACCGGCCATTCGCCAGTGGTGATCTTGCGGCGGAGGTAGGCGAGGGTCGCCCGCGCCCGCTCAGAACCCATCGTCGCCATTGCTCACTTCACTTCGTTCGAGTGTTGATCCACTCCGACCGAGTATAGCCGCCCGGTTTCTCGGGTCGATGTGAGAGACGAGGTGCTGGGACACCGGTCGGCGCGCAGAGATAGTGTGGGGGAACCGCCAGTAGAGCAGACGAAGGAGTCGATGATGACCTACCCGAGCCCGAGCCACGGCCAGATCAACCCCTACGCGGGCATGCGCGAGGTGCCCGGGTTCGTTCTGACGAGCAGCGACATCCAAGACGGCGAACCGCTGCCGGTGGAAACGTACGCAGCGGACGCCGGCGGGTCGAACAGCTCCCCGCAGCTCGCCTGGTCTGATTTCCCAGCCGAAACACGCAGTTTTGTGGTCACCTGCTACGACCCCGATGCCCCGACGGGTTCGGGCTTCTGGCACTGGGCGGTGGCGAATATTCCCGCCCAGGTCACCTCGCTGCCGGCCGGTGCCGGAGACACCGCCGCGGGGCTGCTCCCCGAAGGCGCGATCACGCTGCCGAACGAGACGCGCGAAGCGGCGTTCGCGGGTGCCGCGCCTCCCGAGGGCACGGGCACGCACCATTACTGGTTCGTGGTGCACGCGCTCGACGTCGAACATATCGATATCGACCCGGAGGCGACGCCCGCGGTGCTCGGCTTCATGATGCGCGACGCGGTGCTGGCACGGGCCCTCATCGTGGCAACCGGAGCCTTCGGCCAGGCCGCGTGATCCTCGTCCAGTAATCGCTCGGGGCGCCCGCATGCGCGGCCGTCCGCGGAGCAGCGGGTTTCGGTTACGATTTACAGGTAGCGGTGCGATCAGGTACCGCGTATTTCTGCTGCTCGGCGAGGCGCTGCATCTCCGAGCACCCGTTCGAAGGACGCCCCTATGCGACAGACCTCGTTCCGCCGCCGCGCACTCGCCGCGGCGGGTCTCACCGCCGTTGCCGCGCTTACGCTGAGCGCATGCTCCTCCGGAAACGGTGGGGACAGCGAAGGCGGCGATGCGGCTGAGAGCTACAAGATCGGTATCAGCCAGTTCGCACCCCACCCGGCACTCGACGCCGCTACCGAGGGCTTCAAGGCCGCGTTCGAAGACGCCGGCGTCGAGGTCGAGTACGACGAGCAGAACGCTCAGGGCGAGCAGGCCACGGCCACGACAATCGCTCAGGGCTTCGCCGACGCCGATCTCGATCTCGCCCTCGCCGTGGCCACGCCGTCGGCTCAGGCGCTCGCACAGTCGATCGCTGACACCCCGATCCTCTTCACCGCCGTCACCGACGCGGTTGAGGCCGAGCTGGTCGCTTCGAACGAGGAGCCCGGCGGCAATGTCACGGGTACCAGCGACATGGCGCCCATCGCCGAGCAGTTCGAGATGATCCAGGAGATCGTTCCCGACGTGAAGTCCGTGGGTATCGTCTACGCCTCGGGCGAGAAGAACTCCGAGGTGCAGGTCGAGCAGGCCCAGGGCGTCGCCGACGACCTCGGCATCGAGCTCGAGCTCCAGACCGTCACGACCGCGAACGACATCCCGCAGGCCACCGAGGCGCTGGGCGACGTCGACGCGATCTACGTGCCGACCGACAACATGGTCGTGACCGGCATCGCGGCGCTCGTGCAGGTCGCGGAAGAGAAGCAGATTCCCGTGTTCGCCGCTGAGTCGGGCACCGTCGAGGGCGGCGCGATTGCGACGCTCGGCATCGACTACGAGGAGCTCGGCCGTCAGACCGGCGAGATGGCGCTCAAGGTTCTGCAGGAGGACGCGGATCCGGCGACCATGCCTGTCGAGGTCGCGAACGAGTTCGCCTACGTCATCAACACCGGTGCTGCCGAGCGCATGGGCGTCGAGGTGCCCGAGTCGCTGCTCGAAGGCGCCGAGATCATCGAGTAGTACGGACCTCCGCACGACTCCGCGGCCGCGCAGCGCGTCACGAACTGCGCGGCCGCGCACCACCCCCGCGCAGCACCTCGGGCGACGCCCGCATCGAGGGAACGCCGGGACGATCCCGACGCACCGTCGGAACGAAGGAAGTAGGACCCCCGCATGATCGGCGCTCTCGAACTGGGCCTCATCTACGGCGTGATGGCGCTCGGGGTGTACCTCACCTTCCGCGTCCTCAACTTCCCCGACCTCACCGTCGACGGCAGTTTCACCACGGGCGCGGCCACCGCTGCCGCGCTCATCACGCTCGGCAACAACCCGGTGGTCGCGACCCTCGCGGGGGCTGCGGCCGGCCTGGTCGCCGGGGCCATCACCGGCCTGCTCCATACCAAGGGCAAGATCGACGGGCTGCTGGCCGGGATCCTCACCATGATCGCCCTGTGGTCGATCAACCTGCGCATCATGGGAACTGCGGTCGAGGGATCCTCCGGTACCTCGAACCTGCCCCTTCTGCGCGCAGAGACCGTGTTCACCCCGCTCGCAGAGGCGGGCATCTCCAAGACGTGGTTGAGCACGATCATCATCTTCGCCGGCGTCATGGTGGTGAAGCTCGCGGTCGATTGGTTCCTGTCGACTCACCTCGGGCTCGCCATCCAGGCCACCGGTGATAACGGTCCGATGATCCGCAGCTTCGGCGTGAGCACCGATGCGACGAAGATCCTCACCCTGTCGCTCTCGAACGGTCTCGTCGCCGCCTGCGGCGCACTCGTCGCGCAGTACCAGGGCTTCGCAGACATCAGCATGGGCATCGGCCTCATCCTCGTCGGCCTCGCGTCCGTGATCCTGGGTCAAGCCGTGATGGGGCAGCGATTCATCTGGATCGCGAGCTTCGCCGCAGTGTTCGGCGCGGTGCTGTACCGCATGATCATCTTCTTCGCGCTGCAGGTCGGCCTCGACCCGAACGACATGAAGCTCATCACCGCCCTGCTCGTCGTGCTGGCCCTGCTGCTGCCGCGCTGGGGCTTCCTGAAGAAGATTCCTTCCTGGAAGACCCGGGGCGGCAGAGTGCCCCAGAACCCTGAGGATCGCGATCCGTCGCTCTACGACGACGCATCGCCCGATCCCGACCTGGCGGCGGCGAGCGATGAAGCCGCCGCCACTGAGAGTGCGAGGTAGTCGCCATGCTCGTCATCAACAGCATCTCCAAGACCTTCTTCCCGGGAACCGTGAACGAGCGGCGTGCGCTCGCCGGTCTCGACCTGCGACTCGGCGAAGGCGACTTCGTCACGGTGATCGGTTCGAATGGTGCCGGCAAATCGACGCTGCTGAACGCGATCTCGGGCCGCTACAGCGTCGATTCGGGCGACATCGAGATCGACGGCAACCGCGTCAATCGGCTCGGTGAGCATCAGCGGGCGAAGTACATCGGCCGCGTCTTCCAAGACCCCATGGCCGGCACGGCGCCCGATCTCACCATCGAGCAGAACCTCTCGCTCGCCGAACGGCGCGGCAAGAGCCGTGGGCTCGGCCCCGCGCTCTCCCGTTCTCGTCGAGACCACTACCGTGATGAGCTCGCAAAGCTCGAGCTCGGCCTCGAGGATCGGCTGACCGCGAAGGTCGGCCTGCTCTCGGGAGGCCAGCGCCAGGCCCTCTCGCTGCTGATGTCGGGCTTCACGCAGCCCCGCATCCTGCTGCTCGATGAGCACACGGCGGCCCTCGACCCGCAGCGGGCGGCGCTCGTCACGACTCTCACCGAGCGCATCGTTTCGGAGGGCGGCCTCACGACGCTCATGGTGACGCACAACATGGAGCAGGCGCTCCAGCTGGGCAATCGCCTCATCATGATGCACGAGGGTCGCATCGTCTTCGAGGCCGACGCCGAGCGGAAGCGACAGCTCACCGTGGCCGGGCTGCTCGACGAGTTCACGAAGATCAAGGGCGCGCAGCTGACGGATCGCGCGCTGCTCGGGTAAGGGTTGGCCGCTGGGCTGAGGATCGGCCGTTGGGCTGACGATCGGCCCCCGCTGCTCGACTCGAAGCCGGCTGTCGGGCCGCCGAGTTGAGCGCCGACTGCTGGGCATTCCCTGAGGTCGGGATCCCGCGCCGCGCGCCGCACCGAGGAGTGCCGCACCGCCCAATACAGTGGGCACATGGTGGAAGGTCGCGGCGCGGAGCGAGGCGGAGCAGCCGAGCGGGCTGCGGCCATCGTGGCCGAGTGGGCGACCGAGCTGCACCGTCGCACACCGAAAGGCGGGCACGGCGCCGACCTCATGATCGGCGCGCACGGCGACACCGACAGCGTGGAGTTTCTGCATCGCCTGCTCGACCTGGTCTTCGAGACCGACGACGCGGTGGTGGCCGCAGACGGGCTGCGTGACCTGTCGAGGGAGCTGCCGGAGAGTCTTGCCTTGCGCGACCGCGCCGTCGCACGCACCGCGGGGGCCGTGTCACTCGGCCTGCCCTGGGCCGTCATGCCACTGGCACGCCGCTGGTTGCGCGAACGCGTCTCGCACCTGCTCCTGGCGACCCGGGTGCCGAACGGTACGGGCCTTGGCGCGGCGGTGCGAAGGTTCAGATCGCGCGGGATCGCCCCGCAGATCGAGGTGCGCGGTGAAACACCCCATGGTCCGCAGGGTGCCCGGCGCGAGCTCGATCGCCTCGTCGCACTCGCGGCTCGGGCGCACGTCGACCGACTCATCGTCGATCCGGCGCGTCTCGTGCCGGTCAGTCCGATGCCTGGCGGCGACGGGTGGAGCGCACACGAAGACACCGAACAGCTTGTCGAGGCCCTCCGTACCTTGCTCGAAGCCTGTCTCGCACACGACACCGCACTCTCGCTCGAGCCGCGTGATTATCGCTTCGCGCTGCTCGCTCCCGAGGCGCTGCTGCGTGCGCTCGGTGATGCCCGCTTCGATTCGGTGCGGGCGGGGCTGCTGCTTCCCACCGAGATGCCGGAGTCAACCGAGGCACTCGATCGTCTCCGGCGCTGGGCTCGCATGCGTGCGCGTGATGGCGGTGCTCCGCTCGAGGCCGTGATCGGCCCTGCGCACATGCTGGGTCGAGAACGAATCGCCTCCCTGCTCTCGGGGCTCCCGGTACCGGTGCTCGACTCCCGCGCTGCTGTCGATGCGCACGCATTGCGACTGATGCGCGAGGCGCTGCGCTCGGGGTCGGCGCTGCGTCCGGTCTTGGCGAGCGATGATCCTCTGCTCATCGCAGCCGTGCTCGATGATGCTCGTGCCGCGGGGGTGAGCGAGATGCCAGTGGTGCGATTGCGCGCCGGAGTGGCCCCCGCCTTTGCGGGCATGCTGGCAGCCTGGTCTGGCGACGCGGCCCGGTCTGGCGGCGCGGCGCGGGCTGGTGCGGGCGAGGAACCGAGCGCACCCGGAAGCACCGATGCCGGTGAAGGCGCGGACACGGAATCGCCGGTGGCGCCCGTGCCGAGCGAGGTCCGGGTGCATCTGCCGATCACGCCTCCTGACGAGTTCTCCGGGGCACTGAGCACCGTGGTCGAGCTTGCCGCCGAGGTCGCCGACCCAGCGTCGTCACTCGCCCGGCTCGATGCCGTGCTCGCGGCGGAGAGTGCAAGCACAGAAATAAGCGCTGAGACAAGCGCAGAAACAAGCGCCGGCGAAGGCGAGAGCGAGCGTGAGAGCGAGATCTCGGCATTGCGTGAGGCGATCCTGCTCAGTGATGAGCCAGCACCGCCGTCGCATCGCACCCAGCTCCGCTCGCAGGAATGGAACCCGAGTGAGCGCGACAGCGGACTCTTCTATCGATCTCCCGACGATCCTGCCCCGTTCGACACCGGCGGACTCACCGCGGCCGTGCTCGGCCTGGTGCGAGGCGAGACGGGCGAGGTGCGTCTGGAAGAGCTCGAACCCCAACGCAGCATCCCCGTCGTGTCGCAGTCGGGATTCGCCAACGAACCGGGCACCGATGCGCTGCTCCCCGAGAACCGCGAGTGGGCGAGCGCGCTGCTGCGACGAGCCGCCGCGCATCGTGCAGGGGTGACTGGTTCAGGGGCGACTGCGGCAGATGAGGGAACAGGCGAGACAGCTGCAGCGTACGAAACAGACGCGGCAGAGCCAGCGAGCGCAGCACACCCAGACGACCCTGCCGACGCCGCTTCCGCCCTCGAGAGTGCTCATCGAGCCCAGAAGGCCTGGTCCGCTCAGTTGCACAGCACCCGGGCGACTCGTCTGCGTCGTGCATCGCTCGGCGCCGCAGCCGCCCGCGACCGACTCACCGAGTCGCTCGCCGCAGACACCGGCCGTCCGATCGCCGAGATCGATGCTGAGATCGGCGACATCATCGACGCCGGGCGCTACGCCGCACAGCTCGTCGATGGGCTCGCAGCCGTGCGCGGAGCGGAGTTCGTGCCGGGCGGAACCGCCCTGATCGTCGCCGATGCGGTCGCCCCGGTGAGCCAGCAGGCGGGGCGCGTACTGACCGCGCTCGCTGCAGGGAGCACCGTGATCTGGGCGGTGCCCGATTCCGTGCGTCACACGGCAGGTGTGCTGCTCGAAGAGTGGGAGGGCGCCGGGCTCACCCGGGGCGTCGTGACGCTGGTGCCGCGTGCACTGGCGGGGACGCTCGCCCGTGACGTTGATCGTGCGCTCGTGGTGGGATTGCGCTCTTCCGGCCGTGAGCTGGCACGCGTGCGCCCGGATCTGCGCGTCGAGGGCTGGTTCGTGAGCTGCGGTGCGATCGTGGTCACGCCTTCCGCTGACGAGGATGACGCTGTGCGCGACATCATCGCGTCGGCGTTCCGAGGGGCGGGGGCGGATCCCCAGGCCGCGCATGCGGTCATCCTGGTCGGAGGAACCGGCCGATCGCGTTCCTTCCAAACAAAGCTCGCCGATGCCGTGCGTGCGCTGCGTGTCGGCGATACCGCGGTTGCGCATGAACCGGGAGCGCAGAACGCGGCGGACGGGGTCGGGGACGAGTACGGGGGCGAGGCCGAACAATCGACCGGTCCGTTGAGCTTTGACGTCGGGCCGCTCGCCACACATCCGCATGCAGACGGGCTGCGTGCACTGACCGAGCTGGGTCGCGGCGAAGAGTGGCTCGTCGCGCCACGGCAACTCGATGATACCGGGCGTCTGTGGGCTCCGGGGGTGCGTCTGGGCGTCGCTCCCGATGCGCCGTTCTGGGAGCAGTCCCACGGCCTTCCCGTGCTCGGCATCGCCCGCGCCCGCACGTTCACGGAGGCCCTCGCGCTGCAGCGTCGGGTCGGTGGCGGGTCGGTAGCGGGCCTCCAGTCGCTCAATTCGCACGAGATACTCGCGTGGTTGGATGAGGCGAATGCCGCGAGCCTCGTCGTGAACTCGGCCACCTGCAGGCCCCGCGTCGAGCGCCGCCCGGCGGGCGGCTGGGGGCGCGAGGGCGTCGGATTGTCGGCGCTCTCCGGCGGCCCGAATCAGTTGGTGGCACTCGGGTCGTGGCGTGTGCGTGAGGGCACGCGCAGCACGACGCTGCATCTGCGCGGGCTCGAACCCGAAGTGCGTCTGCTCATCGAGGCGGCCCAGGAATCGCTCGATTACGAGCAGTTCGACGCCGTGCGTCGCGCCGCGCTCGCCGATGCACTGACGTGGAGGACAACGCTCGGCGTCGTCGAAGACACGATCGGCCTCGGCGTTGAGCGCAACGCATTGCGGCACCGCCCGGTGCCCACGGCGCTCAGGCTTTCAGAGACCGCGCCCGTCGCGCAGCTGCTGCGGGTCATCGCAGCAGCCCTGCTGGTGCGTGCGCCGTTCACCGTCTCCACGGGCAAGGTGCTTCCCGACGCTGTCGCGAACCTGCTCGCGAAACAGGGCATCGAGGTGTCGCTCGAGCGCGACTCGGACTGGGTGGAACGGCTCGCGCTTCCCGCGACTGCCGGCGGCATCCCCGAAGAGCGTGTGCGGCTCATCGGCGGCGATCGTGTGCGCGTGGCCGAGTGGATGGGTGGTCAGGATCGCGCGCTCTGGGCCGAACCGGTCACCATGGCCGGCCCGGTCGAGTTGCTCAGCTTGCTGCGGGAGCAGTCGATCACGGTGCGTGCGCACCGTCACGGGGTGGCCTCGCCCGTGCTCGAAGTCGACGAGTGGCTGGATTCGCTCGGGCACTAGGCCCCAGTGCCTTCCCTGCCACTGCCACTGCCACTGCCCCTGTCGTTCGTCCCGCGCTTCCTTCCTTCCTTTCCTTACTTTTCTTTCTTTCCTGCCTGCCTGCCTGCCTGCTCCCCCTCCATCCCCGTTCGTGTCTGCGAGGGTCGAAAAACTCACGGAAACGTCGAATCTTACGTAAGTTTTTATACCCTCGACAGCTCGACAGCTCGACAGCTCGACAGCTCGGCAGCTCGGCGGGTCGGTGGAGATGCGGCTCGCTACGTGGGCAGCCCCGTGGGTCGCCGCATCGGAGTGTGCGGGATCCCGTCCTCGAGGAACTCTGGCCCGCACGGCGCGAAGCCGAAGCGGCCGTACCAGCCGGTGAGATGCGACTGTGCGTGGAGTTCGATGCGGGTCTCGGCGTCGGCGGAGGCATCGCATTCGGCGACGGCGGCACTCAGGAGCACCGCCGCCAGGCCGTGCCCGCGGTGCTCGGGGGCGGTCACGACGCGGCCGATCACGCGGGGTTCCGGATCGCCGTCGCTCGACGAGGGTCCGCCGTCGGCCGGATACCCGTGGTCGCTGCTCTGCTGTGCTGCGTCCGACGCGCCTTCAGCGCCTGACGGGCTCGCAGCGGAGCCGTGGTCGCGTCTGCCTTTCAACAGGCGCAGGGTTGCTGCAATGACCGGCAGCTGTTCCCTCGGCCCCTGCCCACCCGATCCAGCTGCGACATCCGGATCGGCTTCGATCCAGAAATGCACCGTCTCCGCTTCGACATCGCGGCCGTCGAGTTCGAGGTAGGCGCACTCCTGTTCGACGATGAAGACGCGCTCGCGCAGGCGGGCGAGGTCGTGGAAGGTCCGGGCGTCGAGTTCGGCGAAGCGAGCGCGGCGCAGGCGGTAGCCGGCGGGAAGGTCGGCTGGGGAGGAGGTCATGGATCGATCCTCCCACGGAGCTCGGGACTGAACGCCGACAGATTCCTGCGATACTTATGGGACAAATTGTGAAATCTTATGCAATGTCGTTCCGGAGAGGCTCCCTTGACTCTAATCTCGACTCATGTCCATCACTGAACCCGGTGCTCGGGAGAGCAGCCTGCGGGTCGCCGCCCTCGGCTCGTCTTTGGCTGCCGCACCCCGTCTCGCGCATCCTGCCCAGGCCGAGGCGCGATGACCCCGCTCGCCGCGCTCACCGTCATCGCGGGCCTGCTGCTGCTCGCCGTGGCGACCGGTCTGCTGCTCAGGTTTCGCAGGGGAGAGGAGAGGCGACTGCCGGACGCCGACCGTGCGCTCGATCCCGGCGATTTCGGTCTCGACGCCTTCGGGACCGGGGCGACGATCGTGCAGTTCAGCACCGTGTACTGCGCGCGCTGCCCGCAGGTGCGGCGCCGGATAGCGGACCTCTTGGGAGGGCGCAGGGCCGTGGCCTTCGCCCACATCGACGTCACCCACGACGCGCCGCTCGTCGCGAAGCACGAACTGCGCCAGACCCCCACCGTGCTGCTGCTCGACGGTGCGGGGATCCCGCGCGCACGATTCAGCGGAACTATCACCGGGGCCGAGCTGTCGCAGGCCCTCGAACGAGTTGTAGGAGGAGATCGATGACCACCCAGAAGACAGACAGGAGCACTCGGCCGGTGGGCGCCATCGACCCGCGGGGGCCGCGAGTCAGCGCGGCCATCACCTCGGCGCTCCTGCTGGCGGGAACCTATCTCGCCGCGATCGGAAGCTCGGCGACGGGTCGCCTCGGGGAACTGACCGTCCTCGACCGCGCAGCGGATCCGGGGTTCCTCCTGCTCGCCCTTGTTGCTTTGCTCTTCGCATGGTCGCTCATCGCTCCACGCACTCAGCCGCTCTCCGCGTTCTACCGAACGCTGGTGCAGCCCCGGCTGCGCCCGTCCGAAGAGTGGGAGGATCCGCGCCCGCCGCGATTCGCCCAGGGGGTCGGGCTCGTCGTCGTCTCAGTCGGCCTCCTTCTGCATCTCGCTGGGCTCCCCTGGGCCCTGGTCGTCGCCGGCGCAGCAGCATTTCTGGCGGCCTTTCTGAACGCCGCTTTCGGGTTCTGCCTCGGCTGCGAGATCTACCTGCTCCTGCTGCGCATCAGGAGCCGTCGCTCCGCATAGCCGACGCCTGAGCCCTCGACACCCGTGTCGTGAGGTGTCACCATGGTGACACGCCGGGAGGGAGAACGAACATGCGGTACATGCTGTTGCTCCACACGCGCGAGGCAGAGATGCGTCAGCGCACGCCGGAGTGGATCGAGGAGGCCGCGAGCTACCTCGCCCGCTTCGAGGATCGTTTGGCGAGCAACTCGGAACTCGAATGGACCGAGGTGCTCGGCGACGAGGATGCGGCCGTCGTCATCGGGCCCGGCGCCGAGACCAGGCCTGGCTGGTACAACGAGAACGGTCGGGCGCTCTCCCGCGTCTGGGCGGTGCGGGTCGAGAGCGTCGAACGGGTGACCGAGCTCGCCGGAGAGTTGGCGGGTGAGCTCGACACCTGGATCGAGGTGCGGGAGTGCATGCCGTCCTCCCAGCGGCCCTGAGTACTCGACCAGCGATACCTGATCTCAGGTGACGACGCCGCGGGTGTGCGCCCACACGACCGCCTGAATGCGATCGCGTGCGCCTACTTTCTGCAGCAGATTCGAGACATGTGTCTTCACGGTCGCTTCGCCGAGAAAGAGTCTTTCTGCGATCTCAGCGTTCGAGAGTCCCTCTGCGAGGAGCAGCAGTACGTCGCGTTCGCGCTCAGTGAGTCCGGCGTCGCCGAGAGGGTCGGCCTCTTCGTGACCGGCGGGTGGGGAGGCGGTCAGAGGCGGGGTGCCGGCTGCGGCCGCGCGATCCTGCGACACCCGCTCGATGACTGCACGAGTCACATCGGGGCCGAGTAGCGCGTTCCCCGAAGCAAGGGTGCGCACGGCGTCGATCAATTGCTCGGCGCGCGCGGTCTTCAGCAGGAAGCCGCTCACTCCGGCACTCAGCGCATCGAACAGGTACCGCTCGTGGCCGAATGTCGTGAGGATCAGGATCGCCGCTGCCGAGGCATCCTTAGACCGCTGGATCTGGCGCGACGCCTCGATCCCGTTCATCACTGGCATCTCAATATCCATGCAGATCACGTCGGGCGAGGTCGTCGCTGCGAGCATGACCGCGTCGGCGCCGTTGGCGGCCTCACCGACGACTTCGACGCCGGGTTCCGATTCGAGAATGATGCGGAACCCGGAGCGCACCAGCTCCTGATCGTCGACGAGCAGTACACGAATCATGCGGTGGTTTCCTCATTCTTGTGGGCTGACGCGATTCTTATGGGCAGATGCAGCGACCGGCACCCGGGCGCGCGTGATGAAGCCATCACCCTCGCGGCGTCCATAGTCCAGGGATCCACCGACCGCGGCGAGTCGCTCCTGCATGCCGTGCAACCCGAGCCCGGATCCGCCGCCTCCGGGCGTCGAGCTGCGGTCGAGGCGCCGCCGCGGCCCGTCGTCGGTGATCTCGACTTCGACCGCGTCGCTCTCGAAGCGCAGCCGCACGGTCGCCCGGGCGCCGCGTCCGGCATGCTTGCGCACGTTGGTCAGTGCCTCCTGCACGACCCGGTAGAGCGCGACGTCGACGAGCAGGGGGAGGGGGTGCGGTGCTCCCGCGACGATCAGGTTCGTCGGTGTGCCCGCGCTCTGCGACTCTTCGACCAGCTGTCCGAGATGCGACACCCCGACGGTCGATGCGGCCGATCCATCGCTTGCGGCTGCCTCAGCGCCCGGAGACCGCAGCGTGTGCAGCAGCGCCCGCAGCTCGGTCACAGCGGAGTGGGCACTCGTCTCGACTACTTCGAGTGCTTGCGCCGCTTGTTCCGGAGAAGCTGTGCGCTCCGGAGATGCCGTGCGCTCGGGTGATGACGTGAGACTGCGACGAGCTGCGGCTGCCTGGATCCCCATGATCGAAATGTGGTGGGCGACGACATCGTGCAACTCGCGCGCGATCGCGAGCCGGTCGAGCGCGACGGCCTGTGCGGCATTCGTGCTCCGTTCGAGTTCGAGCTCACGCGTGCGCGCCTCGAGCAGGGCCTGAGTGCGTGCGCCGCGCCAGGAGCGCTCGCCGAAGAGGAATGCGCCGCCGAAGTACATGATGTTGGTGAGGATCTGGATCACCGCGAACGTCGCGAATGCCGAGAAGAGGCCCGAGCGAGATAGGCCGGGAAACAGCGCAGTATCTGAGGAGGAGACCAGGAGGTTCGTGACGACCCAGACGAACATCGCAGCGGTGATGCCGATGCGCGACCAGAGCGCCAGCACGCGGTTCCGCTCCCACGCACCGATCGAATACATGGCCAGAAACATGGTGACCTGCACCATGAGCATGTCGGGTACGCCGAACTGCCCGACGATGAAGAACCCGATGGCGACGGCTACCGCAGCCGGTACCGGCCAGCGGCGACGCGCGGCGAGTGGGAGGGTGCCCAAGCCGATGCCCAACACCCACACCCATGGTTCGGCCACGGTGTCATAGATCCCGGTCCGCTGATAGAGCAGAGCGGCAAGGAATGAACCGATAGCGAAGAGGATCGCGAGGCCCGCATCGGCGCGCACGCCCTTCGCGCCAGGACGTGGGCGCTCCCAGACCGCGGGCCCCTGTGCTGCGGCACTCGCTCCTGCGTCTGCTGCCGCGTTGGCTCCCGCGTCTGCTGCCGCGTTGGCTCCCGCGTCTGCTGCCGCGTTGGCTCCCGCGTCTGCTGCACCCATGCGTTCCAGGCTAGCGGCGCAGTACCTGCTCCGCCTCCGCCGCACGGGGGAAGCCGGCGGGCTCTGAAGCAGCTGAGCCGCAGATTTCCCTCTCACGGGGGAGGTGATCGCATGCCTCTGCTCAGTAGCGTGAAATACACACGACGAGAGGAGCGAACATGATCGAGATCACAGGTGTCTCGCGCAGCTTCGGCGAACGCCGAGTGCTCGACGGGGTCGGGTTCGAGGTTGCCGGTGGCCGGATGACCGGGTTTGTCGGCGGCAACGGAGCGGGCAAGACGACGACGATGCGTATCATCCTGGGGGTGCTCTCCGCCGACGAGGGCGAGGTGAAGCTCGACGGTCACCAGCTGACCGCGCAAGACCGCGCCCGCTTCGGGTACATGCCCGAGGAGCGCGGCCTCTACCCCAAGATGAAGGTGCTCGAGCAGCTCGTCTACCTGGGTCGCCTGCACGGCATGGGCGCGGAGTCGGCGAAGCGATCGGCGACAGCACTGCTCGAGCGTCTCGGGCTCGGCGAGCGTGCGAATGACACACTCGAAAGCCTCTCGCTCGGCAACCAGCAGCGCGCCCAGATCGCGGCCGCGCTCGTGCACGATCCGATCGCGCTCGTGCTCGACGAGCCCTTCTCGGGCCTCGACCCGATCGCCGTCGAGGTGGTCCTCGGCGTGCTGCGCGACTATGCGGCACAAGGTATCCCGGTGCTGTTCTCGTCGCATCAGCTCGACATCGTCGAGCGCCTCTGCGACGACGTCGTCGTGATCGGCGGAGGGCGGATCCTCGCCCAGGGATCACGTGAGGGCCTACGTGCAGAGCACTCCGGCAACGCCTACGAGCTCGAACTCGTCGGAGCCAGCGCCGACGCCGGCTGGGTGCGCGAGCAGCCCGGCGTTGCAGTCACCCATCTCGACGGAGGCCTCGCTCGCTTCGACGCAGACACCGCAGAAGCCGCGCAGGCCGTGCTGGCGCGAGCCGTGCAGAGCGGGAGCGATCCTGCGCAGTGCGCCGTTCGCCGATTCGCACCCATCACCCCGTCGCTCGCTCAGATCTTCAAGGAGGTCGTCCGATGAACGCGCAGACCCAGCAGCAGGCTCCTTCGCAGGGCCAGAAACAGCAGAACCAGTCGCAAGCCCAGTCCCGCACCACCCGCCGCACCGGCGCAGCGCAGGCCTCATGGCTCGTCGCCGAACGTGAGATCTCCACCAAGCTGCGGAGCAAGTCCTTCATCATCTCGAGCGCGATCTTGCTGGTCTTTGTGCTCGGCGGGGTGCTCTTCAGCGGATTCATGGCCAACTCGGGAGGCTTCGGCAGCCCGGACTCGGTGGCCGTGGTCTCGGAGACCGCAGACGCGGTCGACGCAGAGGCGTTCGAGCGTGTATCGGTGGCGGATCGCGAGGCCGCCGAGGAGGCCGTGCTCGACGGCGAGGTCGACGCTGCAGTCGTACCCGGCGGCGACACGCCGGTCGACATGACCGTGCTCGCAAAGGATAGCCCGCCCACCGAACTGATGCAGGCGCTCTCGGCCGCGCCGGCGGTCGAACTGCTCGAGCCGAACGGCGAGAACCCCGCCCTGGCCTATCTCATCGGCGTCGCCTTCGGTGTGGTGTTCATGTTCAGTGCGATCACCTATGGCACCACTATCGCGCAGAGTGTGGTGGAGGAGAAGCAGACGCGCATCGTCGAGATCCTCCTGGCCACGGTCTCCGCGCGGGCCCTGCTCGCGGGCAAGATCCTGGGCAACAGCATTCTGGCACTTGCGCAGGTGGTCGCCATCGCGGCGGTCGCGTCGATCGGGTTGCTGGCGACCGGGCAGGATCTCGTGCTCGGCGAACTCGGGACCTCGCTGATCTGGTTCGGGATCCTCTTCGCCTTCGGCTTCGTCTTGCTCGCGGCGATGTATGCGGCCCTCGCGTCTCTCGTGTCGCGGCAGGAGGAGATGGCGACCGCGGTGAGTCCGGTCATGTGGCTCGTGATGATCCCCTACTTCGCGATCATCTTCTTCAACGACAACCCGGTGGCGCTGCAGGTGATGAGCTACGTGCCCTTCTCTGCGCCGATCGGCATGCCGATGCGCCTCTACCTCGGCACGGCGGAGTGGTGGGAGCCCGTGCTGTCTCTCGGCGTGCTGATCGTGTCGATCGCGATCGTGTGGCAGATCGGCGCCCGCATCTACAGCAACTCGATTCTGCGCACCGGTGCTCGTGTGAAGCTAAAGGACGCTATCGCCGGGTAGGCGGAACGTGCGTGTGCCGTGCGTCGGCGCACATCTCACTGTCGGGTGCACCTCAAGATCACCGCGATCTTGAGGTGCACCCGACAGTTTTGGGGTACGGAAGCTGGTTCTGGTGCCGGATCAGAACACCATCGGGCGGTCGTACTCGTCCTCGAAGGTTCCGCCGAGAAGCGAGGGGTCGATCTCCGCCACGACCGGCACGTGATCGCTCGGAGCATCGCCCTTGCGCTCTTCGCGGTGGATCGCCGCATCGACCACTGAATCGGAGAAGGCCTGGGATCCGAGGATGAAGTCGATGCGAATGCCCTGGTTCTTCGGGAACTTGCCCGCCTTGTAATCCCAGTAGGTGTAGCCCTCGGGAACGATCGGGCGCACGACGTCGTCGAGGAAGGGGTCGAACGCCGCGAACGCTGCCCGTTCCTCGGGGGAGATGTGCGTCGACTGGCCCGGTACGAAGCCGGGATCGCCGCAGTCGGAGTCGAGGGGAATAATGTTCCAATCTCCCATGAGGGCGAGCGGGAGATCCGGATCCTCATCGAGCCAGGCTTCAGTGCTGTTCTTGAGCGCTTCCAGCCAGGCAAGCTTGTAGGCCATGTGCGGGTCGTCGAGTGCGCGTCCGTTGGGCACGTACAGGCTCCACAGGCGCAGGTCTCCGACCGTCACACCGAGGGCGCGCGCCTCGAGCGGGAGTCCGTTCGGGCCGGGGCCCTGCAGCTCCTCCTGACCCTTCACCGGCTTGCCGAACCCGGGCATGCCGTCGAAACCGCGAGTCACCTCGGTCATCTCATGGCGGCTGGCGAATGCGACGCCGTTCCACTGGTTGAGGCCGTGGATCTCGAGGTTGTATCCCGCCTGTTCGAAGGCTTCGACCGGAAACTGGTCCGGCCGGCACTTGATCTCTTGCATGGCGAGCACGTCGATGTCTTCGCGAACGAGCCAGTCGACCACGCGACCGAAGCGGGTGCGGATCGAGTTGATGTTCCAAGTGGCGATGCGCAAATCAAGACCCTTTGCTTCGTTGAGATGATGCGGAGTGCACGGTAAGGGCAATGGAGCCCGCATCCACCAGCCTACGGAGGGTGAGCGTCAGTCTTCAACGAGGCGGGAGTGTCTCTGACCAGCGAGGATCATCTCGCGGAGGGTCAGCAGCGTCAATTGGTCGCCGAAGAGTTCGATCGCGAGGTTGATGGTCCGTGTGACCCGTCGCTTGCGGCCATGCGTTCGCGTCTAGCAGAGCTGTAGAAGTCGATCTCTTCGGCAAGGAGATCGGTCGTCGCTTCGGGCGCGGAGATCATCGGCCAGTGTCCGCTCCGGAGGTATCTCCTCCGCCAACTCGATGCCTTTTGGGCTCTCAGGGGTGCGTCCTGCCAGGCCGTCTCCTGGTCTCCTCGCAACGAGAGCGCTACATAGGTGCTGGGTTGTGCAGCCACGGGTGCGGAGAGGTGGGCAGGATCGGTGATCGTACGGCCTGGATGCGGTGTGAAGTGTTTCACCAGGAAGTCTCGGTCATCAGGCGAGAGATCTGACTCATGCTCGAGCATCTTACGGTCCGGCGGCATCCAGAGATCACCGGCAGCGCGGATGTTCTCGAGTTCCTGTTTCCGGGACTCGTCGGAATCTCCCCAGTCGTCGACGAGGGACCGGCCGTCTGCCGGCGGGAACCCTCCGACGTGGATGAGCCCCCGCACTTGCCCACCGAGTCGATCGGCTACCAGCGCGGTCGGTATGGTCGAGTAGGAGTGCGACACCAGAACCACCGGCTGAAGGTCAAGAGCGTTCACATGTTCGAGAAGCTGCCTAGCATGATCCTCGAGCCGTACCGCAGCGATAGTGTCGGTGTTCTGCGCCGGTTCGAGGCCTCGAAGAGTGACGGTCTCGACATCGAATCCCCGATTCTGCAAGCGTTGCGCGATCGGCTCCCAGATCCAGGCGCCCATCCAAGCACCGGGTACGAGGATCGTCCTGGCGGTCTCGGTGCTCATGCTGGACTCCCGACTGGCCGATCTTCCGGGTCGCTTCTCACGCTAGCCACCCGTTCTGGAAATACAACCGGTATGCGCGATGCTCACCCCGGCCACTTCGAACTGGTGCGATCGGATGCCGGCTCATTCCAATCGTTTCCAGCCGTTCCCAACAACTGCGAACGTGCAATTGCAATTGGAAATTTGATGAGCTGCGACGTGGCGTCCTATGCTGCAAAGCACAAGGGATCGTTCGAGGCCACTGCGAATCCCGGTTTCGAGATGGGAGGCACGACGTGTCCGATATGCATCTTCGGCCGATCCGTAAGCCCGAGGGGATCCGGGAGCACGTCAGGCGAGCCCTTCGCGCAGCAATTATCTCCGGCGAGATGAGGCCAGGGGAAATCTACTCGGCGCCGTCGCTCGGCGCGAGCCTGGGGGTATCGGCGACGCCTGTGCGCGAGGCCATGCTCGACTTCACCAAGGAAGGCCTGGTCGAGATGGTGCGCAACCGCGGGTTCCGAGTCACCGAAGTCGACGATGAGTACCTCGATGAGATCGCGCAGCTCCGCGAGCTCATCGAGCCACCGCTTGTGCGTGATGCCGTCGACTTGATTCCTGAAGCAGACCTGCCGCACCTGCGCGAGCTGGCGAGCGCCATTGTCGAGCACGCCGCGGCGCAAGACCTCGGCGAGTACACGGAGGCAGACAAAGCCTTCCACCTCGCGCTTCTCGGGTACGCCGGCAACCAGCGCATCAGCCGTCTGATCGATGAGCTCCGCGGCCAAGCGCGCCTGTTCGGGGTCTCGGCGCTCGCAGATCGCGGTGAACTGGCGAGTTCGGCCGCAGACCACCTCGCCATCGTCGATGCGATCGAAGCGAGGGATGCGCAGTTGGCCTTCGACCTGATGGTGTCGCACATTCGCCAGACGCGGAGTACCTGGGCGGATGTCGAGGGCGGGCGCGAGGCGGGTGCGCGCAACACGCTTGCGGGCGGCGCCTGAGGCGCGACGGGTCCGGCAGGGGCGAGGATCCGGCAAGCGAGGAACCCGCTGGAGTGAGGATCTGGGATGTGCGGACCCGGTGAATGAGGATCCGGCAAGCTTAGATCCGCTGAACGACACTGCGGAACCCGCAAGCTCGCATCCGCCGAAGAACCCTGCGGATCCAAATCTCAACCAATGCCGGTCTTGACATGTGCAATTGCACGTTGTAATTTCTAATCGTGAGGGGTTTGCCCTCAGTAGACACACCTCGAGGAGGAAAGACATGACCGACGCGAAGCAGGCCTGGCAGGCAGTCAACGTCGCAACGACCCTGCCGTTCAACGACGACCTCTCGGTCGACTACGACGGTTACGCAGAGCACGTGACCTACCTCTTCGATAAGGGAGTCGACGGCGTCATTCCCAACGGTTCGCTGGGCGAGTACCAGACGCTCAGCGAAGACGAGCGCAAGCAGGTCGTGCAGACCGCTGCCGACATACTGCCCGAAGGCAAGAACCTCATCGTGGGCGTCGGAGCCTACGGTGCCCTGGAGTCGGTGCGCCACACCGAGCATGCCGCTTCGGTCGGTGCGCACGCGGTGATGGCGCTGCCCCCGAACACGTACCGTGCGAATGATGACGAGGTGATGGATCACTTCCGTCGCCTGGCTGCCGTGGGCGTTCCCGTCATGGCGTACAACAACCCGCTCGACACCAAGGTTGATCTGCGCCCCGACCTGCTCAAGCGCCTGTACGACGAGAACCTCATCGTGTCGGTGAAGGAGTTCACCGGTGACGTGCGTCGCGGCTACGAGGTGCAGGAGGTCGTGCCCGGCCTCGACGTCTCCGTCGGCACCGACGATGTCGTGCTCGAGGTCGGCATTGCGGGCGCCACCGGCTGGGTTGCCGGCATGCCGAACGTGCTGCCCGAGACCATGATGCAGCTGTTCGCTCTCTCCACGTCGGAGGATCCCAACGACTGGAAGACCGCCCGCACCATCTACCGCGATGTGCACCCGCTGCTGCGCTGGGACGGCAAGTACACCCTGGTGCAGGCCATCAAGAAGTCGCAGGAGGTGTTCGGTCGCAAGGGCGGCGTCGCCCGCCCGCCGCGTCTGCCGCTTCCCGCGGAGCTCGAGGCTCAGCTCATCGCCGACGCCGAGGCCGTGCTCGCCAAGGGTTACAAGTAATCCGCAGGTGCGGAGAGGGGTGACTTCCCCGCACCTCGAAGCACGCGGTGCACACTGCACGGGCGCCTGATTCCATAAGGATCAGGCGCCTTCTGCGTTCCCGCCCTCTGCGGCCCTGGGCTCCGTGGCCCGGCTGGCTGCGACGCCGCTGTCCGCAACGCCGTTTGCCGTGACCCCGCTTCCCGTGTCCTTGCTTTCCAACGCTCCCCAGTCGTCGAGCACGTGCTCGAGATGGCGCACCATGAGCTTGCCGACGAGATCGGGGTCGTTCGCGAGGAGCGCCTCGAGAATGCCGAAGTGCTCTTCCGCTGTGCGGAGGAACTGGCCCGAGGAGTGCAGTTGGGTGAGGCCACCCTGGCGCGTATGGTCGCGCAGGTTCTCGACTGATTCGAGGAGGCGCTGGTTGCCGATGATACTGAGCAGCCCGAGGTGGAAGCGACGGTCCGCTTCGATGTATCCGATATAGTCGGCACGCTCGGCCGCGGCGACCATGTCGTGGGCGAGTGCACGAAACTCGCCCTGTCGCGCCGTCACTTCAGGGTGGCCGGCGAGGTCTTGCATCGGGGGGATCTCGAGGAGTGCTCGCAGCTGGTGCACTTCGCGACGATCCTGATCGGTCATAGGGGTGACCCGGAAGCCGCGGTTGCGAATGGGTTCGAGCATGCCCTGATCGACGAGCTTGAGCAGTGCTTCACGGACCGGGCTGCTTGACACGCCGATTTCTTGGGCGATCGTCGTTGCGGAGTAGAGTTCGCCGGCTTTCATCTCGCCGAGCATCAGTCGCTTGCGCAGCAGTGACACGACCTGATCGCGGAGCGTACGCGTCTCGACGATCGAATCGTTGCCTGCCATGCTGCCTCCCGAAGCCAAGTGCGAGTGTAGCGCACTACCCGAGAGCGATGAGCGGACCCGCCAACTCAGGTGCGTCGGAGGCGAAGGGGGTGACAGTGGAGGGGCTGACGGGAATCGAACCCGCGCTGTCTGCTTGGGAAGCAGAAGTTCTACCATTGAACTACAGCCCCGTGGCGGAATCTCAACGATTCCGCCTCAAGAACTGTAGCAGATCGCCCCCGTGTATCCATTGAGTGTCCACGTACGTGACGTCCTCGATCGTCTCGACCAAGTCGGCCTGACGACCTGGCTCGCTCAGGCGCCGGATCCGGCGGAATCAAGACCAGTCGACTATTGGCAGACTGCGTGCTCGGCGAGTTGATTGGACTGGTCTTCAGTAGTCCACGGAACCTCGGGACCAACGCCGTTCTCAGAGCTCAGCGACGCGATTTCGAAGGCCAGAGCCTTGATGAAGGCCGACCCGGCGCTCGAATTATTGATTGCGACGACCACCGTGTAATCGGTCGAGGGGTCGTGGTACGCCGCGGTGAGCGTGCCAGTGATGGACCCGCTTCGACCGTAGAGCGGGCCGATGCGCTCGGCGCCGAAGCCCCACATACGCGCGTCTGGAGCTTCTTCGGCCTCTTCTGATTCCTCGACCGGGTCACCGTTCTTGTCGCGCTTCGGGTTCTTCGTCGGAATCACGTCGGTCGGCAGGCTGCCGAACTCCTCACCGCCGAACTCGCCATCGAGGAATGCCGAGTAGAACTTTTTGAGATCGGTGACAGTCGTGACGGTGGCGCCGGCACCGGACAGCATGGTCGGCGAGACCTGTGCGACTTCTACCGGACCTGCGTCGCAGACCGGCTTGCTCCCGGAGGACGGGTACGTGAGCCCATCCAGACCTGATTGCAGCTCCGTATCTTCGCGGGCCGGGTAGTAGCTCGCCGACATCTCAGCGGGCTCGTACACGTACTCGTCGAGGAGCGCCCCGATCTGGGTACCCGTGCGCACCTGCAGAGCGCGAGCGAGCAGCAGGGCATTCGTGTCCGACTGGTTGAAGTTCAGACCCGGCCACTTCGTCGGTGACTCGGCGAGGCCCTGCGCGAGCAGTTCGCGCGGTCCCCACGGACGCGCCGGGTTGTTGGTGAAGATGTCGCCGAAGCCCTTCTTGAAGTCGGCGAGACCGGTGGTGCCCGTGCAGAGCTGACGGTATGTGATGTCTTCGATGCCGACCTGGCGGGTGAGATCGTCAGAGACCTCGTCGTCGAGACCCACGGTGCCGTCTTCGGCGAGCTGCAGCAGCAGGGCGCACATCACCGGCTGGGTCGCCTGTGCCCCGCGGAACTGCACTCCGCTGTCGATCTCTTCATCTCCGTACGCACGAAGATATTCGCCGTCTTCTGCCCAGACGCCGACGACAGCGGCGGTGGATCCGCTCTGCTGCATCGCCGATTCGATCGCACCGTCGACGGCGTCTGAGAACCCTGAACTGACGCTGTTGGCATCGGGGGAGCCGATCCCGCCTCCCCCGCCGGTGCAGGCCGTCAGAGAGAGTGCGGCGACTGCGATCGTGCCGATTGCCGCTGTGCGCGCACGGCGCCCGATCTTGAAGCCCACCGAACCGCCAATCTCCTCTGGGACAGATACGGGGGCGATTCTACTTGCTTTTCTTCTGCATGGTTCCTTGCAGAAGGTTTCTCACAGAGTGAGGTAAACCTTACTAAGCTGGACATGTGAGCGTATTCGACAACCATGTGATCTCCGCCGTTACCGGGCACATGAACGATGACCATCCCGAAGACAACCTGCTCATCGCGCGTGCCTTCGGGTACCCCGATGCGACGGAGAGCACCATGAGCGGCCTCAGCGATGAGGCCGGAATCTGGCGTGTCGTCGACGCGAATGGCGAGCATGACGTCAGCGTTGCTTGGCCGGGCGGCCCCATCTCCGAGCGGCCCGAGATCCGCCGCGAGGTCGTTGCGCTCTATCATGCCGCATGCGAGAAGCTCGGAGTGCCGGCCCGCGAGGAGCACCAGTCTGCTGCCCCGGGCGGTCACGGCAGTGGCGAGGCTACTGGCGGTCACCACGACGGTGAGCATCACGGTGCCGGGCACCACGGTGGCGTTCATCCGCACGCTGCTGCTCCGCACGGTGCCCAGGCTTCCGCGGACGAGGAGGCCGGCGAGAAGCCGTTCTCGCAGCAGATCCGTGAGGGATCCTGGGCCGACCACTCGCAGAGCGAGGGGGCCGGGTTCATGGAAGACATCATGCGCATGCGTGCTTCCCTCGACGACTACATCGCGCTCGTCGTGCAGCACTTCTACATGTACGAGGCGCTCGAGGAAGTGGCAGATCGCTTCGCAGATGATCCTGCGTTCGCGCCGTTCCACCCGCCGGCACTTGCGCGATTGCGCACCATCGAGGCGGATCTCGAGCACCTCATCGGCTCGGACTGGCGAAGCAGCATCGAAGCGACGCCCGCGACCCGTGACTATGCGGCACGCATCCGCGAAGTGGGTGACGAGGGTTGGATCCCAGGCCTGGTCGCGCACCATTACACCCGGTACCTCGGTGACCTCTCGGGTGGTCAGATGATCGCTCGGCGCGTCTCGAAGCAGCACGGATTCGAGGAGGCCGGCGCGGCCTTCTACGCCTTCCCCGAACTCGGTGATCTCGCCGAGTTCAAGGATGGCTACCGTGCGTCACTCGACTCGCTCGGCGCCGGGCTCAGCGAAGACGAGCGCGCACGCATGCTTGACGAGGTGCGTCGTGCCTACGCGTTCAACACCGCCGTGTTCGTCGATCTTTCCCGGGCGCGCACGGTCGCCGCTTGACGCGCACGGTCGCTGCTTGGCGCGCACGGTCGCTGCCTGACGGGCACCGAGGAAAGCTCACCGGGCCGCGCCCCAGACCTCACCGAAACAAGCCTGGTTGTTCTTTCCGGGTGCTGAAGGACCCGCAAGGCTTATCTCGGTGCACGTGAGTTTGAGCGTGCACGTGGGAGTGCGCATGGCCTGACGGCCGGGCACTGCACACAACGTACGGCGCCCCGGGCACTCGGCAGAACCTACGCGGGCGATGCGATCTACGCGGTGCCCTGGCGCTCGCGCATGAACCGCACGACGTTGGGGTCCACGATGACGTCTCGAGGCTGCAGCGGGCGCCGCAAGTAGAGCCCGTCGAGCGATCGCACCCGGCTGAGCGCCACATACGTCTGCCCGGCGCTGAACGCGCGCGGACCGAGATCGATCGCTGCAGCGTCGTACGTGTGTCCCTGCGACTTGTGCACCGTGACTGCCCAGGCGAGTCGCAGCGGGAATTGCTCGAACTCCGCAACGACCTCTTTCTCGAGCTTCTTCGTGTCGGGGTCGTAGGTGTAGCGGAAGCGCTCCCACGTCGTCGGTTCGACCTCGAACTCCTCGGGATCCAAGCCGTCGCGATCCACCTCGACCCACACCGTGCCCTTCACGCGCGACACCGTGCCGATCGTGCCGTTGACCCAACGCCCGTCAGGGTCGTTGCGCAGGAACATCACCTGGGCGCCCGGCTTCAGCTCGAGTACCTCATCGGCCGGGTACATGTTCTCGCGGAACTCGCCATTGATCTCGGCGACCGCCCGCAGCGAGGAGCCCTTGATCTCGGCGAGCCGAGCCTGGTTGATGCGGTTCACGGTCGCGTTCGTCGTGGCGAGGGTGAGGGCGTCACGAGGGGCGGAGCGCGCGCCGGCCGAGTTCAGTTCCTCAGCCATGTCAGCGGTGACGACGCCGTGCCGCACCGCTCCCAGGATCTGCTTGAACCGGTCGTCGCGCTGACGGTGCACCTCCTCGAGCTCGATGACTGAGAGGTCGGCGCCCTCCCACACGCGGGCGTCGAAGAACCACAGCGATCGGTAGGTATCTGAGAAGTAAGCGCGCTCCTCGGGGTCTCGTGGAGGTACCGGAGGCAGTTGATACGGATCACCGAACATGATGATCTGCACGCCACCGAAGGGATCGTGCTTCTTGCCGCGTGCCTGCCGCAAAGATCGATCGATCGCATCCATGAGATCGGCGGACACCATGGAGATCTCATCGATCACGAGCGTGTCGATCGAGGCGAGCATCTTCTTCAGCTCGGCCGGCTGATCGAGCTGGTGGTCGGCGATGACGCCGGTCGGGAGGCGCAGCAGTGAGTGGATCGTCTGCCCGCCGACATTCAGCGCGGCGACTCCGGTGGGTGCGCAGACCGCGATGATCTTGCTGGTGCTCCAGGCGAGATGGTTCAGGATCGTCGACTTGCCGGTGCCCGCGCGACCGGTCACGAACACGTTCTCGCGCGTGTGCTCGATGCGCTCGTAGACTGCGAGCTGTTCCGGGCTGAGGGGAGGGCGTTCCACCCGCACAGCCTATCCGGCAAGCGGGGCGGAGCGGGTACTGCGAGATCGGGCGGGGCGGCGGGCGGGGCGGCGAGCGGTTCGGCGGGCGGTTCGGGATCGCCGACCGCCTGTGATCCGCCGGCGCTCGACTGGCGCAGAGTGTGTTCAACGGGCGGATATGGCCTCAGTCTGCGTCAGCCGAAGTGTGCGAACACGGCAGCGTACTCGGACGCTGTGCGCCCTCCTGGCACCCGCTACCTCTCGCTTCGCTCCGTAGGCTGCCGCGGTGGCGGCAGTGCGGGGTTACTCGGACGCTGCGCGTCCTCCTGACACCCGCACCGGCAACAGCAGGAGGAGGCCGACGAGCAGCACGAGCACGAGTCCGAGCGCGCCGTAAATGGTGGCACCGCCGGTTGCAACCGCGAGCGTGAACGCAGCGGGTGCGAGGAACGAGACCGCGCGACCGGTCATGGCATACAGACCGAAGATCTCGCCTTCGCGGCCGGACGGGATCAGGCGCGACAGGAACGTACGCGACGAAGACTGCACGGGGCCGACGAAGATGCACAGTACGAGTCCGAACGCCCAGAAGACCCATGTGCCGAGGGGCGCGAGGATAAAGAGCAGGAGCCCGCACGTCACCATGAGTACGAGCGACCACACCATCACCGGTTTGGCGCCGATCCGGTCTTCAAGCAGCCCGACGGCGATCGTGGCAAGGCCGGCGACCACGTTCGCGGCGATCGCGAAGATGATGACAGTTGAGGGATCGAAACCGAAACTGAGTGCGGCAATGACCCCGCCGAAGGTGAAGACCCCAGCGAGCCCGTCCCGGAACACCGCGCTCGCGATGAGGAAGAAGAGCGTCGTGCGTGCGTTCCGCCACAGGTCGGCGATGCTGCGAAAGATGTCGCCATAGGCGGAGACGATGCCGCGGGGTCGCGAGTCGCTCGGAGCGGAGGCCGGGATCTCGGGCACAGCGAAGAATACGGGCACAGCGAAGATCCCGAACCATGCGGCAGAGATGAGCATGGCGACGCGAATGTTCCAGCCGTCTTCCGAGGTGACGCCGAACCAGCCCTGCTCAGGGAAGATGAATCCGACGAGCAGGATCGCGAGGAGCACGATGCCGCCGATGTAGCCCATGCCCCAGCCGATGCCTGAGATGCGCCCCACGTTCTGGTTCGTGGAGATCTGGGAGAGCATCGCATTGTAGGTCACGCTCGCGAACTCGAAGGCGACGTTGCCGATGGCGAGGAGTACGAGCCCCAGCACGAGGTACTGCTGCTCGGGGGCGACGAGCACCATGAGGGCTGTCGCGAGCACGACGATGCCCGTGTTGATGCCGAGCCAGGTCTTGCGTCGGCCGGCCGCGTCGGTGAGTCGGCCGATGACGGGTGCGAAGAGGAACACGATGACGCCGGCGATGAGCAGTGCGGTGCCGAGTTTGGACGAGGTCTCGGCTTCGGGGCCGAATGAGGCGCTCGTGATGTAGACGCTGAAGACGAAGGTCGTGACGACGGCTTGAAATGCGGCGGATCCCCAATCCCACAGCGACCAAGCCAAGATCGTGCGCTTCTTCGCAGGAGTTGCGGTCGCCAGCGTCGTCGGTGAGTCGCTCATGCTCTGCACTGTAGTCGATGGGCGGGAGCCGAGCGCAGCGGTCGGGGGCGTAGTCGATCAGGCAATAAGCGCAGCAGTCGATGGTGGCCAATGGGAGATCAGAGGTTCGGCTGAGGTCAACTGGGAGTCCACTGAGAGTTGAGTCGAATCGACTCAAGTTTTGCTGTTTCGACTTGACGCGCATCGCCGCGGCACTAAACTTGAGTGCATCAGGCTCAACCTCGCGAGCGCTCGAAATGCGATTCACGGGGCGGGTCCTCGTACACAACCTCATCAGCAACCGCAAGGAGAACATATGTCACGTGCAGTCGGCATCGACCTCGGCACCACCAACTCGGTCGTTTCGGTCCTCGAAGGCGGTGAGCCCACCGTCATCGCGAACGCGGAGGGTCTGCGCACCACCCCGTCGATCGTTGCGTTCACGAAGGATGGCGAGGTGCTCGTCGGAGAGACCGCGAAGCGCCAGGCCGTCACCAACATCGACCGCACCATCGCCTCGGTCAAGCGCCACATGGGCACCGACTGGACGCAGGAGATCGACGGCAAGAAGTACACCGCGCAGGAGATCAGCGCACGGACGCTGCAGAAGCTGAAGCGCGACGCCGAGTCGTATCTGGGTGACAAGGTCACCGATGCGGTGATCACCGTTCCCGCGTACTTCAACGACGCCGAGCGCCAGGCGACCAAGGAGGCGGGCGAGATCGCGGGCCTCAACGTGCTGCGCATCATCAACGAGCCCACTGCAGCCGCTCTCGCCTACGGCCTCGACAAGGGCCAGGAAGACGAGCTCATCCTCGTCTTCGACCTGGGCGGCGGAACCTTCGACGTCTCCCTGCTCGAGGTGGGCAAGGACGACGACTTCTCGACCATCCAGGTGCGTTCGACCGCTGGCGACAACCGCCTCGGAGGCGACGACTGGGATCAGCGTGTCGTCGACTGGCTCGTCACGCAGTTCAAGAACTCCACCGGCGTCGACGTCGCGGGCGACAAGATCGCGCTGCAGCGACTCAAGGAAGCCGCCGAGCAGGCGAAGAAGGAGCTGTCGACCTCGACGAGCGCCCAGATTCAGCTGCCGTACCTCTCGCTGACCGAGAACGGCCCCGCAAACCTCGACGAGACGCTCAGCCGCGCCAAGTTCGAGGAGCTGACGAAGGATCTGCTCGAGCGCACCCGCAAGCCCTTCCAGGACGTCATCGCAGAGGCCGGCGTGAAGGTCTCCGACATCGCACACGTCGTGCTCGTCGGCGGCTCGACCCGGATGCCCGCCGTCACCGAGCTCGTCAAGCAGCTCACCGGCGGCCGCGAGCCCAACAAGGGCGTCAACCCTGATGAGGTCGTCGCTGTGGGCGCCGCGCTGCAGGCCGGCGTGCTGAAGGGTGAGCGCAAGGACGTGCTGCTCATTGACGTCACCCCGCTGTCGCTCGGTATCGAGACCAAGGGCGGCATCATGACGAAGCTCATCGAGCGCAACACTGCCATTCCGACGAAGCGCTCGGAGACCTTCACCACTGCTGAAGACAACCAGCCGTCGGTGTCGATCCAGGTGTTCCAGGGCGAGCGCGAGTTCACGCGCGACAACAAGAACCTCGGCACCTTCGAGCTGACCGGCATCGCGCCGGCGCCGCGCGGCGTGCCGCAGGTCGAGGTCACCTTCGACATCGACGCCAATGGCATCGTTCAGGTGTCGGCGAAGGACAAGGGCACCGGCAAGGAGCAGACGATCACGATCTCCGGTGGCTCCAGCCTCTCGAAGGACGACATCGAGCGCATGGTGCGCGAGGCTGAAGAGCACGCCGCCGAAGACAAGAAGCGTCGCGAGGCCGCCGAGGTGCGTAACGGTGCCGAGCAGCTCGCCTACTCCGTCGAGAAGCTCATCTCGGAGAACGAGGACAAGCTGCCCGAGGACGTCAAGACCGAGGTGCAGGGCGACCTCGACGCGCTCAAGCAGGCGCTCGCCGGCGATGACGACGAGGCCGTGAAGAGCGCCTCCGACAAGCTCGGCGAGAGCCAACAGAAGCTTGGCCAGGCCATCTACCAGGCAGCACAGGAGGAGGCCCCCGAGGCCGCCGCCGAGGACTCGAATGACGAGGACGTGGTGGATGCCGAGGTTGTTGAGGACGACGAGCCCGCGACCGACGAGCAGAAGTAAGCAGGGGTGCAGCAGTAACCATGGCAGAGAAGGATCACCGCGCGCCGGACGAAGAGCCGTTCCGCGATGAGACTGCCGCCTCGGGGCCGACGGAGGAATCCGCCGGCCCCTCAGGGCAGTCCGACGCGCAGAACGAGCACGACTCCGGCCTGACGGTCGAAGACATTCTGAACGCGGAGCAGCACGCTGACGCGGCCGCAGACGACACTGCGGCGGGTGGCGCTGCGGCGGGTGGCGCAGCTGCAGGCGATGGCGCACCAGGCGATGCCGCTGGCACCGCCGAGACGGAGGAGGAATCCTCGTATCTCGAGGACCTGCGTCGCATCACCGCGGAGTACGCGAACTACCGGAAGCGCACCGAGGCGAACGCAGTGCTCGAGAAGCAGCGCGCGACCGCGGCTGCGGTCTCGTCGCTGCTCGGTGTGCTTGACGATCTGGATCGGGCCGAGGCCCACGACGACCTCGTCGAGGGCACGGCGTTCCACACGATCGCCCAGAAGATCCGCGGCACGCTCGAGCGCCTCGGCCTCGAGTCGTTCGGTGAGAAGGGTGAGGCGTTTGATCCCTCCGTGCACGAGGCGATCGCCCAGGTTCCGGTTCCGGGCACCGAGGAGCAGACCGTCCTCGACGTGATCGAGCGGGGCTACCGGATCGGCGAAGTCGAGTTGCGCCCCGCGAAGGTGGCGGTGGCGGTGGGGGCTGATGGCTAGCCAGGACTGGTTCGAGAAGGATTTCTACGCGACGCTCGGCGTCTCGAAAGACGTCGGCGATGCCGAGCTGAAGAAGACCTACCGCAAGCTCGCACGGAAGTATCACCCGGATTCAAACCCGGGTGATGCCGCAGCCGAGAAGAAGTTCAAGGAGATCAGCGAGGCGTACTCGGTGCTCTCGGACGCTGAGCAGCGATCCGAGTATGACCAGGTACGCGCGATGGGATCCGGCGCTCGCTTCACCGCGGGCGGTGGCGGTGCGGGCGGCTTCGAAGACGTCTTCGGCGGCATGTTCGGCCACGGCGGTGGAGGACGCAACTTCCACTTCCAGCAGGGCGGAGCCGGCGGACAGAACTTCGACGACATCTTCGGGATGTTCGGCGGAGGAGCCCCGCGCGGCCCGCAGCCCGGCCGCGATGTTGCCGCGCAGACGACGCTCGATTTCGAGACCGCGGTGCGCGGCAACACCGTGACGCTGAACGGCCCCGACGGGCAGGTCAAGGTGAAGATTCCTGCCGGTGTCGCCGATGGCCAGAAGATCAAGGTGCGCGGCAAGGGAGAGCCCAGCCCGAACGGGGGTCCGCGCGGCGACATCATCTTGACGGTGCACGTGCGCAAGCACCCCGTATTCGAGCGAGATGGCCAGAACCTGCGGCTCACCGTGCCGGTCACTTTTACGGAGGCAGCGCTGGGCGCGACGATCGAGGTACCGACCCTCGGTGGCGACCCCGTCAAGCTCAAGGTGCAGGCCGGCACGCCCAGCGGACGGGTGCTGCGGGTCAAGGGCCGCGGGGTGAAGAGCTCGAAGGGCACGGGAGACCTGCTCGCCGAGCTGCAGGTCGTCGTTCCGGCGCATCTCTCGGATGAGGCCCGTGCGGCCCTCGAAGCGTTCGGTGAGGTTGGTCCGCGGGAGAACCCGCGTGACGACATCCTGGCCCGCACCAGGGGGCACTGAGCCCCCGGAGCACATCGGGCGAGATACCGAGCCCGGGATACAGTGAGAGTGAGAGGAGGCGAGCACGGTGGCTGAACGGCAGATGGATCGGTATACCCCGGTCTTCGCGATCGCGGCCGCTGCCGAGCTCGCCGAAATGCACCCGCAGACGCTGCGGCAGTACGACCGTATCGGGCTCGTATCGCCGCAGCGCACGCGGGGCAATACTCGCCGGTACTCGCTGCACGACGTCGAGCAACTGCGGGAGGTCGCCCGTCTCGGTGCTGAGGGTCTCAGCCTGGAAGGCATCAGGCGGGTGCTGCAGCTCGAGGATCGCGTGCGCGAGCTCCAGGCCCACGTGCGCGATCTCGAGCGCGCCCTGTCTGAGGAACGACTGAAGCGGCCCGAGCGGCGCGTCTTCGCCGCCGGTGCAGCGGGTGAGGTCGTGACGCTGCGACGCGGTACGCGTCTGCGGCGCAGTTCTGAGATCGTGGTCTGGCAGCCGGGCGAACCCAGGTGACGGTTCCGGGGCTCGAGGCGGTGTTCTCGCGACTCTCGCGGGAGCCGGACCTCGATGCGCCGGAGCTGCGGGCTTACGACGCGACAGATGAGCTGCTGCTGGGGCAGGATCTCGGTGACCCGGGTGCCGGCGGGCTCGTCGTGATCGGTGATCGGCACGGCGCGCTCACCCTCGGGGCGGCCGCGCTCGGCTGGCGAGGGATACGGGTGTACCAGGACCCTCTGCTCGCCCAGCGTGCGCTGGCGCGCAACGCCGAGCGGCTGGGCTTCGCTGACGCCTACGTGTCGCACGACCTCGACGGGTCACTGCTGAGCGGTGCCCGTGTCGTACTGCTGCAATTGCCGCGCTCGCTCGATGCGCTCGATGAGATCGCTCGGTCGATCGTTCGCTGGGCTGCGCCCGAAGTGCGGGTCTTCGCCGGGGGACGCGTGAAGCACATGACGCTCCGCATGAATGACGTGCTCGGCAGATACTTCGGCGAGGTGACCGCGGGCCTCGCGGCGCGCAAGTCGCGCGTGCTGCAGGCTGCGGCTCCCAGGCAGTCGGGTTCGGCGGCAGATGGAGGATCCGAGCCCTGGCCGAGGCGGCGCGCTGACGCCGATCTCACCTTTGACCTCGCTGCGTTCGGCGCGACGTTCGGGGGAGCAGCACTCGACCACGGCAGCCGACTGCTGCTTGCGACGCTGGGGCAGGAGTCGCAGGAGCCACCCGGTCGTATCGTCGACCTCGGTTGCGGCAACGGGGTATTCGCGGTCTCCGTGGCGAGGCGGTGGCCCGAGGCGCACGTGATCGCCACCGACCAGTCCCGAGCGGCAGTGGCTGCGACTCGGCTCACCGCCGAATGGGCCGGTGCGCCGGTACTCGACGAGCGCTCGGATCCGTGGAATGTCGATCACCACGGCATTTCGGTGCACCGGGCGGATGCGACCGAAGCGGTGCCCGACGGGTGGGCCGATCTGATCCTGCTGAACCCGCCGTTCCACAGCGGCGCGACCGTGCACGCCGAGGTCGCGCGCCGGCTGATCCGAGCTTGTGCGCGTGCGCTCCAGCCCGGAGGCGAGTTGCGTGTCGTCTACAACTCGGGACTGCGATACCGGCCCCTGATCGAGCGAAGCATCGGCCCCACCCGGGAGCTGGCTCGTACCCGCACCTTCACAGTTGTCTCAGCGGTGCGGCGCTAGCCTTTTGTGCGCTGATCGCGCAGAAAGTCCCGTGCCGTGTAGCGGTGCTGGCGCTCGCCGTAGGCGTCGGCAGTGATGCCGGTGACGAGGGCGCCCGGATCGATCTCCAGCGCAGACGCGAGCCTGATCAGCGTCTCGACCGCTGGACTTGACGCCCCTCGTTCGATCTTGCCGATCGTCGTCCAGTTGATCTCCGAAAGCTCGCCCAGGTCTTCGAGCGAGATGCCGAGTTCCTGGCGGGCCGCACGGAGGCGGGAGCCGATCAGGATCGCGGCGTCGGAATGGGTCTTGGGCACCCGATTAAGCGTGCTCGCCTGAGCTTCAGAACTCCAGAACGGCGACGCACTGGATGTGAACGCACAGCGCGCAAACGCACAGTTTTCGATGAACGGGTGAGCCGATGCTCAGCTCGGACATCGGGAATTCTGATCCTGACCCGGCATAATGAGGAACTCACTGCACGCAGACCGCGATGCAGCGCGTGAATCTAGACCGCAGAACCGGTGCCGAACCCGTGTTCCGGCCTGCGGCGTACCGACTGAAGGACGCCCGCACCCCGTGAGCAGCCCCAACGATCCCCCCCGTCCCCTACGGATCCTGATCGGATGCGACACGTTCGCACCTGACGTGAACGGCGCGGCACGCTTCGCCGAGCGACTCGCCGCCGGGCTCGTGCAGCGAGGCCACGACGTGCACATCTCGGCTCCGGGCCAGCGCTACCGTCGGGCGTACTCCGCTACCGAGATCATCGAAGACCAGCCGATGACGGTGCACCGTCTGCCGGCCGTGCGCTGGCTGCCTCACGATTGGCTCCGCTTCGTGTGGCCGTGGCGATCCAAGCACTACGCACGCAAGGTGCTCGACGAAGTGCAACCAGACGTTGTCCACATCCAATCGCACATCGTCATCGGTCGCGGTCTCGCGCGCATCGCGAAGCAGCGCGGCATCCCGGTCGTCGCGACCAACCACGTCATGGCGGAGAACATCCTCGACTTCACGCTCATGCCGGCGCCGATGGAGAAGGCGGTGTTGAAGCTCGCATGGGACGACGCCGAACGCACCTTCAAGATGGCTCGAGCCGTCACGACGCCCACCCGCCGTGCCGCCGAGTTCTTGGAGCGCACGGTCGATATCACCGGGGTGGTTCCGATCAGCTGCGGCATCGACCGCCGAAACTATCGGCCGGATCCTTCCCCGCGCACCCGGCACCGGATCCTCTTCGTCGGCCGCCTCACCACGGAGAAGAGGATCGACGTCACGCTCCGCGCCATCGCCCGCCTCGACCCCACTCTCGACGTCCACTTCGACGTGATCGGCGGCGGCGATCAGCGCCGTCATCTCGATCAGCTCACCGAGCACCTCGGCCTCAGTGACCGCGTGACGTTCCACGGCAAGGTCGATGACGAGCAGCTCATCAGTGCCTACAGTCGCGCTTCGGTGTTCGTGATCTCATCGATCGCCGAACTGCAGTCCATCGCCACGATGGAGGCCATGGCCTCGGGCCTGCCCATCATCGCTGCAAACGCGGTCGCGCTGCCCCATCTCGTGCACGACGGCGAGAACGGCTACCTCGTCGATCCTGACGATGACGAGCAGCTGGCCGAGCGACTCACCGACGTGCTCACCGCCGACCACGACGAGTGGCTGCGCATGCAGAACGCGTCGCTCGAGGGAGTGCGCGTGCACGACATCACACGCACCCTCGAGACCTTCGAGAAGCTCTACCGTGGCGAACCGGTGGAGGATTAGCCAGTGCGGCTCATCTTCGACGCGCGGTACATCCGCACCGATTTTCACGACGGCATCAGCCGCTTCTCTGCCTCGCTCGCCGAGGCGGTTGCGGCTGAGGCCGAGAATCGGGGCGTCGAGCTGGCCTTCCTCATCCACGACGAGGGCCAGCGGCGCCTCCTCCCCGCAGGCGCCCGCGTGCTGCGCATCCACGCACCGACCTCGCCCCTGGAGCCGTTCACCGCTCTGATCTTGAACCGCCACCGGCCCGATGCCGTGTTCTCTCCCATGCAGACCATCGGTTCGCTGGGCCGACGATTCGGGCTGATCCTCACCCTGCACGACACCATCTATTACCGGCACCGCACGCCGCCAAGAGATCTGCCCGCGCTCGTGCGGCTCGGCTGGCGACTCTTCCATCTCGCATACTGGCCGCAGCGTCTCGTGCTCGACCGGGCCGACGTCGTCGCGACCGTGAGCGAGACGAGTCGCCGGCAGTTCGCCGACGTGCGGTTGACGAAGCGGCCGGTCGTGGTGCTCGCCAATGCCCCGCAGCGCCTCGGGGAGCTGCTGGCGGGCGAGGATGCGGCCGATGGCACCGCGGCCGATAGTACAGCCGCCGATAGCTCCGCGCCGCCGCGCAGTATCGTCTACATGGGGTCGTTCATGCCCTACAAGAATGTTGAGACGCTCGTGCGCGGCATGGCCGATCTGCCCGAACACACACTGCATCTGCTCAGCCGCATCTCTGACGAGCGTCGTCGCGAGCTCGAAGCCCTCGCACCTGCCGGGGCATCGATCGTCTTCCATAACGGGGTCAGCGACGCCGAGTATGCGACCCTGCTCGCCGACGGCGCGATCCTCGCGACCCTCAGCTTGGACGAGGGATACGGATTGCCCATCGCGGAGGCGCTCGCATTCGGCGTGCCCGCCGTCGTCAGCGATCTCGAGATCTTCCGCGAAGTCGCGGGAGACGGTGCGCTCTTCGTGTCTGCGCAGGATCCCGCAGGCTTCGCCGCAGCGGTGCGCTCTCTGGATGACGATGCACGGCGCGGGGCGCTTGTCGCGGCGGGTCGGGCGCACGCCGCCCAGTACTCGTGGACAGGGACGGCTGGCGCACTGCTCGACGCTGCGGCACGGGTCGGATCCCGTAGCGTGCGCTGAACGAACTGCATGAGCTGAGTGAACTGCATATGCTGAGCCCATGAACGCTGCACCCGCGCACCCGGCCCTGAGCGCCATTGAACTCCTCAACCTGCGTATGCGGGCGCTCGGGTTGACGGCTCCGGTGCCGGGGCTTGCAGGTGCCGGGCTTGCTGACACAGGGCCCACAGGTTCTGGACCTGCGAATTCGGGGCCGGATCGCATCGCCGCCGTCGCCCGGCACCTGTTGGCGGCGCAGGGGCAGGACTGGCGATCTTCCCGGTGGGCGCTCGGCCGTCGTGCCCCGGGTTCGACCCTCGCCGATGTGGTGGAGACCTTCGACTCGGGCCGTATCGTGCGCTCCTGGCCGATGCGGGGCACCATTCACGTCACCGCTGCGGAGGACATCGGCTGGATGCAGCGGGCCACCGGTGCTCGAGTGCTCGCGGGGGCTCCGAAACGGCGCGAGTACCTCGGGCTCGAGGATGCGATGCTCGAGCGAATGGTCGGTATCACGGAGGCGGCGCTCGCGGGCGGCCGTAGCCTGAGTCGTGATGAGCTTGCCGCGCTCTGGACCGAGGCCGGAATCGATTGGAAGAGCAACTGGCGGTATCACGCCATTTGGTGGATGTGCCAGAACGGCATCACCGTCTTCGGGCCGGTGCACAGGCGCTCCGGCGATCAGGCGGTTGCCGAGGCCGCCGCCAAGGCCGCCGCGGGCACCGCAGTCGCGCCGGCCGCCGCCGACGCTGAGCCGAGGCTCGTGCTCGCCTCCGAGTGGATCTCGCACCCGCGCACGCTCGACGGCGATGAGGCTCTTGCCGAGATCGCCGCGCGTCACGCCGCCGCCCGTGGCCCTGTGCAGATACGCGACCTTTCCTGGTGGACCGGACTCACCGTGCGCGACGCGAAGCGCGGCGTCGCGCTCGCCGCAGAGGCCGGCCGACTCGTGCCGGTGATGGTGGATCCGGGAGGCGCTGGTAGCTCAGACGTGCATAGCGACTCAGGCGTGCGTGGCGGAGAGTACTGGGTCGATCCGGAACTGCTCGACGCCGGTCGGGTAGCCGCGCCCGCCGCGTCTGCCGGCGCCGATCACCTCCTGCTGCCCGCGTTCGACGAGCATCTACTTGGCTACACCGACCGATCCGTCCAACTGGCGCCGGGCGACCTCGACCGCGTCGTACCGGGCCGCAACGGCATGTTTCTCGCGACGGTGGTGCGCGGTGGACGCACGGTCGCCACCTGGAAGCGCGGCCCGCGCAAGGCGCCGGAGATCCTGGTCTCGCCGTTGCCCGGGTGCACGGTGGATCCCCAAAGCCTCGAACACGAGGCCCGGGCCTGGGCAGAATTCCACGGCACACCCAGTCCGGCCGTATCGATCGTCTGAGGTGCTGAGGTGTTGAGGTGTTGAGGTGTTGAGGTGTCGAGGTGCTGAGTGCCCGAGTCCCGGGTGCTCGGCCGCGCCTCACCCGCTCGGGGTAGCATGTCGGCATGGCTGATTCTTCGTTTGACGTGGTGAGCAAGATCGACTCGATGGAGGTCGAGAACGCGGTGAACCAGGCCCGCAAGGAGGTCGAGCAGCGCTACGACTTCAAGGGCGTTGGCGCCGATGTCTCGTTGAGCGGTGGGGGCATCGTGATCCGGGCCAACACCGAGGAGCGGGTGAACGCCGTGCTCGACGTGCTGCAGTCAAAATTCATCAAGCGTGGCATCTCGCTGAAGGCCCTTGACGCGGGCGAGCCCTATGCCAGCGGCAAGGAGTACCGCATCGAGGCGAAGCTCAAGGAGGGCATCGACCAGGCCACCGCGAAGCAGCTGAACAAGCTGATCCGCGACGAGGGCCCGAAGGGCGTGAAGTCGCAGATCCAGGGTGATGAGCTGCGTGTTTCATCGAAGAGCCGAGACGACCTGCAGAGCACGATCTCGCTGCTCAAGGGCGCGGACGTCGACACCGCGTTGCAGTTCGTGAACTTCCGCTAGCAGGTCTCGCCGACGGATAGACTGGGCGGATGATCGGAGAGAACCTGCTTGCGCCCGAGCCCACGCTGCTGCCGCAGGAGCGCGAGGTGGAGGCTGCGCTCGCCGCAGGCGCCGAGCCCGAGTCGGTGGTTCGGGATCATCCGAACTCGCCGTTGGCCTGGTCCGTGCTCGCTGACCGGGCCGATGCAGATGGTCGTGAGATCGAGTCGTACGCGTTCGCCCGCGTCGGCTATCACCGCGGTCTCGACGCGCTGCGCCGCGCGGGCTGGCGGGGTGCCGGCCCCGTGCCGTGGTCGCATGAACCCAATCGCGGCGTGCTGCGCGCCCTGTACGCGCTGCGGCGTTCGGCGCAGCGCATCGGCGAGCAGAGCGAGGTCGAGCGACTGACCGACTTCTTGAACGATGCCGATCCGTCGGCGATCGCGACGCTCGAGGCTTCGAACTAGCCTGCGGACGGGCCGGGAGTTCTGGCGTCGGCTCCGCGCAGGGCGAAGCGCCAGACGAGCGCGGCGGCGGCGAGCCACAGGATCCACCCGACCGCCTCAGCCGCCCAGTTGACGCCGTCTCCCGACGCAATCGACTGGGTGAGGAACACCCTGATGCTATTCAGTGCACCGTGCACGATGACGGCCGGCCACACCGAGCCCGACCAGAGGCGGAGGGCGACCATGAACGGTGCCCAGGAGCCGATCGAGAGCAGGTAGGCCATGCCCGTCTCTGCTCCGCCGTCGCCGATGATCAGCGGTATCGCTGGGAGGTGCCACACCATCCAGGCGACGGCTGAGCACGCGGCGAGAGGCCAGAAGCCGAGACCGCGCAGTCGTGACACCAACCAACCGCGCCACCCGAATTCCTCGCCGATCGCGAACACGGACTGCATGACCCACAGGATCGGAACCGCGAGCGCCGCGGTGAGTATCGCGGTGCCAGTGGTGGTTTCGTGGCCGGTTGCGAGCCCTGATCCGAGCTGCACGAGCCCGATGACCACCAGCGTCGCGATGCCGACGCCGAGTGCGCGCCACGATCTGCCCCAGCGCAGCGCGAACTGCTCGGCGAACCTGCCCGGGCGCACGGCCGCGAAGACGATCACGGCCGCGATGAGAGGTGTGAGCTGTGCGGCAGGCACGAGCACTCCGAGAAGCTCTTCGGGGGTGCCCCCGAAGATCGCGGGCGCTGCGACCCCGAAGCACAATGCGGTGGCGAGAAGCACAAAGATCGTGCTTTCGATGGCGTGACGAGGGCGAGTGTGGTTCTGCGTCGCGGATCGAGCATTCATCGTCGGGACTCCGTCCTGCTCTCGAACTGTTTGTTCAATGTACAAACCATAGTTTCTACAGTGTACAAATATCTCGTGGAATCGTAAACTGGTATTCGTGAATGAAGCGAAGCCTGGTGCGCCTGCGGCCCAGGTACCCGGAGCGACCAGGCGTGGACCGCGGGGCGATATCGACCGGGAGCGAATCCTCCGGGCGGCAGACCGACTCGTTCGCGAGCGGGGAACGATCGAGGGCATCGGGCTCCGGGCGGTCGCAGCCGAGGTGGGAGTTGCCGCGAACACGCTCTACACCTACTTCCCGTCGCTCCAAGCGATTTGGCACGACCTGGGCGATGAGCGGCTCGGAATGCTGCACCCTGAGGAGTTGCTTGATATCTCGTGCCGACACTGCGCGCTCACGCAGCTAGTCGAGCGTGCGCAAGCCATGTCCGAGACACCCGGCACGCTGTCACTCCTGCGTGCGCAGCCCATCCTTGGTCCGCACTCCTTCCGACTGAGCGAGACGATCATGAGCCTGACTGCGGATGCGCTGGTCGATCCGCGTGACGCTCACGACCTCATCGTCGGCTGGTTCTACGGCAGCACCGTACTCTCGGCGGAGGGGTGGAGGAGCGGCACCGACGAGATCAGGGCGGAGGTCGACCTCTCGGGCTTCCCGCTGATCGCCGCGCGGTCCGAGGCTGCGCCCGGGGCGCAGTGGGACGCGATCCTGCGGGGCCTCGGAATCGGATGCGTGAGAACGCCGCAGCACGGCGTGCGAGAAGCACCCTCAAACTGACGCAGACTTGGCTGGAGCATCCCCTTCGTTAGACTGGGCCGGTATCTGCCTAAGTGCTAAGGAGGGGCTGAGATGCCCGCTGTACTCATCACCGGTGCCCAGTGGGGCGATGAAGGCAAGGGTCGGGCGACCGATCTGCTCGGCAGTCGAGTCGACTACGTCGTGAAGTTCAACGGCGGCAACAACGCCGGTCACACCGTCGTCATCGGCAGTGAGAAGTACGCCCTGCACCTGCTCCCATCGGGCATTCTGACGCCCGGTGTGGTTCCGATCATTGCGAACGGTGTCGTGGTCGACCTCGAAGTGCTCAAGAGCGAGCTCGACGCTCTCACCGAGCGCGGCGTGGATGTGTCGCGACTCAAGGTGAGCGCGAACGCCCACGTCATCACCGCATACCACCGCACACTCGACAAGGTGACCGAGCGATTCCTCGGCAAGCGTCAGATCGGCACCACCGGCCGTGGCATCGGCCCCGCCTACGCAGACAAGATCAACCGCGTCGGGATCCGCATTCAAGATCTCTTCGACGAGAACATCCTGCGCCAGAAGGTCGAGGCGGCGCTCGACTTCAAGAACCAGGTACTCGTCAAGATCTACAACCGCCGGGCGATCGGCGTCGATGAGGTCGTCGACGAGTTGCTCTCCTACCGCGAGATGCTCGAGTCCATGGTCTGCGACACCGGGTTGATGCTGCACGAGGCGATGCAGCAGGGCAAGAACGTGCTGTTCGAGGCCGGTCAGGCGACGATGCTCGACATCGATCACGGCACCTATCCCTTCGTGACCTCATCGAACGCGACCGCGGGAGGCGCATCGACCGGATCGGGCATGCCTCCGCATCAGATCGATCGCGTGATCGCCGTGATCAAGGCGTACACGACCCGTGTCGGTGCGGGCCCGTTCCCGACCGAGCTCTTCGACGAGTACGGCGAGCACCTCGCTCAGCAGGGGCACGAGTTCGGCACCACGACCGGGCGCCCTCGTCGCTGCGGCTGGTATGACGCGCCGATGGCCCGCTACGCGTCTCGCATCAACGGCGTCACGGACTTCGTGCTGACGAAGCTCGATGTGCTGTCGGGGCTCGAGACGATTCCGGTCTGCGTAGCGTACGACGTGAACGGGGTGCGCCACGATGAGATGCCGGTCAACCAGAGCGACTTCCATCATGCGCAGCCGATCTATGAGGAGTTCCCGGGTTGGACCGAGGACATCACGGGTGCCCGGAGCTTCGACGACTTGCCGAAGAATGCACAGGACTACATCCTTGCGCTCGAGCAGATGAGCGGGTCGCGCATCTCCGCGATCGGCGTCGGCCCCGAGCGTGAGCAGGTTGTCGTTCGCCATGAC
This sequence comes from Leucobacter sp. GX24907, assembly GCF_053567335.1. Classification (NCBI taxonomy): domain Bacteria; kingdom Bacillati; phylum Actinomycetota; class Actinomycetes; order Micrococcales; family Microbacteriaceae; genus Leucobacter; species Leucobacter sp. GX24907. Next base: position 286,789 of record NZ_JBSGPD010000005.1, on the reverse strand, counting down.
CTGCTCGACTGACAGGAAGAGAGAACGGGCAGTGACTTCAGAACGGGCAGCGGAGTCAGAGGACCCGCAGGAGGAACTGCTGCGACTGCGTTCGAGCATCGACAACATCGATGCCGCCCTCGTGCACATGCTGGCCGAGCGCTTCAAGGCGACCCAGCGAGTCGGGCGGCTGAAGGCGCAGCACAGCATGCCGCCGTCCGACCCCGATCGCGAGGCCCGTCAGATCGCGCGGTTGCGCAGGCTCGCTGAAGACGCCCACCTCGACCCCGAGTTCGCCGAGAAGTGGTTCAATTTCGTCGTCGCGGAGGTCATCCACCACCACCGCAACATCGCGTCGGAAGGCTAGCGCGAGAGTTCCGCACGAGCGCGTTCGATCGCATCGAGCGCCCGGTCGCGGAGCCCGTTCCCCCGCTCGGCGAAGTCCGCTTGCAGGCGAGCGTAGTGACGTTTCCCGTCCGAGGTCTCGATCGGGATCGCGTCGAGCCCGTATCCGCGCACGTCATATGGCGAAGCTCGCATATCTACCCGGCGGATATCTCGTGCGAGCTCAAAGGCATCCAGGAGCAACTCTCCTGGAATGATCGGGCCGAGTTTGCCGCACCACTTGTATATGTCCATGCCCGCATGCAGGCAGCCCGGCTGTTCGAGCGAGGGCTGGTTCTCGCGTGTGGGGTGCAGTTCGTTGCGCGGCCGAGCGCTTGGCGTAAAGAACCGGAACGCATCGAAGTGGCTGCAGACCACGGGGTGCTCCTCGACGATTCGGTCGCTCAAGGCATGGCCGAGTCGCAGTGGGAGGCCGACGTGACGAACCTGCTCGGGACCGAGGCGATAGATCATCGCCCATTCGTGGAGTCCGAAGCAGCCGAGACTCGGTGGCCGGTCTCGGGTCGCCGAGAGGAGATCGGCGACGTAGTCGACGGTGCCGGCGCGTCGGGCGAAGAAGGCGGAGACGTCGACGCGCGCATTCCCGGATGCATCGACACGGTAGAACTTCCAGTCCTGGCGCTCTGCACCTGCCCGCAGTAGGACGCCCGGCCCCGGATGCCAGCGGGCGAGTTCACCGGGCGTCATCCGGTAGTAGGTGAAGAGGAAGTCCTCGATCGGGTGACGTTCTCGACGTGCCGCGCGAGCGCGGTGCTCGGCGGTCAGCGCTTCAGCTCGCGCGAGATGGCCGCGTTCCTGCTCGCGCCACTGCTCCTCTGGAAGGGTCAGTGGCTTCTCGGGAAGGGCGAGTTGCTCTTCTGCGAGGAGCGGCTGCTCTTCCGGAAGAATCCCTGGAGGGATCTGGGCGGGTGCGGACACGCGATCCAGGATAGTTGTCGGCGAGGCCTGCTTCGCCTCGCGATCCACCTGGACGGCGACGAATATAGCGAACAGAGCGCGCAATTTGCGTCATGCGTTGTACATTTCTGCACATTTATTTCGACTTGTGTTGAAGTTCTGGGTAGTATTTCCCCCCGAAGTGGGTCCATCCGTCCCGTCCCAGCAGGATTCTGCCAGCGCGACACGCGGTCGGACTCGACAAATTGGGATTTCGCCGAGTTCGCTCGGAACAGACCTGGTTCGTGCGTGCACACGCGTGGGTCAGGAGCATTGGGGAATAAGTGTGTCGTCGATAGCACCTGCGCACGCAGCGCAGCGGACGGAAAAGCGCGGACTGCGCAAGTGGATTGCCGCAATCGCAGCGGGATCATTGGTGGCGGGCATGCTCGTCATGGTCGGCGTCGGTGCCGACCGGGTGCTGGCTGCCGGCCCCGCGCCGTCGGTAAGCGCATCGGTCTCGCAGAGTCCACTGCTCGCCGGTGAGGAGGGCACGCTCGATCTCGGCTTCCGCAATTCCGAGAACTCCGGTGACTTCAACCTCAGCGTCGGGATCGTCGCCCCGGTCGGCATCAAGGCGACGGGCTTCGGTGACCTCGGTGCTCCGACGAAGACGTACACACGGTCGAACGGGAACCCGATTCCCGGCAACTACACGGCCGATGCGCAGCAGTGCGCGGCGATGGGCCTCGTTTCGGCAGCGAACAGCAAGTGCGCGGTGCCCGAGGGCAGCCAGTACTTCGTCTTCATGAACATCTCGGACCTGCCGAACGGTGCGCGTAACTCGGCGCAACTCAGCTTCCTCCCGGACAGCGATATCTACGACGCAGGCACGGAGATCCCGTTCGTGGTCAGTGCGGTCACGAGCTCCCGCGCCGACCTGCTGCCGCGATTCCCCGGTACCACCAGTGTTGCGAGCGTGGCCGACGACTACACGTCTGCGAACGAGCCGGCCGAAGTGCAAGCACCGGTCGAGGCGTTGCGCATCACGAAGCGCGTCGCGAATCTTCCCGAGGACGAGCTTCTGCGTGGTGTGCACCAGAACCGAGCCGAGTATGTCATCGAGGTCGAGCACACCGGTGAAGGCGACGTGACCGGGCTGACGGGTGGGACCGGAGTCGAGGTCGTCGACTATCTGCCGGCCATGCTCGAGTACCTCGCCTGCGGCACGGACGATCACACTGAGAACGCGAACGGCAATGAGGGACATTCCGTCGAGTACCCGGGCGCTCCTCGACTCACCGCGGGCGCTTCAATCACCGGCAATGACTGCGGCGCGGCGACGAGTGTCGACACCGTGATGCACGACGGCGCTGTTCACACGAAGGTCGCCTGGAACCTCGGCACGCTCGGCGCAGGCGCCAACGGAGGCGTGCCGCAGAACTTCGAAGCGGGAACACCCGGAACCCCCGGCACGTACGAGATTCGCTACCTCGCCGGTGTGCCGCTCTTCGAGAACGCACTCTGGCCCGACGATTCCGCACCCACCGCGGCGTCGGGGGAGCAGGGGTCGAATCTGGACAACAACACGGGAGCCTCGACTCGGCAGGGCCAGCAGGACAGCCCGTGGGATGCAGAAGGCGCGACGAACACTGCTGAGACCGCCGGGGCGTACACGCTGAAGCACCCGGCAACCGGGCAGGATCCGGTGCACATCTCGCGAGACGATGACACCCGGACTGTCGACGTACTCGACGTCCGGCTGCTCAAGTCGGTCGACGACGGTCACTTCCAGCAAGCCCGACTCGCTCGCTACACGCTCGACATCACGACCAGCGAGTACGTGAACGCCGAGCTCGGCGAGGGCGGCAGCTCATCGATCCGGCCGAACCGACTGGTCGACGACCTCGGCGACGGCATCTGCCCCGCGATCCCGGAGAATGCTCCGATCACACCGAACGCGTCGCAGTACGACGGGCTCCCGCGCCTGATCCTCGGCAACCCGAAGAACCCAGACTCTGTGGGGGATGACCTCACACGGGCGGAGTGGAATGCTGCGCTCAGCGCGGCAGCCGGCGACTGCAGCTACTGGTCGACCCGTGACGGTGCGACGCTGGAGGGGCAGACCGCCAATCTCGATGGCACCCCGACCGGGTCGGACATCGACGCATCCCTGACCGGTATCGCCTACGACGATTCGAACGGACACTTCTTCCTCGACCTGCACATCGGGGCGATGGAAGCCGGGCAGCGCGTGCTGCTCACCTATACCGCGACGCAGAACACGAACTATGCGCAGGAGGACGGACAGTCCGGTGTCACGAGCTCGGGTGACCGGGTGTACAACGACGCCGAGATCGTCATGACGACGACGCCCTTCGTGTCGGACGATGTCGATACCGATGTCGTGAACGGTAACGGTGTCGGGGTCGACGATGACCTGCGCGCGCACGATGATTCGCGCGCCACGGTCAGCGCGCCGGAATCGGAGATGTCCAAGGAGGTGCTGCCTCGCAGCGTCGGCGCGGTTTCCGCCGCCGACATCGCCACGACGGCCGGATGGGTCGAAGACGAGGCGCCAGAGCCGTTCGCAGCCGGTGATCGGGTGTGGTTCAAGATTCACGTCGTTCCGCCGGCGCGCGCCGACGTGCGCAATGCGAAACTCACCGATTACCTGCCCCAGGGGTTGAAGATCGCCGGCGGCGAGCTGGTGCCCGGCGAGAACTACGTCGTCAAGCCCGCGAGCGGTTCGTTGAACAGCATCGGTGCGTGCACCGCATCCGACGGTGACTGGAGCGAAGCGGCCTGGCTGGATAAGTTCGTGCCCACGCCGAGTGTGACCGGGCAGCGCATCGACTGGACGCTCGGCGCCAACGACTGCGTCGCAGGCAACACCGACGACTTCTTCATGCCGTCGAACACGAACCTCGACTTCTACATCCAGGCAGTTGTGACCGGCACTTCAGCTGCGGGCGAGGTCGACCTTCCCCTGAACCAGGCGAAGTATCAGCAGCAGGGACGAGACGGCGACTCCGATGAGCTCGATATCTTCTTCGCACGCGATGAGGCCGGCATCGAGCTTGTCGCAACGCCGACGCTGATCAAGGGCATCGAAACGAACAGCTTCGATGGCATCACCGGGCTCGGCGCCGATGGGTGGAAGGGTGCGCCGAGTGGGGCGAACCAGGCCGCTGCACCGAACTACTCTGCGGGCACCTCGGACAACGCCTTCGGCAGCAACGTCGATGACGAGTACGCCGTGCAGCAGGACGACATCACCTTCCGCATCGACGTCACCGCTCCGCTCGGCAACGAGGCAGGCGCGGTCACGACCCGGGACTACGTGGTCTGGGACGCTCTGCCGAAGGGCGTCACGAAGGCCGACGTCGATGCCTCGAGCTTCGCGGCGCTGCTCTGCGCGGGCGCCGATGAGGCCTCGATCGAGTGCGATACGGACGCTCCCCTGGAGTCGGGCGACTTCACGGCTGAAGTCTTGAACCCCGGTGATGATGGGTACCCGGCGAACATCCGCGTGCCGAGTACGAGCTCGGGATCCGTCATCAAGTGGACGATGCACCATGACGTGGCCGGCTCCCAGCCGGGTGCGCTGCAGGGCTTCAGCCTGTTCTACACACTGCGGGTGCCGAGCGGCGTCACCGACGGTGGTGCCGCAGCGCTGATGCAGCAGAAGTACACGAATACTGCGGGAATCGTGGAGTACGGCGTCGCCAATACGGGAGACACTGCCGATGAACCCGAGACCTCGACACTCGTTCCCTTCGAGAGTGGCAGTGGTGTGCTGAACACCACTGAACAGGGGATTCTCGACGCGAGCAACTTCACCGCTCCGTTCGCCGAGACGCAAGACACGTCGGGCTTCCAGCTGCCGAACGCTGCGATGAAGAAGACCCGGGTCTCGACCGAGCACACCGCGAATGGCAATGCCGAGGGACAAATCGTGCAGGGCGAATACGCCACCTACGATATCTCCGTGCGCATTCCCGCGAACACCACTGTGCGCGAGGGCGTGCTCTTCGACGAGGGTGTGTTCCGTGGATTCGGAGGAGGCTCGATCAGCGGGGCCAACCCGGCCAACACAGTGCGCTATGAGCTCAAGAGCGCCTCGGTTGCAGTACCAGCCGGTGTGACCGCACCGACCCACATCGCTGCCGACGCGGCCGCGATCGACGACGCGTTCCAGTTCAACACGTCATCGGGCAAGCTCATCTTCCCGACGTCCTACTCGTCCGGCGACAGCGACCGTGAGTTCTCGGTGACGCTCGAACTGTGGGTCAAGGACATTGGCGAGACCAACGCCACAGGCGTGCCGAACATCCCGAACAACAAGGGACTGCGCAACTCCGCGCACTTCGATTCGAAGAGCCTCACCGGCACGGCGAACCCCCGCATCACCGGCACCGCCGACGTGACCTATGTCGAGCCGCAGCCGACGCTCGCGAAGACCGCGAGCGAACTGCAGGGTGCCGGTCGCACCGTCACGTTCACGCTCACCGCGGGCAATGCGAGTAACGCGCCGGTGCTCTACGATTCGGTCGTCTACGACTGCCTCCCGGCGAGCTTCGAGGAGCCGCAGGGCGGCTGGAACTTCAGTGCGACAAGCGCGAAGGCCTCCGATCAGACGGACGGCAAGTGCCGTGTCGAGGGAAGCGGCGCGGGCCAACGCGTCATCCCCGACGAAGACGGCACCGGCACGCTGATCGAATGGGCCGTCGGCGATCTTGCGCAGGGAACCGCGAACCGGCAGACGCTCACCTTCGACGCGGTCGTCAACGCCGCGGCGGGCGGCAACGAGACGTACACGAACCGCGCGCACATCATTGGCTTCACCCTGCCCGACACGGTGTCCGACGCGGATCGCCGCGGTGATCGCGCGACGGGTGCCGCTGCTACGGTGCGCATCCCGACAGCAACGCTCACCAAGAGCGTCGACCCCGAGAGCGCTCCGATCGGCGAGAAGGCCGAGTACACCGTGAGCGTCGCCATTCCGGCCGACGCGAACTACTACTCGTCGAAGGTCGTGGATACGCTGCCGGTGGGCGTCGAGTACGTCCCCGGGACGACCCGCATGGAACTCCGGAACGGCTCCGAGATCCTCGATAGTTTCGACGTCGATCCGGCGATCGCTGCAGGAACCGGCGGCGCTCAGGTGCTCACCTGGGGCTCGGACGACTTCCACATCGCCCGGGCCGATACGCCTCGCACCCTGGTGGTGACATACGAAGTGCGCATCACCGATGACATCGGAGCGGCGAACACGCTGACCAACTCCGCAGTGTTCACCTGGAATACGGCGGCAAACGGCAACGGGCGTGACGAGTCCACCGACCCGGGCACCGCAGACCTCGGTGTGCTCCACCCGCTGCTCGGTATCGACAAGCAGGTGAAGCACGCGGCCGCTGCCGACAGCACGCTTGCCGACGCGAAGTCCGGGAACCCTGATCAGCGCTTCAGCTACCGGGTGGAAGTGTCGAACATCGGTCAGGCCACGGCGAACCGTACCCCGGCGCACGACATCACGGTGACGGATGTCGTACCCGCCGGTGTCGTGATCGACGAGTCGACCTTCCGCATCGACGGCAACGCTGTCGCGACCCCGAACTCGGTGAGCTACGACCAGGGCAGCCGCACGATCACATGGACGCTCGCTGGGCCGCTGTACCCGCAGGAGCAGGCCGGTGAGACGAGTCCGCAGCGCGCGGCGCTCAGTTATGACGCGACGTTCGTCCCCTCCGCCCAGCTGACCCCGGGTGGCAAGACGAATACCGCAACGGTGACGGAGTTCTCGTCGTGTGCGGACGGCTTCGCCACCTGCGACGGAGACGAGGCGCGCACCTACGTGCCGGGGCAGAACAACGTTCCTGCCGCGACCGACTCGGCGACCGTGACTCCGCTCTTCCCGAGCGTGGTCCCGGAGAAGACGACGACCGACCCCGAGGGTCTGGCCTACGTCGACACTCCCTTCAACTGGACGCTTCGAATCTCGAACGAGGGGACGGGTATCGCGCAGTCGGTCACTGTCGCCGATGAGTTGCCGCCGAACTGGGAGTACGTCGGAAACCCGAAGATTCGTATCGGCACGGCTGAGCCTGTGGATCTAGCAGCTCCGACGCTCGGCACCAGTGCAGATGCGAACGTGACGCTCTCGTGGTCGGCCGCTCAGCTGGCCGCAGCCGGTGCCACTCCGCTCGCGGCAGGCGCAGAGTTCACCATCACCTTCGACGCCAAGCCGACCGACGACGCACTGACGACGCCGGGTACGGGACTCGAGGTGAACCCGCATACCAACACCATGCGGATCACTGCGACCGACACCACGGGTGCGTCGGAGAACGGTGCGGGAGACCGCTACGTGCCGACCCCCGAGGACACGGCGGATGCGCACATCGCCGAGGCCGATCTGCTGCTGGTGAAGGACGCCATCGGCGGCGTCGTCGAACAGGACGATGCAGACGAGAACCTCTACGGTCTCGATGCGGGAACCTGGGTTCCCGGCCAAGCACCGCTCCCCTCCGGCGATGACCAGTCAGTGTATGCGCAGCCGAAGTGGCGTATCACCGTGACGAACCACGGACCCGATGCGAGCTCCGGCCCGTTCGAACTGGTCGACACGCAGACGCTGCCCGACGGCGTAACGGTGAGCGGCTGGACGGCTCGCTACTACCCCGCGGGCGGGGGGACTCCCACCGATCTCTCGCTGAGTGGATCCGGGACTGCTCAGAACCCCTTCATCGTGGGCGACGATACCGTCTCGCTGAACGCAGCGGGCACCGACCGCATCGTGATTCTGGGGAACGTGAGTGTCGGCGCTGCGGCGCTCGCACAGGGCAACGACCTGATGAACGTCGCATCGGTCGACGGCGCGACGTTCGAGCGTCCGAGCAAGAAGGATCCCGACAGCGATCACCCGAACGAGGATGATGAGTCGAAGCCGCTCGAGACACGAGCCGATCTCGCGATCGAGAAGTCGGTGACCACCCCCGAAGCAGACCGCGGAGCGGGCAAACCGATCAGCTGGGACCTGCAGGTGACGAACCTGGGGCCATCGAACTCGCTCAGCGGAACCGAGAAGATCACGGTCTCCGACGAGGTGCCCGAGGGAGTCTTCGGCGTCGCCGACCCGTCGAACTCGACCTGGGCGGCGACGACGTCGAACGGTTGGCCCGCGAAGGCCGGTGACACGATCACCTGGACCTATCAGGGTGCTGCGATCGCTCCCGGCGCGAGCATTGCGACGATCACGCTCTCGGGCACGGTCGACCCGGCCCGCGTCGCTGATGTCGCGAACACGGCGAGCGTGGTTCCGGGCGACACGGAGGATCCTGATCTCGAGAACAACGAGGACGGAACGACGGTGCCGCTGAGCACCGACACCGCGCTCTCGATCGACAAGACTCGAGTGGTGCAGAACGGCTCCGGCGAGTGGGTCGCCGCCGGCGGCCTCGATCCGGTCCCTGCTCCGGTACCGGGTGAGCACGTGAGCTACCGCATCACCGTGACCAACAACGGCCCGGCCGTGGCTCGTGGAGTGCACGTCGTCGACCACCTGCCGTCGTACCTCAGCTACGTGAGCGCGACGGATGAGGTCGGAACGTGGGCGCCGCAGAGCGTCACCGTGGGCCAGAGCGGCGATGTTCGTTTCAACCTCACCGATCCTGCGCCCCTTGCGAGCCCGGTGGGACTCGCGGCCGATGACACCTTGAACACGGTGTCGTTCATCCTCACGACGCAGCTCGACTCGAACTTCGTGCTCGATGACGACTCCGAGGTCGTGAATGAGGCGACCGCGGATGCTGACAACGCGGATCCTGACACCGATGATGACCGTTCGAACACCCCGAGCCGCGATGCCAGGCTCGTGATCGAGAAGACCCACTCGGGCGATCCGATCGCGGGCACGGCGATCCCGTACACGCTCACGGTGACGAACAGCGGACCGTCGGCTTCCCGAGGTGCGATCGACATCACCGATCAGCTGCCCGAGGGACTGAGCTACGTCGCGAACTCTGCGCGCATCAGCGTCAGCGGTGGGACCGCGACTGCGCAGGAGCCGACGATCTCGAACGGCGGACGTGATCTCGCGTGGACGGTGGGCAGCTCTGCCGATACCTTCACCCTGCCCGTGGACAGCACGATCGTGGTCACGCTCGATGTGCTCATCGATGCGAACATCTCGAACGGCGTCAAGCAGAACACCGCGACCGTCGACGGCCCCGATGGGCCGCGCGACGATGACACCGACGAGGTGACCATCGAGCGCCAGGCCGACATGACGCTGGTCAAGAAGGTCGAGGATTCGGCGGATGTCTGGGTGGACGAGGCCGGAGCCGTGGCGGGCGAGACGAAGCGCTACCTGCTGACGGTGACGAACAGTGGTCCGTCGGCGAACCCCGCAACCCTCGTCGATGCTCTGCCCGAGCACCTGACCCTCGTGTCGGTGTCGCCGGTGGATGCGGAGAGCGGCTGGGACTGCTCCGCCTCGATCGCGGGCTCGCAGACGGCGACCTGCGGTCACGCGCAGCTCCCGGTCGGCACTACCGAGATCGTGGTGGTGGCGAAGCTCGCACCGAACGCGGTTGCGGGAGCCGGTGGTCAGCAGGCCGATTTCGAGAACACGGCCACGCTGAGTTGGACGGATCGCCGGACGGGCGACTCGGACGACCCTCACACCAGTGTGGATGATGCGATCATCCACGCGACCGCCGAAGCCGATCTCGTGCTGCAGAAGCGCAGTTGGGAAGCCGCGGACGAGGAGTGGGTCGATTCGGCCCAGGCCACGGCCGGTACCGAAGCCAGGTTCCGCATCGATGTGCGCAACGACGGTCCGAGCGATGTGATTGCTCCGGTCCGTGTCGAGGATGTGCTGCCGCAGGGCATCACCTTCGATCGACTGATCGGCGACGATACGCTGCGGTCGTGGCAGGCGGAGCCGGGCGAGGTGGACCCTGACACCGGTACGCAGACGGTCGTGTTCACCGCGATCGATGAGCACGGCGAGCAACTGGGTCTGAACTCGGGACAGTCGCTGCCGCCCCTGCGCTACGCGGCGAACGTCGCGCCGAGCGTGCCGAGCGAAGCATCCCTCGTGAACACGGCAGAGGTGACCTCGGGTACCACCGAGCGCAACCCTGACAACAACCGTGACGATGCAGAGGTGGTCGTCGACCGGGTTGCCGATCTCGCGCTCGAGAAGTCGCACGACGCCGCCGATGTGCGGGTCGGGGATGCGCTCGACTTCACCCTGGTGGTCACGAACCACGGTCCCTCCGATTCGTCGGGTGCCGTGGTCACCGATAGCGTGCCCGCCGGCCTGACCGTGCTGAGCGAACCGGGCGACCTCGGCAATGGGTGGACCATCGACTCGGTGCGGCCCGGCGCCGATGGCACGACCGAGGTCGTCGCCAGCTACGCCGAGAGCATCGCCGTCGGCGAGCAGTCGGAGCCGTTGCGCATCAGCACGCTTGTCGAGGCGCACGCCTACCCCGAGGTACTCAACACCGCCGTGGTGACGCCGATCGACGATCGGGAGCGCGATCCCGAACCGAGCAATGATCGTGCGGAAGACGTCGTCGATGTGCCGCCGCTCGTGACGCTGCTCACCGATAAACAGGCTGTGGGAGAGTTCCAGGTCGGAGGCACCGGCACGTACCGCATCACGGTCGAGAACGAGGGCCCCACGCCCGATCCCGGCCCGATCACGGTGACGGATCGACTGCCGAACGGTCTTGCGTTCCTCGGGTCGCCGAACCTGCCCGACGGGGTCACTGTCGAGGTGCGCGGAGGCACGGTGGTGTGGACGCTCGAGAACGGTCTTGCGGTCGGTGAGCAGGTCGAGATCGCGCTCGAGGTGCGCATCGGTCAGGCCGCGTATCCGGAGGTCGTGAACACCGTCACGGTGGATTCGGCTGCGGAGAAGACGCCCGAGTCGGTGCTCCAGGACGACGCAGTGGCACCGGTCGCAGCGGCAGACCCGCTCGCGATCACCGGTGGTGACCTCGCGGCGCTCTGGCTCGTGCTCGCGCTGCTGCTCCTGCTCGCCGGAGGTACCCTGCTGCTCAGGAGGCGCCGCGCTACCATCGAGGCATGAGTTCGGTACGCGTCGATAGTTGGGTATGGGCGGTGCGCCTGGCGAAAACCCGAAGCCAGGCCACCGCCGCTTGCCGAGCTGGGCACGTGCGAGTGAACGGCCGGGCGGCGAAAGCCGCCCAGTCGGTCACGCTCGGCGATGAGGTGCGCGTGCGCCTGCACGGCTTCGATCGGATCTACCGGGTGACCGGGCTCGCGACGAGACGAGGGAGCGCGACCGAGGCCGCGCAGTACTTCGAGGACCTCACGCCGCCGCCTCCGGCCCGGGTCGAACGACCCGCGGCTATTGTTCGGGATCGCGGGGCCGGTCGGCCCACTAAGCGCGAGCGCCGCGAGCTCGATCGACTGCGCGGCATGGCGCGCGAGTAAGCGCAGGCAGGCAGGGGAGTAGTGGATTACGAGACGATCGCCGCACCGGTGGACGCCGAGGTCGAGATTTCGCGATCTCGCTTCATCACCCGACTCGAGCGGGTCGAGAATGAGGCTGAGGCGCGTGCGGTCATCGCTGCCGCGCGGGCCGCGAATCCGAAGGCGGGTCACCACTGCTCGGCGTTCGTGCTGGGACCGGACGGTCGCGTGCAGCGGTCGAACGACGACGGAGAACCGGGCGGCACGGCGGGCGCTCCCATGCTGAACGCGCTCGTCTCTGCGGGGCTCAGCGATGTCGTCGCGGTCGTGACCCGCTACTTCGGTGGTGTGCTGCTCGGTGCGGGCGGCTTGACCCGCGCCTATGGAGGATCGGTCGCCGACGCCGTGCAGATCGCGAAGCGAGTGCGTCGTGCCCGGCGCTACGCGGTGATCGTACGGACCGCCTATGACGTCGCACCTCAGATCGAGGCGGAGGCGAGGCGTCGCGGTTACGGTATCGGGGAGGCCGAGTACACCGATACGGTCGCACAGACGTACCTGGTCGCCGAGGATGAACTCGGGTCAGTGGAAGCTCTCGCCGCCGAGCTCAGCGCCGGGACGGCGCGGGTCGAGCGCGGCGACAGCGACTATGTTGATTTATAACAAGCTGTGGATTTATAGCAAGCACAGTCGATTTGTGACCCACACAGTCTTGTCGGCTCTGCACGGTAGCCTCGAGTCATGACTTTCTGGGCCGACATCGCGGGTCAACCGGCTGCGGCTGCGGTACTCGAACGCGCGGCATCTCCGGAGGGGGCTTCAGAGCTCGCGCATGCCTGGCTCGTGACCGGTCCCCCCGGCTCCGGCCGATCCAACATCGCACTGCGCTTCGCCGCTGCGCTCATCGCGCGCAGGCCCGAGGAGCGGGAGGCCGTGCACGCCCAGGTGCGTGCGCGTACGCACCCCGATATCAGCGTCTTGACGACCCAGAAGCTAATCATCGGCATCGACGACGTGCGCGATATCCTCACGACCGCGCACTACGCGCCGGCCGAGGGGCGGCATCGCGTCATCGTGATCGAGGACGCTGATCGCATGCCCGAGCGCACCTCCAACCTGCTGCTCAAGGCGATCGAGGAGCCCCCCGAGCGCACGGTGTGGGTGCTCTGCGCGCCGAGCGAGGCGGACCTGCTGCCCACGATCCGTTCCCGTTGCCGCTCGCTGCGCCTCGCGACTCCCTCCATCGAAGAGGTCGCCCAGTTGTTGCAGCAGCGCGAGGGGGTTTCCGCGGAGACCGCTGAGCGGGCGGCACGTCTCGCGCAGAGCCATATCGGTATGGCCAGGCGGCTCGCGACCGACGCCGAAGCGCTCGCCCGTCGCAACCGCACCCTCGACCTCGCGTTCAGCGTTGTCACGCTGGGGGACGCGATGCAGGCGGCTGCCGCACTCACGAAGGTCGCCGAGGCCGACGCGGATGCCATGACCGCGGAGCTCGACGCCCGGGAGCGCGAGGAGGCGCTGCGCGGGCTCGGCATCGAGGCCGGTGGCGCGATTCCGCCCGCGTTGCGCGCCCAGATCCGGGCACTCGAAGAGGATCAGAAACGTCGGGCGAAGCGGAGCCTGCGCGACGGCATCGACCGGGTGCTCACCGACCTGCTCTCGCTGTTCCGCGACACGCTGCTCGTGGCACTCGGTGCGGACGCGCCGCTCATCAATGCGGAACGGCGCGACGGTATCGCTCAGCTCGCCGAAGGGTGGGGGGCCGAGCGTTCGCTCGCCGTCGTCGAGGCGGTTGAGCGCGCTCGTGAGCGTCTCGAACGCGGGGTGACCCCGAGTCTCGTGCTCGAGGCGCTCTTCGCGACGCTGGTCGCACCCACGTCTGTCGCGCCGGCTTCAGCGCACACAGCACCGGCACTATCTGAACTAGCACCGGGAGGCGCCGGATGACGATGCCGCCGGAACTCCAGGAGCCTGATCCGGATGAGGCCGCTCACGACGACGATCCGCGGGGACGCCGGTCGTGGCGCCGGAAGGGATGGGGGCCGTTCTTCGGCATCATCGCGCTGGTCGTGGCGGTCGCCCTGGCCGGGTACGGGCTGCTCCCGCTGTTCACGGGAGGGGGCAGTGATGCGGAGGGGACCCCCTCGAGCGAACCCGGTCCGCTTCCGGAAGAGCCTGCCGGATCCATCGAGAGCTTCGGCCAGCAGCAACCGAACTGGGCCGCCTGCGACGAGGGGATGCTCTGCGCCGAGGTGTACGCCCCGTTGGATTGGGATGACCCGGCCGGCGAGCGGATCTCATTGCGCCTCGTCAAGCACGAGGCCGCCGGCGATGCACTGGGCACGCTCTTCGTGAACCCGGGTGGCCCCGGTGTCTCCGCGGTCGATTACCTGATGCGGAATATCGACGGCGCCGTCACGCCCGAGGTCAAGAAGAGCTACGACGTCGTCACCTGGGACCCGCGCGGAGTCGGCGCCTCCACGGCGGTCGAGTGCGCTGACTCGAAGGGTCTCGACGAGTACCTGTTCGGAAGGTCTGACACCGACGGCCTCGAGGCCGGCAGCGACGAGTGGATCGAGGTCGCCACCGCCGAGGCCGAGGCCTTCGGTGAGGCCTGCGCCGAGCGCAGTGGCGACCTCATCAAGCACGTCGATACGCTCTCGACCGTGCACGACCTCGACATGCTGCGGTCGATCGTGGGAGATGCGCACCTCAACTACCTCGGCTTCTCATACGGCACCTACATCGGCTCGCTCTACGCCGATACCTTCCCGGAGAAGGTCGGCAGACTCGTGCTCGACGGTGTCATGGATCCGACGAGCACCGCGAACGATGTGGTGCTCGAGCAGACCAAGGGCTTCGAGAACGCGCTGCGCGCCTATCTTGAAGACTGTCTTGGGCGCAGCGACTGTCCGTTCACGGGAACTGTCGATCAGTCGGTGCAGCAGATCGGGGACCTGCTCACTCAGGTCGAGGAGCACCCGCTGCAAGGGCGCGACGGCCGCTGGGTGACCAGTCGCACCATGATCACCGCGATCATCACGCCCCTCTATTCGAAGGAGTCGTGGAACGCCCTCGACCAGTTGTTCACGAGTATCGCGCAGGGCGATCCGGACACCGCATTCTGGCTCGCAGACTTCTACTACGACCGTGTCGACGGCGAGTACCGAAGCAACTCCAATGAGGCGTTCGCGGCGATCAACTGCCTCGATCGTGCCACTGACCCCGATCCTGAGCGAATGCGCCAGCGGGCGGCCGAGCTCGCAGCGGCAGCTCCGATCATTGGCCCCTACCAGGGGTACGTCGATATCTCTTGCGTGGGCTGGCCTGGCGCGGAGAATGCGACGCAAGATCCGCCGAAGGCGGCCGGGGCCGGTCCGATCCTCCTTGTCGGCACGGCCGGTGATCCTGCAACTCCGTATCGCTGGGCCGAGTCCGTCGCCGAGCAGCTCGAGAGCGGCGTGCTCGTCACCTACGAAGGAGAGGGGCATATCGCGTACGGGGAGAACGACTGCATCGACGCCGTAATCGATGATTATCTGCTGAATGGCGCGGTTCCCGCGGGTGATCCCCGGTGCTCTGCGTGACCGCCTGGACGTGCTCGTGACCGCCTGGACGTGCTACAGTAGTCGATTGTGCGCGACAGCTATGCCGCGTTCCCGCCGCCTTAGCTCAGTCGGTAGAGCGATTCACTCGTAATGAATAGGTCGCCGGTTCGATTCCGGCAGGCGGCTCCGATCGGCCCCCGCCTCGGCGGGGGCTTTTCTCACCCGAGAGGAGCTCCCCGGATGACGCAGCCCTCCGCCGCAGTGCAGGCGCCGCCCGCGTCGAAACCGCGCGTCGCGCTCTGGGACAACGCCCGTTTTCTGCTCATCGTGCTCGTGGTGGTCGGCCACACGATTTCGACGGCGCGCATGGAGACTCCGCTCGGTTTCGGCCTCTACGTGTACGCGTATCTGTTCCATATGCCGGCGATGATCCTCCTCTCCGGTGTCTTCTCGAGAACCGCGGTGACGCCCAAGAGCATCCGCTCGACGTTCCAGCTGCTGCTCACCTGGGGGTTGTGGGAGGGCATCTGGGCACTCTTGCGCTTCGCAGTCGAAGAGAAGGGGCTGCCAGCCTCCTTCCTGGTCTCCCCATCGTGGACGCTCTGGTTCCTGGTGACCCTGGTGACACTGCGCATCGTGTTGCCGGTCATCGCCCTGCTCAAGCATCCGCTGCTGGTGTCGTTCGGTCTCGCGCTCATGGCCGGCCTGCTACCGGCGATCGGTGCCGATTTCTCGGCTTCGCGCACGTTCTGCTTCTTGCCGTTCTTCGTACTCGGTTGGATGGCGCGGGATCGCGGCTGGCTCGAAGGCCGCTGGTTCGTGCGCCCGACGATCGCGACTCGGGCAATCGCCTGGGGCGTGCTGGGGGTCGCGGCAATCGGTCTCGCAGTACAGCCGCAGCTGCGTGACACCTGGAGGATCGACAGCTGGTTGCGTTGGAGGGATGACTACTTCCTGCTCTTCGACAAGGCACCCATCGGTGATGCGGTGCCCGAAAGCCTGTGGGGCGTGGCGCTCGCCGGGCTCGCGATCCGTGCCCTGCTGCTGGGTATCGCCGTAGTGATGACGCTCGCGCTGCTCATCGTGACCCCGAGGGGCGAGAGCATCATCACGGTGTGGGGTGCGCGCACGCTCTACGTCTACCTGCTGCACGGCCCGATCGTCTGGGGTTTGCGTCAGAGTGGCGTCGTTGATGCGTTCGGTGACCGGGGTAGCGTGGGTATTGCAGTGCTCGCACTACTCGCAGTCGGGCTGGCCGTGGTGCTGTCGATGCGGTGGGTGACCGTCGTATTCCGCAGGATCATCGAACCCCGGTTCGAGTGGATGATGCAGCGCAGCTAGTCCGGGTCGCGGGTGCGGGGCTCGGCCGAGACGGCACGGGTCACGAGGAGCGGCGATGAGACAGCGCAGCGGACGGCGGGCGGCCGTGCTGCGGGCGCCTGTGCTTCGGACGAGTGCCCTGCGGCCGACAGCGGTGCTGCCGGCCATCGGGCTCGTCTTCGTGCTCTTGCTCGCGGCCTGCGCTCCGGCCCCCGACCCCGACTGGCGTCCGGAACCGTGGGTGGTCGAGAACGGTGTGAGCCTCGTTCCTGCGCAGGAATCGGGCGGGGAACAGGACCCAGCTGAAGATGGAGAGGACACACCCACAGAGACCCCCGCGCCGGCCCCTGAATCTCAAGCTTCGGTGCCCACTGAGGTCGAAGATGCCGTGATCGGCATGCGTATCCGCAATGACGATATGCCGATGCAGGCACGGTGGATACATGTTCCGGGAGAGACGGAACTGAATGAGCGCATTGACGGGATCGTCCGCGATGCCGTGACCGGGCCGGGTGGATACGAGCCGCAGGTGCATCGGGCCAGCGCTGGGCTCGATGAACGGGGGTGCGTGCCCGGCTCGGTCGAGTGGCCGGCGGGTCAGGTCTTAGAGGATGCCGCGACGGGCCCGCGCGGCGGCTCGGGTATAGCCGTGACTTGCGAGATCGCGGGCGCGTTCGGGTCGTATATCGGCGTGACGATACGCGTCGTGCGGGGAGCCCCGGAATCGGTGATCGACGATCAACGTACGACGCTCTATACCGACCTTGCCGGAGACCAGCTCATCGACAGCACTCAGCGCTGGAATGCTGACGCGGGTCGCGAATTGTGGATGCGGACGGTCGAGCTCTTGCGCCGTGAGGCGGGAGCGCTCAGCCGCGCCGAGATCGAGCCGCCTTCCGCCGAGCAGGAGGAGATCGCGACGGCCGGGCTCGATCAGGCATGGTTGGGTGAGGGCGGTGCGCTGCGGGTCGATATCGGCCCTGGCATCGCTGCCCCTGAGCTCGCGGATCTGGGTATCGCACCCACGGAAGAGCCGGTACGGGTCGAGGTCGCCGCCGATGTTGTGGAGACCTGGTCGGCGAACAGCTTCGCTGACCTGGAAGCCGCCACAGCGGAGCCCTTCATGGGCGTGCCGGAGTGGTCCCTCGATGATGTGGTTGCCGACTGCGCACTGGTGCCCTGCGTCGCACTGACGTACGACGACGGTCCGTCGGTCTACACCCCCGATCTGCTCGAGACGCTGCACGAACAACGCGCTCCTGCGACGTTCTTCATGACGGGAACCTCAGTGCGGCAGAACCCCGAGATCGTCGACCGCGTCTTCGCGGAGGGGCACGAGATCGGCAGCCACACCATGACCCACCCCGACCTCACCCGGGTGAAGCCGGCACGAGCTGAGAAGCAGGTGCACTCTGCGGCCCGACTCATCGAGCAGCGCACTGGGCAGCAGGTCACGTCGTTCAGACCGCCGTACGGGGCGATCAATGCGCGTGCGATGCGGAAGATCGATCTACCGGCCGTCCTCTGGTCTCTCGACACGAACGACTGGAAGCGCCCGGGAAAGAAGGCGCTCGTGAAGCGTGCCGCGACGGAGGCGTCTCCGGGAGACATCGTCCTCTTCCACGACACTCATGACGAGTCGGTCGAAGCGGCTGGCGCGGTGATCGTTGAGCTGAAGAAGCGCGGCTTCGTTCCGGTGACGGTGACCGAGCTGTTCGGCGGGACGATCCCCGACGGACTGAATTACAGCGCTACGAACGCGGGGAAGAAACCGTGAAGCGCCTCGCACTGATCATTGTGCTGTTGCTGGCCGCGGCGACGGTCTATGCGGTGACCTTTGCGCCGGGCCACTTCTCGAACGCGCACGTCGAGACCGCTGACGGTGAGGAAAGTCTGCCATTGGCTTCAACCAGCAGCGGGCTACCCGAGGTGCACGTGGTGCCGGAGCGAGGGTGGACGGTGCGGCCGCTCGTCGTCGACTTACAGGTGCCGGTGCTGAGAGACCTGCCGGAGCCGCCCCTGCCGCGGGATCCTCGCCTGCTGCTGGGTGTCGAGGAGGGGGTGACGGTCGGCTCACCTGATGGTGTGTTGAGGATCGCGCTGCGTGTCTCCGAGGAGTCGCTCGAAGACGCTCTGACCGATCTCGAAGACGAGACCGGTGAGATCACTCTGCGTGAGCAACTCGCCTCCGGGGCCGAGCTGCACCATGTCGACACGAATGACGGGGTGCGCGGAGTACTCGATCTGGGCGATGCGCGCGTGATCGTGACAGCGACAGCGACGGCGGCGGGCACGGTCAGGGGCACAGCCACGGCCACAAACACGGACACAAACACGAACATCGAGGACTATCGGGCGAGCCTGTCGGCCTTGCTCGAGAGCGTCGAGCTCGGTTGATCATTCTCTGTAGCCCGCGCGGCTCAGTCCTCGGCAACCAGGAGTTGGTGCTGCGCGAGCTCGCGGTAGAGCGGGACCGCTTCGATCAGTTCCTCGTGCGTGCCCTCCCCGATGACGCGGCCGTCGTCGAGCACGATGATCTTGTCGGAGTCCACGACCGTGGAGAGGCGGTGCGCGATCACGACGAGCGTGCGCCCGGTCGAGACGGAGTCGAGGGCTTCGCGCATGAGTCGCTCATTGACGCCGTCGAGGCTCGCGGTCGACTCGTCGAGCAGTAGGATCGGCGGAGCCGACAGCAGCGATCGTGCGATTGCGAGGCGCTGCTTTTCGCCGCCTGAGAGCATGACCCCGTTCTCGCCGACTTGCACGTCGAGGCCGCTGCTTCCGTCGGGAAGCCCGGCGCGGTCGAGAAGGCCGCCGAGGTTCACGGCGCGCAGCACACGCTCGCACGCGGCGTCGCTTGCGTCGGGCACGCCTAGACGGAGGTTGTCGCGAAGGCTGCCGGCGAGCACGGGGGCGTCTTGCTCCACGTAGCCGAATTGGCTGCGCAGTTCGGCACGGTCGAGCGTGCGCAGGTCGGCTCCGTAGAGTTCGACTGAGCCGCTGTCGGGATCGTAGAACCGTTCGATGAGTCCCAGCATGGTCGACTTGCCGGCGCCCGAGGGGCCGACGAGAGCGACACGGGCGCCGCGCGGGACGTCGAAGTTCACGCCGTGCAGCACCGGGGTCTCGATGATCTTCGCGGGTGCCGCCTCGGCGTCGCGGCGGGCACCGCGACCGGTGCGCACGAGTTCGCGAGCGTCCGCACGATCGGGTGCGGCTGAGCGGTAGGTGAAGTGCACGTCGTCGAAGCGGATCGCTGGAGCGTTTCGATCGGCGGCATCGTCGAGGCTGCGGATCTCGCCGATCGGCGAGATCGTCGCATCGTGCTCGGTTTCGGTCGGGAGCGACGTGATCTCGCGGATGCGACCGAGTGCGCCGAGTGCCTGGCCCACCGCGGCGATCGCTCCGAAGGCCTGGCCGAGTGGCATGACCATGAGGAAGAGGAAGATGATGAAGGTGACGAGTTGGGAGATCTCGATGGCGCCGCTGGCGACACGGTAGCCGCCGAGGCCTAGCACGATGAGGAACGATACCTGCATCGCTAGGAACGACACGGGTACGATGACTGCCGAGATCTTCGCGACCTTCACTCCGAGCGCGTAAGCTTCGGTCGCGTCCCGCTCCGTTGCTGCCTGTTCGCGGCCGGCTGCCCCGGCTGCCCGGATCGTGCGGATCGACGAGATCGACCGGTCTACCTGGGCCGCGAGGTCTCCGACCTTCTCCTGAGCCTGTGCGACGGCCGGGCGGATCCGGCTCGAAACGGCCACGACCACCACGATCGCGACCACCACGACGGCGAACGTGATCCCGAAGAGTATCGGATCAATGATCAGCATGCCGACCAGGGCGCCGACGAAGACCAGCATGCCGCTGATGGCCTCGACAAGGCCCTGGGTGAGCACTGCCCGGAGCAGGGTCGTGTCGCTGCCGACGCGTGACACGAGATCGCCGGTGCGGCGGCGGTCGAATTGGGTGATGGGCAGGTGCAGGATCTTCGCGATGAGTCGCCGCCGGCTGCTCAGCACGACGCCCTCACCCATGCGTTGGAGCACGTAGTGCTGGAACCCGCCCAGCAGGGCATTGGCGATGACGAGTACGGTGAGCAGCCACAGCAGGGCACCGAGCGCGTCGCCGGTCTCGACTCGGGCGATGACCTGTCCGAGCAGCGGGGGCTGCACGAGCGAGGTGACGGCGCCGAGCACGCCGAGGGCGAGGGCGAGGGTGAGTAAGCCGCGCTGTTCGAAGAGATAGGGGATCAGCTCGCGCAATGAGGCGCGGGGGCCGCGGGGCGCTGTGTCGGGTGATTCCGAGGCGGATCCGCGGCGAGTTCTCGATCGTGCTGCCACGCCGCTCACTCTAGGCGATGGTGGCTGTGAGACGGCTTGCGCGGCGGGTACTTATCGCTCGCGCGAAGCTTGCCTAGATCGCTTCGAAACGTACCCGACTTGATCTCCGGGGAGGTTCGTCCGGGTCGCGTGGTGTCGATTGCCCGGGTCTGCGGGCAGGCCATCTATACGACCCCGGCGGTCGATCGACATGCACTCTGCCTGTGGGGCTCGTCCATTCGAATACTCCACCCGGATGCTGCTCAACGCTCCACTCGGAGTGATGCTTGAGTGTGTGATGGCCTCGGCAAAGCGCTCCGAGATTGTCGGTGGAAGTCTCGCCGCCGAATGCGGCGTCGATCGTGT
Source organism: Leucobacter sp. GX24907 (assembly GCF_053567335.1). Classification (NCBI taxonomy): domain Bacteria; kingdom Bacillati; phylum Actinomycetota; class Actinomycetes; order Micrococcales; family Microbacteriaceae; genus Leucobacter; species Leucobacter sp. GX24907. The sequence goes on along the minus strand of NZ_JBSGPD010000005.1, from coordinate 265,518 downwards.
GGTCGAGGTCGCATCGCTGGATCGGTACTCGACAACCCGGGAATCTGCAGTGCCGGTCGCGGGCTCCGATGACTCTGCGTATCTGCTCGCTGGGCCGGTATCGGTCAACCGAGATCACTTCGCCGGTGTCGGAGTGGGTGGTGACCTTCTCGAGATGCGAAGACTGGGCGGCGAAGCGTCGGACGGTGAGCTCATCGACCGGTCCGTAGCCCGCAAGCTCACCGGGCAGGCCCGCAATACCCGACTCTGCTTCACCGAAGTCTGCCGGTGAGATGAGTTGGATGCGTGCCTCGATCGCCTCTGCCGGGCTTCCGGAGGTAAGCGCGAACGGGTCTGAGGAGAGCAGCAGGTCTACAAGCGCATCGGCGCGGAACTGATCTCGAGTGCGCGAATCAGGTGTGTGGTCCTCGGCGTCCGAGTCCTTGACGGAGGTCTCTGGGTTATAGACGGAGGTCTCCGTTGCGGAAACATCTGGCGAGGAGGCATCTGGTGAGGAAGCATCAGAATCGGGACTATCGGGGGAGACAACGAAAGCGGAACTATCCGAGGAAGAATCGGGGAGCGGGACGACGCGGTGACCTTGCTTGGCGGACTTTGCGATCCTGGTCAAGCGTTCTCGAATTGCATACGCCTCCGGAGCGGGAAGGTGAGCGATGAGGTCGGCCATGCCATCTTCGGCATCGGTCACCGTGACCCGGCGCTCGCTGCGGGCCCGCTCGTGCCGCGTCTCGATGGGGATCTCAGCCCAGGTTTCGGCGAGTCGTCGAGCAATAGGAAGCAGACGATTCGGGGTCTCAACGGCTGCGATCTCGAGAACCGCAGCCTCATATCCGGCACGACGCTCCATAACCGATGGCTCATTGCTCGGCCCGATGAGTAGGCCTGCATCGCAGATGACCTGCGCGTGCTGCTGTGTGATTGCGCCCGAAGCAAGGGACGGTACGAGCTTCCGGTACTCATACACGGTGCGATAGGCGAGATCCATGAGGCGCTCTGCTTGGTATTCACTCATGCACAGCAACAGCGCGAGTTCGGCACGGAGCGAGCGATACGCCAACTCGTCCGGTGCGAACATGGTGCGGGTCTCCGCAGAAGATGGCTGATCTGCCTCGGAAGAAGACCTGTGCTCCCCGGAGGAGGATCGGCCTTCCGAGGAGGAGGCTTCCGGCCTGTGCGGGCGGATCTTCGTCGTTTCGAACACGAGCTCACCGATGATGCCCAGTTGCTCCGCAGCCAGAGCGCGGCGCTGCTGCTCGACGTTCTCGAGACGAGAGAACGATGCAACTCGCGAGCAGGAATTAGCGGGGGTGGGCATGACTTCAGTAGACCAGGTACCACCGACATTGAGGTCCCCAGGATCCGCATGAAACCAACGCTTCCGAGTGATTCTCGGGAACCCACAATGAATACCGGAGGACCTTTGTTGAGTACCCTCCAACGCGAGGTCGATCTTCGACGGCGCACAGCCGGATCTGGTCACGCGACTCGTGCGAGACCTGCGCCCACCGCGTGGACTGTGACCGACCCGCGACACCCACGCCCAAGGCGCGGAACTCAGGCGCGCTTGCCCGGCTCCAGCTCCATCGTGGCTCCGCTCTCACGGATGAAGCGCGCAGTGGCTGCGGACTGCAGAGCAGCCTCAGCGGCCTCCTGGCCCTTCGACTCGCGGGAACCTGCGAGGCCCGCGCGATCCAACGCCTGCTCATCGGTGTCGGTCGTCAGCACGCCGAACCCGACTGGCTTCCCGCTGTCGAGCTGTACCCGGGTGAGCCCGTCCGTCACAGAGTTGCATACGTAATCGAAGTGGGGAGTGCCCCCGCGCACGATGACGCCGAGGCAGACGACCGCGTCGAAGCCTGACTCCAGAGCCGCTTGGGCCGCGAGCGGCACCTCGAAGGCTCCGGCAACGCGGAAGAGCGCGTGATCGGCTCCTGATGCGATGAGTGTCTCGCGCGCACCCTGGATCAGCCCATCCATGACTTCGGTGTGCCACTGGCCTGCGATGATCGCAACGCGCAGGCCGGTGCCGTCGACGTCGATGGAGGGGGCTCCTGCTCCGCTCATGGTGTGCTCCTCTTACTAGATCGGTTCTTGCTGGGGCGGTGTTGCGTGTGAATAGTGCGGCTCGGTACTAATACGGCTCGCTGCGACGAGTTCGCCTCGCGACCTACATGCTGTCGGGCAGCTCGTGACCCATGCGGTCGCGCTTCGTCTCGAGGTAACCCGTGTTGTAGTCGGTGACGCCGACGAGCAGCGGAACGCGCTCCTCGACCGCGACACCGTGGGCCTCGAGCTGCGCGACCTTGTCCGGGTTGTTGGTGAGCAGGCGGACATTCTCGATACCGAGATCGGCGAGGATCTCGGCCGCGGCAGTGTAGTCGCGTCCATCGGCGGGGAGACCGAGCTGCAGATTGGCGTCGAGCGTGTCGATGCCCTGCTCCTGCAGCTGGTAGGCGCGCAGCTTGTTCGCGAGACCGATGCCGCGCCCCTCCTGCCCGCGCAGGTAGATGACGACGCCGCCTCGCTCGTGCACGAGGTCGAGGGAGGCCTGGAGCTGCGGGCCGCACTCGCACTTGAGGGAGCCGAAGGCTTCACCCGTGATGCACTCGGAGTGCACTCGCACGAGCGCCCCGTCAGTGGGCGGGTTCCCGTCGGCGTCCAGTGCGATCAGGGTCAGGTGATCCACCCCGATACGACGGTCGCGGTAGGCGCGAGTGCGGAACTCGCCGTGCTCCGTCGGCAGCAGGGCTTCGGCGCGCACGCTCACCCGGCGGTGCTGCACCTCGCTCTCCTTCGGAGTTCCTGCGGGGTCGTGCTTCTCGAGGTAGGCGATGAGCTGCTCGATCGTGATGACCGGGATGTCCTCCCGCTTCCCGAGCTCCAGCAGGCCCGGAAGTCGCATCATCTCGCCATCGTCGGCGACGATCTCGGCGATGACGCCGACGGGCCGCAGCCCGGCCAGACGCATGAGCTCAACCGCGGCCTCCGTGTGGCCGTTGCGCACGCGTACGCCGCCGTCGACGGCACGGAGGGGCAGGATGTGGCCGGGGCGACGCACGTCGTCCGGAACCGCCCTCGCCGCAGCCAGTGCGCGCACGGTGGTCGCACGGTCGCTCGCGCTGATGCCGGTGGTGACGCCGTGCGCCGCATCCACTGTGACGGTGTAGGCGGTGCCGCGCACATCTTCGTTGCGTTCGACCATCATCGGGAGGTCGAGCTGATCGGCGACGTCGTTCGACATGGGCGCGCACAACAGGCCTGAGGAGTGATGCACGGTCCAGGCGATCCACTCCGGGGTCGCGAGTTCGGCCGAGAGGATCACGTCGCCCTCGTTCTCACGATCTTCGTCGTCGGCGACGATGACGGGGCGGCCGGCGGCGATCGCGGCGACAGCGGCTTCGATGGTGGCGATGCTCATGGTTGGTCCTGTTCGGTGGTCGGGGTGGAAGCGAAAGTGTCCGGGGACTCGGCGTGCGACGGGAGTTGTCGCTCGGTCGCACGCTCCGCGTTCGTGATGAATGCCTGCATACGGGCGACATGCCGGGCGAGAATGTCGGTCTCGATGTTGACGTGATCGCCGGCGACGAGGTCGCCGAGGGTGGTTGCGGTGAGTGTCTCGGGGATGAGGGAGACCTCGAACCAGGGCTCGGTCTCTTCGGGTTCCGAGACGTTCGAAACTGTCAGCGAGACACCCGCGACGGTGACGGAGCCCTTATCGACGAGTAACGGTGCGAGCTCGGTGGGCAGCTCGAATCGGAGCACTCGCCACTGCGTGCGGTCCACCGCTGACAGCAGTCTGGCGGTTGCGTCGACGTGCCCTTGCACGATGTGGCCGCCGAGGCGGCTGTCGACGCGTGCGGCGCGCTCGAGGTTCACACGGCTGCCGACGCGCAGCTCGCCCAGCGTCGACATGCGCAACGACTGCTCCATGACGTCGGCCGCGAAGGTGCGCGAGCCGTCGGCGGCGGTGCCGAACTCCACTGCGGTGAGGCACACACCCGAGACCTGGATGGAGTCTCCGTGCTTCGCGTCGCTCGTCACGAGCGGTCCCTTGACGGTGAGGCGCAGAGAATCGCCTTGCGGTTCGATCTCGACGATCTCGCCGACCTCCTCGATGAGTCCCGTGAACATCTACGATCCTTCCTCGATGGGTGGCAGGGTGGCGGCCTCGCCAGGTGCCTCGACGGCAGCGCGCGCGATGACCAGCAGGTCCTCGCCCAGCCTCGCCGTGGATTCAAGTTGCAGGCGTGAGATCCGGTCCATGCTCTCGATGCCGAGTTCATCGACGGCGAGCCGAGGTCCGCCGAGTAGGGCGGCGGCCACGTAGACGAGCAGTTGGTCGGCGAGACCGGCTGCGAGTATCGAGGTGATGAGACTCGATCCTCCCTCGACGAAGACCCGGGAGAAGCCGCGCTCGGCGAGGCTGCTGAGGTCGGATCGCAACTCGTCGCCGGTCAGACGGATCGGCGCATCGAGGCCGTGCGCTGCGAGCGCAGGGTGATCCAGAACGCGCGCGTGCGGCGGGATGCTCCGATGTCCGATCACAACCGGCACCGGTTGTTCGGCGGCCGGCACGAGCAGGGCACCGTGCGCATCGCGGGCGGTGAGGGCAGGATCATCGGCGATGAGCGTACCGGTGCCGATGAGGATCGCATCCGCCTGCGCGCGTCGACGGTGCACGTCGGCGCGTGCGTCGGCACCGGTGATCCAGCGGCTCGATCCGTCTGCCGCCGCGATGCGTCCGTCGAGGGTCTGGGCCCACTTCACCGTGACATGGGGAACGGGGGCTGTGCGGGAGAGGGAAGCTGCATGGGGGAGCGAGGTTGTGTGGGAGAGGGAAGCCGGCTCCGAGCCCGCCTTCTGCGCCAACCAGGTCGCGAGCAGCCTCCTGGCTTCGGTCTCGCGCACTCCGCCGAGTACCTCGACCCCGGCGGCGCGCAGGCGATCCGCACCGCCCGCGGCGAGCGGGCCGGGATCGCGCAGCGCATAGACGACCGAGCCGATCCCGAACGTGATCAGACTCTCTGCGCACGGCCCGGTCAGGCCGGTGTGGTTGCAGGGTTCGAGTGTCACCACGGCGGTGAGCTCGGATGCGCGATCCCTCCACGACTCGGGGAGGCGCGATAGGGCGTCGATCTCCGCGTGCGGTGTGCCGGCGCCGGAATGCCAGCCTTCGGCGACGATGCGGCCCTCGGAGTCGAGGATCACGCAACCGACCTGGGGATTCGGGTCGGCGGCCGGACTGCGTTCGGCGAGCGCGAGCGCACGACGCATCGCGTCGTCGACGAGCTGCCGATCCAGCATCGCGTCCCCTCCTGTCGCCCGGTCGTGCGGTCTGCATTGCGCACCGGGGAACAGGGGTCGCCCATGGGGAGACTCTGCGTTCCTCTCATCCGGACTCGAGCTCGACTCTCGCCTGCTCATCACCGTCGGTACCGGAATTTCACCGGTTCGGCCCCGCAGATGCGGAGTTCGCGGACTATCACCGCCGGTTCGGATTCTCACCGACCCCGGAACACGTCTTTTACTCTAAACCCTCCCCGCGAGGAATTCATTCCCTGTTCGCAGACAGGGGACGCGAGTGAAGCCGTAGGCTGGAGGCAGGACGTCGTGGGACGCCCGCACCCGGCGGTGCGGCGAGACCGCTCCTCTGCTTGTTGAATGAGTGAGGAGTAGTCATGCGCGCAGTAACGTACGTCAGAAACGACACGGTCGAACTCCATGAGAAGCCGACGCCCGAGATCCAGCCCGACGAGGTGTTACTCAAAGTTGGTGGCGCAGGCCTCTGCCACTCCGACATCGCGATCATCGGAATGGGCGATGACAATCCACTCATCGGCGGCACGCTCGGGCACGAGGTGGCCGGCACCGTCGAGCAGCTCGGCGACGATGTCAGCTGGTGGAACCTCGGCGATCGGGCCCTCGTCGCCCTCATCCTCTCCTGCGGCCAGTGTCGCGAGTGCCTCGCCGGCCGTGACAATCAGTGCGAGGTCGTCTACCAACGCGATGCTCTCGCGCCGCTTTCTCCCGGCATCGGAAGCCCCGGAGGCATGGCCGACTACATCGCGGTGAAGGCCCATCATCTCGACCCCATCGGCGATCTCGACCCTGTCGACGCGGCGCCGCTTGCCGATGCCGCCCTCACTCCGATGCACGCCATCAATTCAGTGCGTGATCGCCTCGCAGGCGACGCGACGATCGTCACCATCGGGCTGGGCGGTCTCGGCCACATGGCACTGCAGATCCTCGCCGCGACGACCGGCGCCCGCATCATCGCGCTCGACACCGATCCCGAGAAGTTGGCTTTCGCGGAGTCTCACGGCGCTGATCTCGCGATCCCGAGCGACGGCTCGGCGGCCAAGCGGATCCTCGAAGAAACCCATGGCGTCGGGGCCGACGTCGTATTCGACTTCGTCGGCGTGCAGCCTACGGTCGACCTCGCGATCTCGGTCGTGCGCGGGGGCGGAGCGATCCGCTTCGTCGGACTCGGAGGCGGTTCGTTCGAGTACGTTGCGAACAGCGGCACGGCACTCCCCTGGGGTGTGAATATCGAGCGCGCCTACGGCGGAACCCGCTCCGACATGCGCGAGGCGGTCGCGCTTGCGCGGCAGGGCAAGATCGGCGTCGAGGTCGTCCGTTACCCGCTCGACGATGCGGTGCAGGCGTTCGACGACCTGCATCACGGCAAGATCCAGGGCCGCGCAGTGCTCGTGCCGTGAACCGGGGAGCGGCGGCGGGGCGCAGAGCTGCGATCGCGGCAGCGCTCGTCGCCTCGTGCCTCCGACTGTCGCAGATTGCGTTCTTGTGGAGCGTTTCACCTCAATCTGCGACAGCCGGAGCGGTCTCGGAGCGACTTCGGAGTGGCCTCTGAGTCGACGTCGGTGGGCCTGCTCAGCGGCGGAGGATCCCCATCGCGTCGTACACCCGGGCGAGCGTCGCCGTAGAGATCTCGGTGGCGCGATCCGCGCCTCCCGCGAGTAGGCGGTCGAGCTCGGCAGGATCGGCGAGCAGCTCCTCGGTGCGCGTGCGGATCGGAGCAAACGTCTCTTCGACGACCTCGGCGAGATCTTTCTTGAGGTAGCCGTAGCCCTTGCCGACATAGTCCTGCTCGATCGACTCGACCGTGCGACCGGTCAGCACCGAGTAGATCGTCAGCAGGTTCGAGACCCCGGGCTTCGCCTCGCGGTCGAAGCGCACCTCTTCACCGGCATCGGTGACCGCCCGCATGATCTTCTTCTTGGTCACGTTCGCGGGATCCAGCACCGAGATCAGCCCGGCCGGGCTCTCGGCCGATTTCGACATCTTGGATGTGGGATCCTGCAGATCGTAGATCTTCGCGGTGCCCCGCTGAATCTGCGCCTCGGGCACGATGAACGTCTCGCCGAAGCGCGAGTTGAAGCGGTTCGCAATGTCGCGCGTGAGTTCGACGTGCTGGCGCTGGTCTTCGCCCACGGGAACGACATCGGCCTGGTAGAGCAGAATGTCGGCAGCCATCAGCATCGGATAGGTGAACAGGCCGACCGACGAGCTGTCGGCGCCGTAGCGCTGCGCCTTGTCCTTGAACTGGGTCATGCGGCTCGCCTCGCCGAAACCCGTGAGTGTGTTGAGCACCCAGGCCAGTTCGGCATGCGCCGGCACGTGCGACTGCACGAACAGGGTCGACTTCTCGGGGTCGATGCCCGCCGCGATGTACTGGGCCGCGGTGCGGCGGGTGCGGGCGGCGAGGTCGGCGGGATCCTGCGGCACCGTGATGGCGTGCAGGTTCACGACGCAGAAGAACGCCTCGAAGTCTTCCTGCATCTGCGTCCACTGGCTGAGTGCGCCGATGTAGTTGCCGAGGTGCAGCGAGTCGCTCGACGGCTGCATGCCGGAGAAGATGACGGGCTTCGTGCTGGGAGCGGAAGTGGGGGTGTCAGTCATGTTGCTGGAGTACTTGCCTTATGTATGCGGGCGGCAATTGCCGCGGGAGATCAGATCGAGTAGTCGACGACGACAGGTGCGTGATCCGACCATCGGGTGTCATACGACGGATACCGGTCGACCCGGTAGTTCGCGACGAGCTCGGCGAGCTGCGGGGTGACAACGTGGTAGTCGATGCGCCAACCCGTGTCGTTGTCGAACGCCTGCCCGCGATTCGACCACCACGAGTACGGGCCGTCGACCTCGCCGGCCCAGCGTCGGCCGACATCGACCCAGCCGTAGCCGAGGCCTTCGGTGCCGTCGACGCCGACGACGTTCTCGCCCCGGGGGCCGAAGAAACGGTCGAAGTAGGCGCGCTCGCGGGGCAGGAAGCCTGAGCGCTTCACGTTGCCCTTCCAGTTCTTGATGTCGAGTTCGCGGTGGCCCACGTTGAAGTCGCCCACGATCGCTGCGAGCTCGCGCTCATCGGAGAGTTCATTCATGCGCTGGCCCATGGCGTCGAGGAACGCCCACTTGGCATCCTGGCGCGGAGTGTCGACCTCGCCGGAGTGCGTGTAGTTGCTGACGACGGTGAGGAGCCGGCCGCCGACCTCGAAGTCGGCCTCGAGCCAGCGCCCCGAAGACTGAATGCTCTCCTGGAGATCGAGCGCGCCGAGGCCGGGGCGATGGGCCACGGCGGGAACCCGGCTCGCGATGGCGACGCCGGCGCGACCCTTGATCTCGCACGGGTCATGCAGCCAGTGCCACCCGGCCTCGCCGAGGAACTGCTGGAGGTGCTCGTCTTGCGCGCGAACCTCCTGCAGCGCGAGCACATCGACGCCGCTCGTGGCGAGCCAATCACCCATGCCCTTGCGGAATGCGGCGCGGATGCCGTTGACGTTGACGGAGGCGAGTCGGAGCGTTTCAGCCATGCGCTCCAGTCTACGGCGCGGCGGCGGTGCGGGGTACGGAGCCCGGGGCGTGAGGAGAGGTGGCGTCGACGCTTCGATATGGGATCAGCGCCTCAATATGCCCCCGAGAGCGATTTCCGGCATATCTACGCGCTGATCCCATATCTATGTGCTGAAGGCGGAATCGGTGCGGCAGCGTAAGTGCCGGCGGTACCGGTACCGGTACCGGCAGTGTCAGCGCGCGGGCGTAGGATGAGCTGGTTCAGCCGGAAGGAGCCCCATGCAGAGCGAGTCGACGATCCGCCCTTGGGCCGCGCTGTGGTCGATGGTGCTGGGATTCTTCATGATTCTCGTCGACACGACGATCGTGTCGGTCGCGAATCCGTCGATCATGACGGCACTCGATACGACGATGGTCGCCACCCTGTGGGCGACGAGCGCCTTCCTGCTCGCCTACGCCGTTCCGCTGCTCATCACCGGACGACTCGGCGACCGCTTCGGGCCCCGGCGCGTCTACCTCATCGGCCTCGCGGTGTTCACGCTGTCGTCGCTCGCGTGCGGACTGTCACAGGACATCGAGACTCTGATCGCGGCGCGCGTCTTCCAGGGCCTGGGCGCATCGATCATGACGCCGCAGACGATGGCGGTGATCACGCGCATCTTCCCGCCGCGCGAGCGCGGTGCGGCGATGGCAGTGTGGGGCGTCACTGCGGGCGTTGCGACGCTGGTCGGGCCGATCCTCGGCGGTTTTCTGCTCGACGGCCTCGGCTGGGAGTGGATCTTCTTCATCAACGTGCCGGTCGGTGTCATCGGTTTCGTGCTCGCCCTGCGCTTCGTGCCGAAGATGCCGACGACTGCTCATCGCTTCGACTGGCTCGGGGTGCTGCTGAGCGCGGTCGGCATGTTCTTGCTCGTGTTCGGCATCCAGGAGGGCGAGAGCTTCGACTGGGGGGTCATCTGGGGTCCGATCTCGGTCTGGAGTCTCATCGTCGCGGGGGCGGCGATCCTCGCCCTCTTCGTGCTGTGGCAGTGGAAGCAGCACGGTGAGCCGCTGATCCCGCTGCGCATCTTCCGCGACCGCAACTTCTCCGTCGGTACCGCAGTGATTGTGACCGTCGGGCTATCGGTGACGAGCCTGAGCCTGCCGTTGATGTTCTACCTGCAGCTCGTGCGGGGTCTGAATCCGACGCAGTCTGCACTGATGCTCGTGCCGATGGCGGTGCTGTCGATCGTTCTCGCGCGGCCGGTGGGTCGCTTGATAGACCGGGGCGATCCGCGCAGGATCCCGCTGCTCGGTCTGCTGCTCGTTGCCGCGGGCCTCGCGATGTACTTCTTCATGGCTCGTCCTGAGACACCGCTGTGGCTGCTGCTCATTCCGAGCGCGGTGCTCGGCTTCGGCAACGCGTTCATGTGGGGGCCATTGGCCTCGATCACGACGTTCGGGTTGTCCCGGGAGCTCGCGGGTGCCGGATCAGGGGTCTACAACACGAGCCGCCAGGTCGGCGCCGTGCTGGGTGCTGCGGCGATGGCTGCGCTCATGGAATCTCGGCTGCGGGCCTGGCTCGGCGAGACGGCGACCGCGGCCGGTGGCATGGGCGGTGAGGGGGGATCGGGTCTCGCCGCACTCCCCGAACCGTTGCGCGAGGGCTTCTCGCATGCGATGGCCGAGTCGATCCTGATGCCGATGGGCATCATCATCGTCGGTGCGGCGATCACGCTGATGTTCGCGCCAAGACCCGCGCGCACCGGCTCCGTTCCGATCGCGACGGTGCCTGCCGACTGAGCGATGTCGGGGCTGCCGGATACGCTGGGTGTGAGCAGGTTCGAAAGGGGTCCTCATGATTCTCGCGTTCTCCGTCGCCCCAAGCGGTGCCCCGAGTGGTGCGCGCGGTGATGCACCCGGCGGTGCGGCCGGCGGCGAGGCTGGTGGTGCCTCAGCTGCAGGTGCCGAGCACGCCGACGGCTCGGTCTCCGGTGCGGTCGCGGCTGCGGTGAAGGTGGTGCGTGATTCTGGGTTGCCGCACCGCACGAGCAGCATGTTCACCGAGATCGAAGGCGAGTGGGACGAGGTCTTCGACGTGGTCAAGCGTGCCACCGAGGCGGTGCTCCCGTTCGGATCGCGGGTGTCGCTCGTGATGAAGGCCGATATTCGGCCCGGCTTTGAGGGCGAGCTCGACGGGAAGCTCGAGCGGCTCGAGCGGGCGGTTGAGCGGCTGACGTGATCCCGCGCCGCAGAAAATTGCGCACAGGCCTCCTTTGCCGAAGAATACGCGATTGACTGAAGCGAGTGCGTAGCCGCATCGATGATTATTCCGAGGTTGGCCCGGTCGCCGATTGGGAGAGCGGTGACGAAAGTGGGACAATGAAGCTCATGCGTCCCATCACACAGTCGAGCAAGCTCGCTGGCGTGCGTTACGACGTACGCGGCCCGATTCTGCAAGAGGCGGAACGTCTGGAACGGGCGGGTCACGAGATCCTGAAGCTCAACATCGGCAACCCCGCCACGTTCGGTTTCGAGGCGCCGCCTGAGATTCTCGAGGCGATGCGCGACGCGCTGCCCCACGCGCAGGGCTACAGCGATTCTCGCGGCGTTCTGCCCGCTCGGGAGGCCGTCGCCGCGCACTACACCGGGCTCGGGATCGCCGATGTCGACCCCGAGCACGTGTTGATCGGCAACGGCGTGAGTGAGCTCATCTCCTTGGTGCTGCAGGCGCTTGTGAGCCCCGGAGACGAGGTGCTGATTCCCTCGCCCGACTACCCGCTGTGGACGGCCCAGGTCACCCTCGCGGGCGGCAACGCGGTGCACTACCCCTGCGACGAGCAGAACGGATGGATGCCCGACCTCGAGGCGATCGAGGAACTCGTCACGAAGCGCACCAAGGGCATCGTGCTCATCAACCCGAACAATCCGACCGGCGCGGTGTACTCGCCCGAGCTGGTGCGCGGTTTCGCGGCGCTCGCCGAGCGCCACGGCCTAGTGCTGATGGCTGATGAGATCTACGACCACATTCTCTACGAGGGTGCGAAGCACGAGCACGCCGCGCGCCACGTGCGCGATACGCTCTGCCTCACCTTCAGCGGTCTGTCGAAGATTCAGCGCGTGGCCGGGTACCGCGCTGGCTGGGTGGTTTCGTCGGGCAACCGCGAGCTTGCGAATGACTTCCTCGAAGGACTCACCCTGCTCGCCAACATGCGGATGTGCGCGAATGTGCCGTCGCAGTACGCGATTCCGGCGGCCCTGTCGAGCGCCTCGAACTGGTCGGGCATCGCAGATCTCTGCGCTCCCGGCGGGCGGCTGCGCGAGCAGCGCGATATCGCGGTGAAGCTGCTCAACGAGATCCCCGGAGTGTCCTGCGTCGCTCCCGGTGGTGCGATGTATCTGTTCCCGCGTCTTGATCCTGCGCGCTACGACATTCATGATGACCAGCACTTCGTGATTCAGCTCATGCGTGCGACGCACGTGATGATCACCAACGGGCGCGGCTTCAACCTTCCGACACCCGACCATGTGCGCTTCGTCACGCTGCCCCGGGTCGAGGTGCTGAGCGAGGCCATCGGACGCATCGCCGACTACCTCGAAACGGCGCGCATCGACTGACTTGCTCGTCGCCCGTGTTCGGCCCGTGTCGGTGATGCGCGCTATCCTCCGACCATGAGCATGGGTCCCGCGTCGAGGTCTCGCGTCTCTTCAGGAGATGCGGAACGCCAGCGTGAGCTCAACCGCGAAGCACCTGAGGTGCCGTTCCTCGGGCGCAGAATCGCGGAGCTCTTCGCTCCGCACCGCTGGCAGCTGTCGGTCATCGTGCTGTTGGTGCTGGTATCGGCCGGGCTCGGGATCATCCCGCCGCTCATCACGCAGCGCGTCTTCGACGAGGGGCTCTTCCCCGAGCACGGCGGGCCGAACATGCAGCTGCTGGTCTGGCTCGTGGCCGCGATGATCGGAGCGTTCGTGCTCTCGTCCGGACTCGGGATTCTGCAGACGCTGCTCACTGCCCGAGTCGGTAATCGGGTCATGGGACAGTTGCGCGTCCGCTTGTTCTCGCACTTGCAGGCGATGGAGCTCGGCTTCTTCACCCGCACCAAGACCGGCATCATCCAGTCTCGTCTGCAGAACGACGTCGGCGGCGTCTCGAATGTGCTCACCAATACGGTCTCGAGCGTCGTCGGGAATACGGTCACGGTCATCGCGGCGCTCGTCGCCATGCTCATGCTGAGCTGGCAGCTCACGATCATCGCGATGATCCTGATGCCGGTGCTGGTACTCGCTCAGCGACGGGTGGGGCAGCTGCGGGCGAGAATCGCCGGGCGCACTCAGGAGTCGCTCTCCGAGATGACCGCGATCACGCAGGAAGCACTGTCGGTGTCGGGCGTGCTGCTCGCGAAGACCTTCTCGCGGCAGCGCACCGAGACGGAGCGCTACGCCGCGGAGAACGACAACCAGGTTGCGCTGCAGGTCCGCTTGATCATGAGCGGTCAGCTGTTCTTCGCGATCGTGCAGGTCTTCCTGTCTGCGGTGCCGGCGATCGTGTATCTCGTTGCGGGGTGGTTGATCCTGCGCGGCTGGGGTGAAGGAAGCGGGCAGGGGTTCGATTCCGCGATCACCGCCGGCACCATCGTCGCCTTCACGACGGTGCAGTCCCGTCTGCTGTTCCCGCTGACGGCGCTCATGCGCGTCGCACTCGACCTGCAGACCTCGAAGGCACTGTTCGCGCGCATCTTCGAGTACCTCGACCTTGAACCGGCGATCGTCGATGTTCCTGACGCGAAAGCCCCGAACGATGCGCCAGGTCTGGCCGGTCGGGTCGAGTTCGAAGGAGTGTCTTTCCGCTACCCCGACGCCGAACCTCACGAGCGGCCGACCCTCGATCGCGTCGACTTCCGAGTCGACCCGGGTGAATTCATCGCCTTCGTCGGTGCGTCAGGGTCGGGAAAGACGACGATCGGCTCGCTGATCCCCCGGCTCTACGACGCCAGCGATGGAGTCGTGCGCTTCGCGGGTGACGATGTGCGGCGCCTGCGGCAGGAAGAACTGATGGATCGTATCGGCATGGTCTCCCAGGAGTCATACCTGTTCCATGCAACGATCGCCGAGAACCTGCGTTACGCGAAGCCGGACGCTTCCGACGAGGAGCTCGAGCGTGCAGCGCGGCAGGCCAATATTCACGAGAGCATCGTCTCTTTCGCGGACGGGTACGACACCGTCGTGGGGGAGCGCGGCTACCGACTCTCCGGAGGAGAGAAGCAGCGCATCGCGATCGCCAGGGTGCTGTTGAAGAATCCTCCCGTTCTCATCCTCGACGAAGCGACGAGCGCACTCGACACGGTGAGTGAGCGCATCGTGCAGCGTGCCCTCGATGAGGCTCGCAGCGGGCGCACGAGCATCGCGATCGCCCACAGACTCTCCACCGTCATCGACGCCGACCGCATCTACGTTGTGGATCGCGGCCGTATCGTCGAACACGGCACGCATGACGAGTTGCTTGCTGCTGGCGGCGCCTACGCGGAGTTGTACGCGGATCAGCGGGAGTCGCGTGCGGCCGGCACGGCGCCGGAGACCGAGCCCCCGCCGGGCGCCGCCCGGTAGTGTCAGAGCATGAGCGTTCGCATCCTCGCCATCGGCAAGAAGCACGAGGACTGGGTGTCGACCGGCATCACGCGGTACGAGAAGCGACTGCGGAAGCCCTTCCAAACGTCCTGGCTGCTGTTGCCGCACTCATCGCGCGAGGGCGACGCGGCGCGAGCAGAGGAGTCTGAGCGAATCCTTGCGAAGCTGAGTCGCGACGATTTCGTCGTGCTGCTCGATGAGCGCGGAACGAACTTGGACTCACCGGGCCTCGCTGCAGCCCTGCAGAAGGCCTTCGACGGTGGACGCACGGCGACGCTGGTGATCGGCGGCGCATATGGTGTTGAGGATCGCGTGCGCACGCGGGCAGACCTCGTCTGGAGCCTGTCGAAGCTTGTGTTCCCTCATCAGCTCGTGCGGCTCATCGTTGCGGAGCAGCTCTACCGGTCCCAGGAGATCTCAGCGGGCCGGTCGTACCACCACGTGTGAGTAGATGAGCCAATGTCGGGGGTGTCGCTTAGCCTTCTCGCATGAACCCGTTCCGACTCCCGGCGAGAGTGCTCGCCGCGCGCCGACCTCCCGGCGATGTTGCCCGCGAGGCGGTGCGTGCAGTGGAGGTGCCGTGGCGGCTGTCTCGGCATCCCGAGCGCGGGGTGATCGAGGCGGAGAATGAGGGGGCGGTGCCGCTGCGGGCGGTACGACTGGCGCTCGCCGGAGAGGGCCTTCTCGGGCTGTCCTTGCCGCGCACGGTGCATCCGGGGGAGCGCATGCGGGTGGTCTTGCGCGGCGTGCAGGCGGAGCAGGCGATCATCGCGCCTGATGCGCTACTTACGCTGCGCTGGTTCGAACCTGACGGAACGGAGCTGCTGTGGCCAATCGCACTTTGAATCAGTATTCGGCGCTGGAGACCGTGTGGAGCGGCGGCGGGGTGACCACGTATGCGGTGAGATCGGAGACGGTGCAGCCGAGGGCTCCGGCGAGTTGGGTAAGCGTCTCGAGGCTGGGGTTGACGCTTCCCCGCTCGATGCGTCCGACGTGGGAAGGGTGCAGTGCGGAGATCCGGGCCAGGTCTTGCTGGCTGAGGTCGGCTTCGAGTCTGATCTCTCGGAGTCGAACTCCGAGTGCGCGTGCAGGGGTGCGAGAGATGGGGAAAGTCATCTCTTCAGCATGGGGTGAAACGGCCCGTTGCGCGACACGCCGAGGACAGGTTGTGGACCAAAAATCTTCTGCCACCTGCACCCTGTGGATAACTCGGCGAGAGACGCGGATTCGTGCCGAACCCTCTCCCCAGGGCAGGCGTTGAGTCAGTGGAATGGAGGTGGAAAACTACATCCATGTAACTACATCATCTTGTGGTGGCCGACGGTGTGGTTCACTATATGTAGTGCCCCGGGTCGGGGCACCTCAGTTTTTCAGGAAGGGCGAGAAATGGCGATTACGGTGTACACCAAGCCATCGTGCGTACAGTGCACGGCAACCTACCGGGCGCTCGACAGCCAGGGTATCGAGTACGACGTGCTCGACCTGTCGCAGGACGAGACGGCGCTCGAAACGGTCAAGGAGCTCGGCTACCTGCAGGCGCCTGTGGTCGTGACTGACGACGAGCACTGGTCGGGCTTCCGCCCCGACAAGATCTCGGCACTCGCGGGTCGCCTCGTCGATTGATCAACGGTCGGGGCGAACACGATGCAGGCGCGGACAACCGGACGTCCGCGCCTGCATTCGCGCACGGTAAGCAGCACGCGAAGCAGTCGGAGGAGGGAGAACATGACCGATCTCATCTACTTCTCCAGCGCCTCCGGCAATACGCACCGCTTCATTGAGAAGCTGGGACTGCCGGCCACGCGCATCCCGCTGTATCGCAATGAGGATCCGATCGTCGCAGACGAGCCCTTCGTGCTCATCGTCCCGACCTATGGCGGCGGCCCCGAGACCCGGGCCGTTCCCAAGCAGGTGATCCGCTTCCTGAACGACGAGCGGAACCGTGGGCTCCTGCGCGGAGTGATCGCCGCCGGCAACACCAACTTCGGGGATGCGTACGGCATCGCGGGAGACATCATCGCCCGCAAGTGCGGAGTACCGCACCTCTATAGATTCGAACTCTTTGGAACACAGGACGACGTGACCGACGTCCGAGAAGGATTGGAACGGTTTTGGACACAGCAGAACGCAGCGCAGTGATGGAGCCGGCTCTCGAGTCGTCGAAGGTCAGCGATATGGACTTCCACTCGCTGAACGCGATGCTCAACCTGTACGACGC
Source organism: Leucobacter sp. GX24907 (assembly GCF_053567335.1). Lineage (NCBI taxonomy): Bacteria > Bacillati > Actinomycetota > Actinomycetes > Micrococcales > Microbacteriaceae > Leucobacter > Leucobacter sp. GX24907. The sequence goes on along the minus strand of NZ_JBSGPD010000005.1, from coordinate 248,885 downwards.
CGACGGCCGCATCCAGTTCGAGAAGGATCGCGAGGCTGCGCGCCAGTACTTCCTGCAGCACGTCAACCAGAACATGGTGTTCTTCCACAACTTCGAAGAGCGCATGCGCTTCCTGATCGACAACGAGTACTACGAGAAGGGCCTCCTCGACGAGTATCCGCTGGAGTTCATCGAGGAGCTTCGCAATGAGGCCTTCGCGATGAAGTTCCGCTTCCCGACCTTCCTCGGCGCCTTCAAGTTCTTCACGTCATACGCGCTCAAGACGTTCGACGGCAAGCGGTACCTCGAGCGCTTCGAAGATCGTGTGGTCATGGTGGCCCTCGGCCTCGCTGAGGGTGATCGTGAGCTGGCTCGTGGCCTGGTGCGCGAGATCATCTCGGGGCGCTTCCAGCCTGCGACGCCGACCTTCCTCAACCTCGGTAAGGCACAGCGCGGTGAACTCGTCTCCTGCTTCCTGCTGCGCATCGAAGACAACATGGAATCGATCTCGCGTGGCATCAACTCGTCGCTGCAGCTCTCGAAGCGCGGCGGTGGCGTGGCGCTGCTGCTCTCCAACATTCGCGAATCGGGCGCGCCGATCAAGAAGATCGAAAACCAATCGTCGGGCATCATTCCCGTCATGAAGCTTCTTGAAGACAGCTTCAGCTACGCCAACCAGCTCGGTGCACGTCAGGGTGCCGGCGCCGTCTACCTGTCGGCGCACCACCCCGACATCATGAAGTTCCTCGACACCAAGCGTGAGAACGCCGATGAGAAGATCCGCATCAAGACGCTCTCCCTCGGTGTCGTCATTCCCGACATCACTTTCGAGCTCGCGAAGAAGAACGAGGACATGTACCTGTTCTCGCCCTACGACGTCGAGCGCGTCTACGGTGTGCCCTTCGGCGACATCTCCATCACCGAGAAGTACTCCGAGATGGTCGACGATGCGCGCATCAAGAAGTACAAGATCAACGCGCGTCACTTCTTCCAGACGATCGCCGAGCTGCAGTTCGAGTCGGGCTACCCCTACATCGTGTTCGAAGACACGGTGAACGATGCCAACCCGATCAAGGGCCGCATCAACATGTCGAACCTGTGCTCCGAGATCTTGCAGGTCAATACCCCGACCACCTACAACGAAGACTTGAGCTACGCCGAGATCGGCAAGGACATCAGCTGCAACCTCGGCTCGATGAACATCGCCGCTGCGATGGATGGCGGTGAACTCGGCCAGACCGTCGAACTCGCGATCCGCGCGCTCACCTCGGTCAGCGACCAGAGTCACATCTCCTCGGTGCGCTCCATCGAAGACGGCAACGACAAGTCGCACGCCATCGGTCTCGGGCAGATGAACCTGCATGGCTACCTGGCTCGTGAGCACGTCCACTACGGTTCAGACGAGGGCGTCGACTTCACGAACATCTACTTCTACACGGTGCTCTTCCACGCGATCCGCGCCTCGAACCGGATCGCGATCGAGCGCGGCCACACCTTCGAGGGCTTCGAAGACTCGAAGTACGCGACCGGTGAGTTCTTCGACAAGTACACCGACCAGGAGTGGGCACCGGCGACCGAGCGGGTGCGCGAACTCTTCGCGAATGCGGGCATCGAGATCCCGACCCAGAGCGACTGGCTGGAGCTCAAGTCGAGCGTGCAGCAGCACGGTATCTACAACCAGAACCTGCAGGCCGTGCCTCCGACCGGTTCGATCTCGTACATCAACAACTCGACCAGCTCGATCCACCCGATCGCGTCGAAGATCGAGATCCGCAAGGAAGGCAAGCTGGGCCGCGTCTACTACCCGGCACCCTTCATGACCAACGAGAACCTCGCCTACTACGAGGATGCCTACGAGATCGGGCCCGAGAAGATCATCGATACCTATGCTGCGGCGACGCAGCACGTCGATCAGGGGCTGTCGCTGACCCTGTTCTTCAAGGACACTGCGACCACGCGGGACATCAACAAGGCGCAGATCTACGCGTGGCGCAAGGGCATCAAGACGATCTACTACATCCGGTTGCGTCAGCTGGCGCTCGAAGGCACTGATATGACCGAGTGCGTCAGCTGCATGCTGTAGCTCGTCGGCCAGACGACGTCTAAGAATAGTTTTCGGAGATAGAGAAGAGACGATGAACTTCAAGCTGGGCCACGCGGTGCAGGCGATCAACTGGAACCGTATCGAGGACGAGAAGGATCTCGAAGTCTGGAACCGCCTCGTGAACAACTTCTGGTTGCCCGAGAAGGTGCCGCTGTCGAACGACGTGCAGTCGTGGGCGACGCTCACCGACGAGGAGAAGCTGCTCACCATGCGCGTCTTCACCGGCCTGACCCTGCTCGACACCATTCAAGGCACGGTGGGTGCCGTCTCGCTCATTCCCGATGCCGTCACGCCGCACGAGGAAGCGGTGCTCACGAACATCGCGTTCATGGAGTCGGTGCACGCGAAGAGCTACTCGTCGATCTTCTCGACGCTCTGCTCGACGCAGGAGATCGACGACGCCTTCCGCTGGTCGATCGAGAACCCGAACCTGCAGAAGAAGGCGCAGATCATCGTCGACTACTACGAGGGCGATGATCCGCTGAAGCGCAAGGTGGCGTCGACGCTGCTCGAGTCGTTCCTGTTCTACTCCGGTTTCTACCTGCCGATCTACTGGTCGAGTCGTGCGAAGCTCACTAACACGGCTGATCTCATCCGCCTCATCATTCGTGACGAGGCCGTGCACGGCTACTACATCGGGTACAAGTACCAGATCGCAGTCGCGAAGGAGAGCCCGGAGCGTCAGCAAGAGCTCAAGGACTACACGATCTCGCTGCTGCTCGACCTGTACGACAACGAGGTGCACTACACGCAGGATCTCTACGACCCGGTCGGCCTGACCGAGGACGTGAAGAAGTTCCTGCACTACAACGCCAACAAGGCGCTGATGAACCTCGGCTACGACGCGATGTTCCCGAAGGAGATGACCGACGTGAACCCGGCGATCCTCTCCTCGCTCTCGCCGAACGCCGACGAGAACCACGACTTCTTCTCGGGCTCCGGCTCGAGCTACGTCATCGGCAAGGCCGTCGCCACCGAGGACGACGACTGGGACTTCTAACGTTCTAAGCAGTATCCGAGCTGCCCCGCCCCGAGGGAAATCCACGTGAAGAAGCCGCGTGTTCTGACCATCGGGGGCGTCGTGGTGGGCACGATGCTCGAGGCGGTGGTTCCCCTGCTGCCGCAGCTGCACGGCGCGATCACGGTGCGTCTGCTCGCGTTGACCGAAGCTCTTTCGTTCGTGATGGACGACATCCCAGAGTCGGGTGTCGGCGGTGTCTACTTCCGTTCCGCGGGAGACGGACGTCATCATCGGGAGTCTGCACGCCGAGGCATGGTCGCCAGGAGGAATCGGTGCGGGGCAATAGCATCCGAAGCCGATGAAGTCCACGGGGTGCCGGGCGACGCGATGGAGGACGTAGCTTCGTTCAACCGCTCGAAGATCTCGTGCGGACGAACGACGAGGAGGAGCCATGAGCGCAGCTGAAGAACTCACGCAGGATCAGGTCGTCGAAGTGATGCGCGGGGAGCGCTTCGTGATGCTCTCGACCGCGACGAAGGATGGCAAGATCGTCTCCCATCCCATGACGCCGCAGGAAGTGACGGACGAGGCCGTCATCTGGTTCTTCATCGATCGACAGAGCGACCAGGGGGAGGCCATCCGGCAGAACCCAGAGGTGAACCTCGCGTTCGCCGAGACGGGCAGCTGGCTTTCGGTCTCGGGGCGGGCCGAGTTCGTCACCGACCCCGACAAGGTCTACGAGCTCTGGGACGAGCAGGTCTCGGGGTACTACGAGGGTGGCACGAGCGATCCGAATGTCGGTCTGTTGAGGGTGACCCCCGAATCGGCCCAGTACTGGGGAGTGCCGGGCGGAAGGATCGCTGCGGCGGTGAAGATTCTCGTCTCGAAGATCCGCGATACCGAAGACCCGGGTGTCACGAAAACGACCGAGCTCTAGAGACTTCCCCGGGCCCGGCGTAGTACCAGGTGCCTTGATGAGGCGCAAGCCCCTGACGGGCGGTGGAGAGGCCTGGCTAACGTGACGAACATGACCGAGTACAGTGAGTACCGCTATCTGATCGTGGGCGGGGGCATGGTCGCCGACAGTGCGGCGAGGGGGATCCGCGAGATGGATCCCGAGGGGTCGATCGGCATCGTCGCGGAGGAGGAGACGCCGCCGGTGGCCCGGCCCGCGCTCTCCAAGAAGCTGTGGACCGACCCCTCGTTCGCCTTCGACGATGCCTGGCTCGACACCGAGGCCGACACGGGGGCGACCCGGCACGCGGGCGAGCGGGTCGTCGAGATCGACCGCGAGGCACGGATCGTGCGCACCGAGCATGGCCGAGAGGTGGGGTACGAGCAGCTGCTGCTGGCGACCGGCGGTGAGCCGAACCGGCTCGATCTGCCCGAGGACGAGCGCATCGTCTACTTTCGCTCGGTCGAGGACTACAGGACCCTCCGCCGGCACTCCGGGAACCACCGGCATCTCGCCGTCGTCGGCGGCAGCTTCATCGGTACGGAACTCGCGGCGGCCCTCGTGCAGAACGACACCGAGACCACTCTCGTGTTCCCCCAGCCGGTGCTGGGCGGGGATGTCTTCCCCGCGGATCTCGCGAACCGCTTCCACCGCATGTTCGAGTGCGAGGGCGTCTGGTTGGTGCCCGGCGCGACGGTCGAATCGGCGCGGATCGGGCCGGACGATCGCGTCGAACCGGTCGAGCGAGGAGAGCGGGGCGGGGCGGGCGACGACGACTGGGATGATGATCGCGAGCATTCGATCGTTCTGCGACTCTCGACGGGGGTCTCGATCGGCTGCGATGCCGTGGCCATCGGCGTCGGCGTGACGCCGAACGTCGGCCTCGCGAGCGCGGCCGGGCTCGACACCGACGACGGCGTGATCGTCGACGAGCGCCTGCGCACGAGCGATCCGCGGGTCTTTGCGGCGGGCGACATCGCGTCGTACCCGGATGCGATCCTCGGCCGCCGCCGCATCGAGCACGTCGACAACGCGACCGAGATGGGCCGTCAGGCGGGCCGGAACATGGCCGGCGCCGACGAGGCCTACGACCACACCCCCTTCTTCTACTCCGTGATCTTCGGTAACCGCTACGAGGCCGTCGGCACGCTGGACTCTTCCCTCGAGACCGTGGAGCAGTGGGACGGCGAGGACACCGGAGTCGTCTACTACGTCGACGGCGAGCGGGTGCGCGGTGTGCTGCTGTGGAACATCGAAGGGCGCCAAGACGAGGCGCGGGACGCGATCGACCGGGCGGACGCCTCGGACCGCGACGCGCTGCGCACGCGCATCCCGCTGACGAATGCTGGGAGCGACGGCTGAGCGGTGCCCGCCCGATCGATTGCGCTCGAGGCGGGTGTCGATGTGACGGTGGTGGCAGGGTGGAAGGGAGAACGACATGGATCTCGGCATCGCGGGCAAAGTCGCCCTCATCACCGGGGGCGACTCCGGTATCGGCTGGAGCACCGCCTCGGAGCTGCTCGCGGAGGGGGCGACGGTGTTGCTCAGCGACCGCGAGGAGGGGAAGTTGCGGGAAGCGGCTGAGCGCCTGGACGCCGCTCCCGGCCGGCTCCTCCTCTGCGCGGCCGACCTGACTCGGCCCTCGGATGTCCGGGAGCTGCATGATTTCACCGAGCGGCAGGCCGGACCCGTCGACATTTTGGTCCATTGCGCGGGAGTCACCGGCGCGCAGGGAAAATTCCACGAGATCGACGACGAGGGGTGGGGCTCGACGATCGAAATCGACCTGCTCGCCGCCGTACGGGTCGTGCGCGCGTTCCTCGACGATCTGCGGGCCGGCGGCTTTGGACGGATCGTGCTGCTCGCCTCCGAGGACGCGGTGCAGCCCTACGACGACGAGCTGCCCTACTGCGCCGCGAAGGCCGGCGTGCTGGCCTTCGCGAAGGGGCTCTCCCGCAGCTACGCCCGCGAGGGACTGCTGGTGAACACCGTCTCGCCGGCGTTCATCGAGACGCCCATGACCGACGCCATGATGGACACGCGGTCGGCGGATCTCGGCGTCGACCGCGACGAGGCGATCGAGAGCTTCCTCGACGAGCAGCGACCGTACCTCGAGCTGAAGCGGCGGGGGCGGCCGGAAGAGGTCGCGGCCGTCATCGCTTTCCTCTGCTCGGAGCGGGCGTCGTTCGTGAACGGCTCGAACTACCGGGTCGACGGCGGCTCCGTCGCGACGATCTGAGCCCGGAGGGCGCGAAGGAGGGAACGACATGCGCAGAATCGGAAGGTGCGCGCCGCTCGCGGGGGCAGGTGCCGCCCTCGCGCTTTGCCTGCTGCTCACGGGGTGCGAGATCACGGTGCCGGCCGATCCCGACGGCGTGCTCGACCGGATCGAGGCGACCGGGGTGCTCCGCGCGGGCGCCTCGGAAACGCGTGCGGTGCAGCGCAGCGGCGACCGTGCGACGGGGCCGCTCGCCGACACCGTGGAGCGCTTCGCCCGCGAGCACGGGGCCGAGGTCGAGTGGGAATTCGACAGCGAGGAGTCGCTGGTCGACGAACTCGAGGCGCGGAGGCTCGACCTCGCGATCGGCGGCTTCACCGCCGACACGCTCTGGGTCGATCGCGCGGGGGTCTCTCGGCCCTACCCGGAATTCGATGCCGCACCGCGCGAGGGCGAATCGCCGAGAGAACTCGTGCTCCTCGTGCCCCTCGGGCAGAACCGCCTGCTCTCCAAACTCGAGACGCTCGCCGACGAGGAGGCCGGACGATGACGAAGCAGCGGAAGACCACGATCGGGCGTACCGATCTCCCGCACGAGCAGCAGGAGGCGTTGACGAAGGCGATTCGCTGGGAGTGGGCGACGATCGGCTACACGGCGTTCACGATCGCCCTCGTGGCACTCGTCGTCGGCAACTCCCAAGCGATGAAGACCGCCTGGATTGAGGACATGCTCTCCGTGATCCCGCAGTTGAGCTTCCTCGTGGCGCTGATCTTCATCCGAAAGCCCCCATCGCGAGTCTTCCCCTTCGGGCTGCACCGGACGATGGGGATCGGCCACCTGGTCGCGGGCGTCGCCCTGCTCGGCGTCGGCGGCCATCTGGGCGTCGAGTCAATCAGCGGGCTCGTCGCAGGCGAACGTCCCACGATCGGTACGATCAACCTCTTCGGTCGCACCGTCTGGTTGGGCTGGGCGATGATCGCGGTCATGGCCGTGATCGTCGTCGGACCCTTCATCTACGGCCGCGCGAAGGCGCGTCTCGCCACGGTCCTCCACAACAAGGTGCTCCACGCCGACGCCGACATGGCGAAGGCCGACTGGCAGACCAATGCGGCCTCGATCGTCGGGGTGCTGGGCGTCGGGCTCGGCGTCTGGTGGCTGGACGGGGCTGCGGCGCTGTTCATCTCGGTGGGCATCGTGCGGGATGGGCTGCGCAATACGAAGTACGCCGTGCGGGATCTGCTCGATGAGCGGGCGCGCACCGTCGATGACGAGGAACCGCATCCGCTCATCACCGAGATCCTTCGCAGCGTACGCGGTCAGTCATGGGTCCGCGACGCGGGTGTGCGCATGCGGGATCAGGGTCAGGTCTTCCAGGTCGAGGTCTTCTTCGTGCCCGTCCGGACCCGCCCGCCGCGCGCCGCAGTGCTCGAGGAGGCCGCGAAGGGGCTGGCCGCGCTCGACTGGAAGCTGCAGGACGTCGTGCTGATCCCGGTCCCCCGCATTCCCGACGAGGCCGAGCAGTGAGGAGCGGGCGGACGACTCCCATCGTCGCCCGCCCGCTCCTGTGCATCGCCCTCGCGGTTGTCGGAGCCCTCATCAGGGAGAAGGCTGCCCTCCGTTCACGTGGAGCGTCTCACCGATGACGTAGCTCGACTCGGGCGAGGTGAGGAACACGTAGGCCGGCGCGAGTTCGGTCGGCTGACCTGCCCGACCCAGCGGTGTGTCGCGACCGAAGCGGGGCAGCGCCTCCTTCGGCTGACCGTCAGACACCTGCAGAGGCGTCCAGATCGGGCCGGGGGCGACGGCGTTCACCCGGATCCCCTGCGGGGCGAGGGCCTGTGCCAGCCCCTTGGTGAAGTTGTTGATCGCGGCCTTCGTCGAGGCGTAGTCCAGGAGGTGGGTCGATGGCGCGTATGCCTGGATCGAGGTGGAGTTCACGATGGTCGACCCCGCCGGCATGTGCGGCAGCGCGGCGCGGGTGATGCGGTAGACCGCATGGATGTTGGTCTCGAAGGTCGAGACCCACTGCTCGTCGGACAGATCCGCGATGTCCTCCACCGCGATCTGTCGGCCGGCGTTGTTGACGAGGGCGTCGAGCCCGCCCAGCCCCGAGAGGGCGTGCTCGACGAGCTCCTCGCAGACGGCGCGATCGGAGATATCGCCCGGCAGCAGCACGGCCGTGCGCCCCGCCTCCTCGATGATGCCCTGCACGAACCGTGCATCCTCCTCCTCGGCCGAAAGGTACGAGAGCGCCACATCGGCGCCCTCGCGCGCGAAGGCGATCGCGACCGCCGCTCCGATGCCGGAGTCGGCTCCCGTGATGAGCGCCTTGCGGCCCTCGAGGCGGCCGGTTCCGCGATAGGAGTGCTGGCCACGATCGGTCCGGGGGATGAGATCCCGATCGAGGCCCGGCTCGGGCTGGTGCTGTTCGGGAGGCGAAATCTCGGGGTACCGGGTGACCGGATTCTGGAAGGTCAGCTGGTCGATGGTGGTTCGCTCGCTCATGACGGCTCTCCTTCGGGTCGGATGCGTGACGGTACAGCCCGCTCAGGCCGTCTGGCCCCGGTGCGTGCCCTCCGCGATCTCCTCGATGAGCTTGGCGTTGAACGCGGGCAGGTCGTCGGGGGTGCGGCTCGTGACCAGCCCCTGATCCACCACCACCTCTTCGTCAACCCATTCCGCGCCCGCGTTGCGGAGGTCGGTGCGGAGACTCGGGTACGAGGTGACGGTGCGCCCCTGCAGCACATCGGCATCCGCCAGGATCCAGCCGCCGTGGCAGATGGCCGCGACGGGCTTGTGCTGCTCGAAGAATGCTCGCGTGAACGCTACCGCATCGTCGTCGAGTCGTATCTTGTCGCCGTTGCTCACCCCACCCGGCAGTACGAGGGCGTCGTAATCGCCCGCATCGGCCCGAGAGGTGGTGATGTCCACCTGAGCCTCATGGCCGTTCTTACCTGCGATGGAACCGGTCTCGGTCGACACGATGGCGACGGTGGCGCCGTGCTCGCGCAGGGCGCCCAGGGGCGAGGTGAGTTCCGAGTCCTCGAAACCGTCGGTGGCGAGGATCGCTACGCGCTTGTCTGCCAGATGAGTCATGGTGGTCTCCTTGCTCGTGGTCTGATCCGCGCTCGGATGGGGCGCGGTTGGTTCCAGCCAAGCCGCAGGGCGCGTGAGCGGCCACCCCGTTGCGCATCAGAAGGGAAGGCGCTAACCTCTCGGGCGGCTTCACCGGACGACTGCGGATGCGATGCCGCGGGCCGTATTGTGCGCGTCCGGGCGACCCGCGTCGTGCCTTAGCGCGCTCGGCTGCTCCTGTCGAGGGCGTTTCGCGGAAGCCTCTGGGGCAATACCGTGGGAGAACCGGCCGGAACTCCCGGCGGCGACCACTGGAAGGAGCCGATTATGCCGACACCGCAGCTGAAGGATCCAGAACTCTACGACCGTCTTCGCGACGAGGGGAACTCGCCCGAGAAAGCCGCGCGCATCTCGAACGCGGCGGCGAAGGAGGGCCGAGGCGCGGTGGGCCGACGCGGCGGAAAGGCCGAGGACTACGAGGACCGGACCGTTGCCGAACTCAAGGAACGGGCGAAGGAACTCGGTCTCACCGGATACTCGCGTCTGCGCAAGGCGGAGCTCATTGAAAAGCTCCGCAATCACTGAGCCCGCCCGCAGAGCCTCGAAGAGATGATCGGGAACGGCGACGAGGTCGTCGACGAAGACAAATACGACGACAGGGACGACGGCAGAACCGAGACCCCGAATCAGCGGGCGGACCGCAACTGGAATGAGTTGTTGCAGGAGGTGCGCGTCACTCAGACCTGCACGCAGATTCTCGGCGGCTTCCTGCTGGCTGTCGCGTTCCAGCCGCGCTTCACCGAACTCGACCGCTATCAGATTGCGGTCTATCTGACGCTGGTCGGTCTCGCCGGTCTCGCCACGGCCCTGTCGCTCGCACTCGTGATGCTGCACCGCCGGTATTTCGGCAAGCTGCAGAAGCAGCGGATCGTGCTGACCGGCGGACGTATCCTCAGCGCGAATCTCGTGATCGTCTCGGTGCTGTCGGCGGGGGTCACGAGCCTCATCTTCGACTTCGTGGTCGGCCGCACCGTCGGCTTCGTCGCCTTCGGCATCGGATTGGTCGTGAGCTTCGGCCTCTGGGCATTCACGCCGCTCGCATCGCGCCCGAGCGCAGGCGATGGCTGAGCGCGATAGCGGTCGGAGAACCGCTCGGCGCAGACCGCGCAGGCGTCTCTCGATCGCGCGCGAGGTCGACGGCGACGGTTTCGTCTATCGGCTGGACGGGCGAAAGATCACCCGGCGCTCGGAGATCGAGCGGATCGACGCGCTCGCGATCCCGCCCGCCTGGACAGATGTGGAGATCTCGCGTTCCCGCTCGGCCAAGGAGCTGGCGCGGGGCACCGACGCGGCGGGAAGGAGGCAGGTTCTCTACCACCCGTCGTTCCGGCGTCGGCAGGATCGCCGCAAGTTCGAGCGCTTGGAGCGCTTCGGGAGGGCTCTGCCGAAACTTCGTGCCCAGGTCGATCGCGACCTCCGGCGGCGCAGACTGAGCTCCGATCGCATCGCGGCCTGTGTGGTCCATCTCATCGATCTGAGCTTCTTCAGGGTCGGCAACCCCGAGTACGCGAGCCGATACCGGAGCTACGGGGCGACAACGCTGCGTCGGGAGCACGTGCGGGTCGAGGGGTCCGAAGCGGTGTTCGACTTTCCGGGCAAGAGTGGCAAACGCCACCGGCGCCGGGTGCGCGACCCGCGCGTGCTCCGCCTGCTCGCGCGCCTGCGCGACGAGGTGCCCGGGCCCGAGCTGTTCCGCTTCCTCGACGACGAGGGGGAGGCGCACGATCTGCGCAGCGGGCATGTGAACGCGTACGTGAAGCGCTGCATGGGAGACGAGTTCACGGCCAAGGACTTCCGCACCTGGGGAGGCACGGTCGTCGTCGCGACCGCCCTTCTCGACGCCGATCCTGAACGCTTCGAGACCTCCGCGGGTCGGGCGCAGGTGCTGCGTGAGGCCGTGCGGGCGGCCGCGGCGCAGCTCGGCAACACCGCCGCGGTGACCAAGAGCTCGTACGTCGATCCCCGGGTGCTCGACGCAGCCGAGCACCCGGAGGTGGTGAAACGCGTGAGAGCGGCTCGGACGCGAATGCGTCCGAGCCGCTCTCAGGACATCGGTGAGCTGAGCGCGCTGGCTCTGCTCACCCGGATGGGCAGACGGAGCCGGAGGCGCTAACCCGGTGCGCCGCCCTCGTCGGCCCAGTCCGACCCCACGCGGTCGTCGCGCGCGGGATCCGTTACGACGTCCTCGTCCGTCGCCTCATTGTCCGGACCGACTCCGGTCTGCACTGTTTCGGTCAGGCCGCGCTCCGCCGGATCCTCGGCGTGCGCGCCCCGATTCTCTGCGCGTTCGGTCATATTCCCGCCCTCCGGCTCGTCACTCGGCGCGCTTGCGGCCACCGACGATGAACCCGTAGATCAGCAGCACGACGATCGAGCCACCGATGGCGAGCAGCCACGACTGCAGCGACCAGAAGTTCTCCAGATCGGCGTCGAAGAGTAACGAGCCGAGCCAGCCACCTACCATAGCCCCGATGACACCGAGGATGAGGGTGGCGATCCATCCGCCGCCCTGCCGACCGGGCAGGATCGCCTTTGCGATCGCACCGGCGATCAGACCGAGAACGAGAAATGCGATGAAACCCATCTTGCTCCCCTTTCATGAGCGAAATTAGCGGCTCTCAACACCACTGTAGTTTGAAATTACTGTTCTGGAGCGAAATGCCGCTAGGGGCTTGCGTAGTTCCCCGACGAAACGATAGGGGTGCAGGGCGGCTGATGCGGGCCCGGCTGATCCCGCGTCACGATCACCGGTGACTCCACGGTCTCCACGAGTACCAGCAATCGCTCGTGCGATCCACCCCCTCCCGCATCATTCCACAGCAACGCAGGCTGGGAGCATCTCAGCTGCACCCATCCGGCCCAGCTGCATGAATTCAGCCACTGAGATCTGGGGAAGGAACGACGCCATGTCAGACACCGCCGCGCAAGTAGAGACACCGACCGGCTTGGCCCGATGCGATACCTGCGGAAACAGCTATGACAAGACATTCACCGTCACTCGAGGGAACACCGTGGGCACATTCGACAGTTTCGAGTGCGCGGTCGAAGCAATGGCGCCGCACTGCGCGCACTGCGATTGTCGAGTGCTGGGGCACGGCGTGGAGCACGAAGGCACGTTCTACTGCTGTGCTCACTGCGCCCGACTCGATGGCGCACACGGCATTGTCGACCGAGCCTGAGCCGTTACTTGTGTGTCGCTCTAGGCTGCCGCAGGCTCCTCGAGATCGAGTACGCCCGCCTGCGAGTTCGCCTGGCGCAGAAGGTACTCGACCCACTGATGATTGAGGTCAGCAGTCGCCTCAGCACCGAACTCGAAGTGCAGAGGGATCGAGGAATGCAGCCAGATGCTGCGCCGGTGATCTCCCTCCTCCCACGTGAGGGTCAAGCTCTCCTCCAGATGCAGCTTCGCGAGGATCACGGTGCGCAGATGTGTGAGCAGACGGTCATCGAGCGCAAAACTCTCTGATCCCCCGTAGTGCAGATGCCCCATGCGTCGCTCCTCGCCGCGGCTACTGACGGTGGCCCGTCTCGGTGTGCGTGCCCTCCTGGAGCTGGCGAGCGGCGTGCCTCTTCGCTTCCTCCTCGGAGATGACCACGAGTCCGCGAGGGGTGTTCGAGAGCTCGTGGAGTACCGAGAGCCACACCTTGTCGATAGCCGGGGGACGGCTTCCCGCGAATCTGAAAGCGAGAGGGATGCCCGGAGAGAGCCAGATTGAGATGCGACCCGCCCCCTTGGCTGGCGGATTCGTCCAACTCACTAGAAAGCTCTCCTGCCGGCGCAGCTTCATGGTGATGGCAGCCTTCAGGTGCGCAAGAGTGCGGTCGTCGAACTCGTACTCCTGAGCGCCCCCATACGCGAGAAACCCCATAAGGTCATGGTTCCACATTCCGGGGCATTGCGGGGGAGATCTTTACTCGAAGATGTCGCCGAGGAACTCGAAGGGACTCTTCTTCTTACGATAGCGGGGGTCGCGCTGGCGGTCATCATAGCCCCGGTCGCGGTAGTTCCGGTCACGATAATCCCGGTCGTCGTGGCGTCGATCATCCCGGCGATCGTCATAGCGGGGTTGTGCATACCCCTGCGGCGGCAGGTTCTGCGGTGCAGGTGCGGCGGCCGGCGGCGCGGAGGCCGCGGTGCCGGGTGCGGCGGAAGATGCAGGATCGGACTCCGCCCGCGCACGTTCGAGCAGTTTGTCGAGCTCTCCGCGATCCAGCCAGATGCCGCGGCACTGCGGGCAGTAGTCGATCTCGATTCCCTGTCGCTCACTCATGAGCAGGGTGCTTCCGTCGGTAGGGCAGTTCATGGGTCCATGCTAGGGCCCGGGATCCGCGGATCTCCCGAGGTCACGGCTCTTCTGGGCATTCTCACGGCGCTTTCTCGATCTCGTGCGGAGGTTCGCCGGTGACGTAGGCGATCGCGGCGCGCAGCAGCCGGTCGATGACCGGCAGATCTTCGCGCCTCTGGGGCGGATACGCCATGAAGTAGGCGGCGGGCAGGAGCGGGCCGTCGCTGAGGAAGTGAAGCTCTCCCCACCCAGTGGCGACGGCCTTCGCAGCGTCCAGCGGATGCAGCACCATGTGCATCGAGCAGTCGCTCGGGTGGAGGTGTCCGATTTCGCCGTGGGACTTCAGCGCGTCGATGTGATCGAAAGCGATCTTCTCAGCCGTGATCGCCGGAGTATGGCGCTCGTAGTGGCTCATGGCGTAGCGGACGGCGGCATGGTCCGCCTCCGCGCGGTCGAAGATCTCCTGAAGGTCTGCGACGAGCTCCTCGGGGGTGCTGGTGCCGACGACGCGGTGCGGGATCGGGTGCGGGTCGATCCGTGGCCTCGGGCTGGAGCACTTCGGCAGATCCGCCTCGAGCTGCGGTGCTTGCGGAGTGCGCTCAGCGCGCCGACGGAGCGCCGCGGTGTCGAAGGGGTCGCCCTTCCGCATCCGCAGGAGGGTGACATCGAGCCATCCGCGCAGCGTGTGAGGTCGGCCGCCGGGCCCGAGCGCGATCCAGGAGAGATAGTCGCGTCGAGCCCAGATCGCCCCCGCGGTTGCGGCGCCGATGGTCAGGGCGATCGGCAGTCCCCCGCGCAAGGTCCTCATCGCCCCTCGACGAGGTCCGATCGGATCTCGCCCAGGCCCGAGGCGGTGCTGACGAGCGTCTGACCGGGTTTCAGGTAGACCTGCGGACTGCGTCCGAGACCGACGCCGTCGGGGGTACCGGTGAAGATTACATCGCCGGGCAGGAGCGTCACGATCTGCGACAGCTCGGAGATGACCTCCGGGATCGAAAAGAGCAGGTTGCGCGTGTTGCCCGCTTGCATCACCTCGCCGTCGACGGCGCAGCCGAAATCGATCGCGTCGCGGTCGGGGAGCTCGTCGGGCGTGACCAGCACGGGGCCGATCGGCGAGAAGCCTGGGTAGGACTTCGCGAGACTGAACTGCGGGCTCTGGCCGTGCATCTGCAGCGTGCGCTCGGAGAGGTCCTGGCCGATCGTCAATCCGGCGACGTGCTTCCAGGCATCCTCGACCGATACGCCGCGTGCCTCCTCCCCGATCACCGCGACGATCTCGACCTCCCAGTCCACAGTGTCCGTGGGCAGCGCGACACGAGACGCCGGGCCCACGATCGAGCTGGCGAACTTCGTGAAGACGACGAGATCGTGCGCCGGCTGATGGCCGGTCTCGGCGGCGTGAGCCGCATAGTTGAGCCCGATCGCGAAGATCTGACGGGGTCGGCCGACAGGTGCCTCGAGCTGCGCCTCGTCGAAGGGGGAGGCCGCCGCCTCTGCCGCCTCCGGTCCACCGGCCCAGCCCACGAAGTCGTCCCAGCGCTCGTAGATGCCGTCGAGGTCGGGGCCGAAGCGTCCGACGCTGGCTCGCGCCACGTCGATCGCGCCGTCGTCGGAGATGAGTACCGCGTTTCCCGCGAGCTTTCCGATCTTCATTCTTCAACCGCCTCCTGGATCAGGGTGGAAATGCTGTGCGTCTTCAGTGTGCTGGGAATCGGAACGGAGGAACACTCCCGTGCGGTGTGGAATGTCACACCATTCGGCGGCCGTGGGGGGACGCCGTGCAGACCTCGGGTCTCGGCCCGGGACCACGCATCGAAGCCGGCACCCGACGGCCTTCGGTGTGTGGACGCGCAGCTACAAGCCGCAAGAGAGTGTGGGATTCTCCACCGACTCGGCCTCCGGAACCATAGAAGAATCAATGCCATACGTCGGAGCGCGAGTTCAAGGAAGAAGGCGGGCGATGAACCCAGTACTCGACATCGAGAACCTCGAGGTGTCTTTCACCACCGATCGGGGCACCGTGCGTTCGGTCGAGGGGGTGTCGCTTTCCGTCGAACCGGGCCGTGTGCTCGCCGTCGTCGGCGAATCCGGCTCGGGCAAGACGGTGACCGCGCGCACGGTGCTCGGTCTGCTCCCCGAGAATGCCGCGGCCTCGGGGGCCGTCGTGCTCACCGCCCGTGAAGACGAAGGGGCGGGAAGCAGCAATCTGCTCGACCTGAGCGGCGAGCAGCTCCGCCGAGTCAGAGGCCGCGACATCTCGATGGTGTTCCAGGAGCCGTCGACCGCTCTCAACCCGGTTTTCACGATCGGATGGCAGATCTCCGAGAGCCTGCGGGCCCACACCGATCTCGGCAGCCGCGAGATCCGCGAACGGGTGATCGAGATGCTCGGCAAGGTTGGGATCCCCGAGCCCGAGAAACGCGTCGACGCCTATCCGCATCAGCTCTCCGGCGGTCAGAAGCAGCGCGTGATGATCGCGATGGCGCTCGTGCTGGGCCCGCGTCTCATCGTCGCGGACGAGCCGACCACGGCGCTCGACGTGACCGTGCAGGCCGAGATCCTCGAACTGCTGCGCAACCTCCGAGATGAGTTCGGCACCTCGATCATGCTCATCACGCACAACATGGGTGTCGTCGCAGACCTCGCCGACGACGTCGCGGTCATGTACCAGGGACGCGTGGTGGAGCGCGCGCCGGTGGCCGAGCTCTTCTCAAACCCTCGGGAGGAGTACACGAAGCAGCTGCTCGGTGCGGTGCTGCGTC
Organism: Leucobacter sp. GX24907; assembly: GCF_053567335.1. NCBI lineage: Bacteria > Bacillati > Actinomycetota > Actinomycetes > Micrococcales > Microbacteriaceae > Leucobacter > Leucobacter sp. GX24907. The sequence continues at coordinate 232,485 of NZ_JBSGPD010000005.1, read as the reverse complement.
TCGGCGGAGAGCGCATGCGGGTGCGGGATCGCGAATCGGTCACGGAGGAGGCGCTCCCGCCCCCTCTGGTCGTCGCCGACGGGCTCGAGATCGAGTATCCGGGGCGTCTCGGCAGACCGGGCTTTCAAGCGGTGAAGGGTGTGAGCTTCGAGATCGCCCCCGGTGAGGTGTACGGGCTCGTCGGCGAGTCCGGATCCGGCAAGTCGACCATCGGGCGGGCGATCGTCGGCCTGGTTCCTGTCACGGGAGGATCCCTCCGCGTGCTCGGCAACGAGATGCTGCACCTCAAGGAGCGAGACTTCCGCCCTCATCGCTGCGACATCGGCATCGTGTTCCAGGATCCGGCCGCGAGCTTCAACCCCGTCATGACAGTCGCCGAGAACGTCGCCGAGCCTTTCGTCGTCCATGGAGTCGCTCGCAGTGCCCGGGAGGGTCGGGGCCGCGTCGACGAGTTGCTCGAAGCCGTGCACCTGCCGCGCTCGTACGGCGACAGGTACCCGCACGAGCTCTCCGGAGGCCAGCGGCAGCGGGCGAGTTTGGCCCGTGGGCTGGCGCTCAACCCGAAGCTCCTCGTGGCCGATGAGCCGACCAGTGCGCTCGACGTCTCGGTGCAGGCTCGCGTACTCGAGCTCTTCACCGAGCTGCAGGCGGACTTCGGGTTCGCGACGCTCTTCATCACTCATGACATCGCCGTCGTCGACACGCTCGCCGACAGGGTCGGTGTGTTGTACCACGGCGAGCTGGTCGAGAGCGGCCCGTGCCCGGAGGTGCTGCGGAGGCCCCGCGAGCCCTACACGCAGCGTTTGCTCGCCTCTCTGCCGGTGCCGGACCCCGCCGAGCAGGCGGAGCGGCGGAGGGCTGCCAGGGCGCTGCGCGGGCGAGCCTGAGCAGAGCTGCTTCCCCGAGGGACGAGGGACGAGGGACGGGTGACGGGTGTAGTTTCGCACACTCGAACACACCCATGGCGATGATTCGCCGAGCGGCGTCGGGTGCGCCCGGCGTCGCTTCCATGCGCCGTTTCGGCCGCTGAACAGCAGCCCGCGCACCTGCGCTACGCGCGCGGGATATTGGATCGGTAGAGTGTGTAAGTTGACACCGTCCGAGGTGAATCAGTGGGTTCTTGGCCATTACAGCGGGGAAGCCGGCGCACGTATCGTTGCCGCAGGCTCGACGGACGCGGCACGAAACAGGCAGGCATCCCGAGAGTGAACGACTCGAGGAAGAGAAGGATCGATATGCCCGCCGTGAAGGATTACCCCGCCACCTCGCTGCAGCGCCTCGCCCCGCAGATCGAGGCATCGCTCGAGCTCCGGGAGGAGTTCGCGAAGACCGCCGCCGAGGTCGATCGCGAGGGAGCGTACCCCGAGGAGAACATGCGGAAGATCGAGGCGTCTCCCGTCCACGAGCTACTCTTCCGGGAGAGCATCGGAGGTGCTTCGTCCGAGAACCCGGGAGAGGACACTCCCGCGATCATCCAGATACTCAAGAATCTTGGCGCGGGCGAGAGCTCGACCGCGCAGATCTGGTCATTCAACCGGGGCCAGACGCTCGGGCTCACCGGCCCGCAGTCCCCGCTCTCCGATGAGATCCGGGATCGGCTGCTCGGCGAGGTGCGAGAGAACGGTGTCCGCTTCTGCAGCCCCCAGGCAGAGCGCTACCACACGCGTCGCCGTTTCGACTTCCGCCTCGCCATCTCAGAAGCCGACGGCGGCGTGCTGGTGAACGGCGACAAGTACTTCGCGACGGGCTCGCCCGGAGCGAAGTACGGGCACTCGACCGGGCTCATGGAAGGCCACGAGTCGGTGTTCGAGGGTGGTGGGCACGACATCCTCTTCGATCTGCACGCGCCGGGCGTGACCTTGAGCGACGACTGGGACAACATGGGGCAGCGCGCGACCGGCAGCGGTGCTATCCACTTCGAGAACGTCTTCGTGCCGGATGGATGGCACTGGCCCACTGTCGACGGTTCCTTCAAGAGTCCGGACAACACCACGGGCATCTTCGCCCAGTTCGGGCTCACGTCTGTGATCCTCGGCATCGGAGCGGGGTGCATGGATGCGCTCGTCGCCCGCCTCGACGAGCGCCCGACCTTCCCCGGGGTCTACGACGACACCTCGACCCGCTATCAGATCGGGCGCCATCAGGCCCGTCTCGCTGCGGGCGAGGCATCGCTCATGCAGGCGGCCGACCTCGCCGTCGATTACATGCGTGCAGGCGCTCCGGCCGAGCAGCGGGCCGCGGTGTCCGTCGCCGGAAGCCAGGCGAAGGTCGCCATCGTGGAAGCAGTGCTCGATCTCGCGACCGACATGCAGAAGTTCCTCGGTGGACAGTCCACCTCGAATACGTTCCGCTTCGACCGATTCTGGCGCAACGCCCGCACGCTCTCCTTGCAGGACGTGATGGACGTGCGCGCTCAGTGGGTCGGGGCGTGGACGCTCAAGAAGGAGGCGCCGCCCATCAGCTGGGTGAGCTGACTCCTCCCGGGTCGCCTCGATGATGAGGCGACCTCTCCCAGAACCCCACCAATGAAGGTACGGAGAACAGAAATGAACACACAGGCAAAGGGAGTCCGCCGCATCGCGGCGGCGGTGCTCTCGGGGATCGCGGCGGCGGCGTTGCTCGTCGGATGCGGAATGAACGGCGGTGGCGCCGGGGGAGACGAGGCGCGAACCGAGCTGAAGGTCGGCATCGGCCAGCTCGCTCCGAGCGTCGACATCCAGGTGGATACGGCCTCCACGAGCCGTGCGGCTCTCACCCACGTGTACGACCGTCTCGTCGAGCCCGACTTCAAAGGCGGCTGGCTGCCGAGCATCGCGACGGAATGGGAGTTCAACGACGACATCACCGAGCTGACCTTCACGCTGCGCGACGACGTGACCTTCACGAACGGCGAGAAGCTCGACGCCGCCGCGGTGAAGTACTCGGTCGACCGCATCCTCGACCCCGACAACAAGGCGTACTCGCTCGGCGTGCTGAGCGCGGTGTACTCGGGTGCTGAGGTCATCGACGACACGCACGTTAAGCTCCTCGTCAAGAACCACGACGGGCTCGCGATGGCGGCGCTGGCGCAGCTCTACCTCGTGCCTCCGAAGCACTCGGAAGAGACCGGCATGGGCATGGGAGGCGAAGGCGTCGGCAGCGGGCCGATGATGATCGACTCCTTCGCCCCGAACGACCACATGACCCTCGTGCCGAATCCCGACTACTGGGGCGACAAGCCGGTCGAGAATCTCGAGAAGGTGACCTTCCTCAGTATTGAGGACGAGGCCGCGCGCAGTTCTGCCTTAGACACCGGCCGCGCCGACGTCGTCTTCCCCATGTCACCGGACATCTGGGAGGGGCTCGAGGACTCGCAGACGGCGAAGCCCGTCTCGGCGCTCATGGGCCAGTACCAGAACCTCTTCCTGGGTAAGCACGACCAAGACACTCCGCTCAAGGATGAGCGCGTCCGCCAGGCCGTGAACTACGCGATCGACAAGCAGCTGATCGTCGACAGCATCCTGCTCGGCACGACAGAGGTTCCGTCGCAGATGGTGCCCGAGGACTCGCCGCTCTACAACCCCGATCTGGAGCCGTGGCCCTACGATCCGGACAAGGCCAAGGAACTGCTGGCCGAGGCGGGGTACCCCGACGGCTTCTCGATCGACATGGAATCGACCACCGGCCGCACCCCCGGCGACCGCGAGGTGGCGACGGCGATCGTCGACATGCTCGGAGAGGTCGGCATCGAGGTGAACTGGACCCCGCTTCCTGCGACCGAATGGCTGCAGAAGTTCACCACGGGTACGGGAGCTCCGCTCTACATGCTGAATACCAGTGTCGAACCCTCGATGATGTCGGAGGCGCACTTCTCGCAGTGGACCTCGGACCACTTCTCCCACGTGATGGCCGATCCCGAGTTCGACGAGATGGTCGCGGACATGCGCTCGACCGTCGACGACGAGGAGCGGGCCGAGAAAGTGCAGGAGTTGTCCGCCGTCATGCTCGAGAAGCAGCCGCTCGCAATGCTCTATCAGGTCCCGATGCTCTACGGCGTCAAGCAGGACGTGCAGGGGTTCGAGGGACGACCCGATATGTCGTTCGACTTGACCGCGATTACGATCGGCGGCTGAGGACGACGGGGTGGATCGCGGCTGCGCAACCGGTCCGCGAGCCACCCCGCCGCCCCGGCATTCGACGAAGAATGTAGGAGGTAGTCGTGGGTTCTGTGACCCCGGTAAGGGATAGGCGGCGCGGATTCGGAGCGCCGCGCGTGCTCGTGGGGATCGCGCAGCGTCTCGCCCAGGCCCTGTTCGTGGTCCTCGGCGTCGTGGTCGTGGTGTTCCTGATCCAGCGCACCGTGTCCGATCCGATGACGCCGTATGTCAGCCCTGACATGTCGGCGGCCGAGGTCGATGCTCTCCGAGAGCAGCTCGGCTTCAACAGGCCGTTCATCGTGCAGTTCCTGGAGTTCCTCCGCGGAGTGGTCACCTTCGACTTCGGCAGCTCCCGCGTCTACGGTATGCCGGTGACCGAGGTCATCGCGAACGCCGTGCCGGTGACGTTCACGCTGGTGTTGATCGCGCTGGGCGTCGCCCTGCTGGTCGGCACCGCCGTCGGAATCCTGGCGGCCATCAAGCGCGGCAGCTGGATCGACTCGGCCGTGATGACCGTCTCGATGCTCGGGCAGGCGCTGCCGGCCTTCTGGCTCGGCGTGCTGCTGATCCTGCTGTTCTCCGTGACGCTGGGCATGCTCCCGTCGGGCGGATACGGCACCTGGGGCCACCTGATCCTGCCGGTCATCGCACTCGGCGCGAACAGCGCCAACCAGTTCGCCAGAGTCGTGCGCGCCGAGATGATTGAGGTCCTCGGCCGCGACTATATACGAACCGCATACGCGCAGGGAGTGCGCAGTTCGCGGGTCTTCTTCCGGCACGCGTTCCGCAACAGTCTGCTGCCGCTCATCACGGTGCTCGGGGTGCAGTTCAGCCTCATGATCGCCGGCACGGTGATTATCGAGACGGTGTTCTCGATCCCCGGTGTGAGCCGTCTGCTCTACCAGTCGATCGTGCAGGGCGACTACGCCGTAACTCAGGCCATCGCGATCTACGCGGCCGTGCTCGTGACCTTGGTAAACCTGCTGGTCGACCTCAGCTATTCCTGGCTCGACCCCCGCATCACGTTCGGAGAGAAGAAATGAGCGATCACCCCAGAACCGGCGCGGTATCGCGTCCGAAGACGGAAATGTTGTCGACCGTCGGGGCGCGACGCAGGCCCGCGACCGGCGGCTGGTGGAGGTCGTTCCGCCGCAGCCGCCAGGCCATCACGGGTGCGATCTGCATCGTCGTGGTCCTCGGGTTCGCCTTCCTCGGCCCCCTCTCCTCACCCGATCCCATGGAACAGGACCTAGGTCTGCGCCTCGCCCCGCCCGCGTGGAGCGGCGGCACGGTCGAGCATCTCTTCGGCACCGACTCCGTGGGCCGGGACGTCCTGGCCAGGTTGGCGGGCGGGATCCAGAACTCGCTGTGGATCGTGCTCGTCGCGATGCTCGCCTCGATCGTGATCGGCACGGTTATCGGTCTACTCTCGGGATACTTCGGGGGCTGGTTCGACGTCGTAGTGATGCGCATCGCTGACATCCAGCTCGCGTTCCCCGAGATCCTGCTGATCCTGCTGGTCGTCGCCACGCTCGGACCCGGCACGAACACGTTGATCCTGGTACTCGCGCTCACCGGATGGGTGGTCTATGCGCGCGTCGTGCGGTCACAGGCGATGTCGCTCAAGCAGAAGGAGTTCATCGAGGCCTCCAAAGTGCTGGGCACGAAGAACTCCCGCACGATCGTGCGGCACGTGCTTCCGAACCTGACTGCGCAGATCACCGTGATCGCGAGCTTTTCCACCGCGAACATCGTGCTGATCGAGGCGGCGCTGAGCTTCCTTGGGCTTGGCGTGCCGCCGCCGGCGCCGAGCCTGGGCAGCATGATCGCGGAAGGCCAGGCGTATCTCGTGGCGAACCCGTGGCTGTGCATCATCCCGGGTGCGGCGATCTTCGTGATCGTCGTGGGCATCAACCTCGTGGCCGATTGGCTCCGTGGCCACCTCAACCCGAGCGCCGCACGATGACCGGGAGCTCCGCAGAAACCCGAACGCAAGGAAGGAAGGGCCGAGCATGAGCCAGCAACCGCACTCGGCGGTGAACCCAAACGATCTCCGGGGGGCGATGTCGCGTCTCGTGACGGGCGTCGTGCTCGCCACCGCGCGCACCGAAGAGGGGCCGGTCGGTATGACGATCAACTCCTTCACCTCGATCACCCTCGACCCGGCGACCGTGCTGATCTGCCTGAACACGCGCAATCGCGGCTATGAGGCCATCAAGGAGTCCGGGGCTTACTGCGTCAACATCCTGGGGGGATCGCACGGCAAGATCGCGCAGCTCTTCGCGACCCCGGGGCTGTCCCAGGAAGCGCGGTTCAGCCGCGTCGAGTGGGAACCCAAGGTCACGGGGGCGCCGGTCGTCGCCGGTGCCGCCGCCTGGATGGACTGCCGGGTGGTCGATGTGCAGCACATGGGCACGCATGGACTCTTCTTCGGCGAGGTGGTCGCAGCCGGACAGGACGAGCTCGACGAGACGCCACTCGCCTACTACCAACGAGACATGTACCCGCTCGCCGGCCCCCGCCCGTAGATCTCCGAGAACAGAAGAAGAGAGTACTCACGCCATGACTGACACGGCCCCACCCACCAGCTCCGAGGATTTCGCCATCGACAGCCTGCTCCTCATTGCGGAGACCGCGCTCGGAACGGATACGTTCCGACCGCCGCAAGAGACGCTGAACCACATCTGCGACTTCGTCAACGACGCGCTCGGCTGCAGCGGCGTGGTGATCCGGGTGCGCTCGAACGCCGATCAGCTCGCGGTCGGCGGCCACAGCGAGGAGCTCCCCGACGACTTCGACGAGTCGCAGGGGCTCGGAGACGAGACCTTCTCCCAGTACCTCCCCGGGCAGAGGAACCCCAGCGTGGAGGTGTTCAGCTCCGGGCAGCCCCGTCGCGTGCGGACGGCGGACTTCGGAAAGGAGACGCTCGCCAGGCAGCGTCTAGACCGCATGGGCGCGGTCTCCATGTACTACGCGCCGATCATGCGCGAAGGAGTCGCGGTCGGCGTGCTCAACTGCTACTGGCCGACCGATCACGAGGTCACTGACAGTGAGGCCGAGACGGTCCGCCTCATGGCCCGCCTCGCCTCGGTAAGTCTCGCGACCGCGACGATCGCCGACAACGGGGAACGACTGCGACAGGGGCTGGAGGACGTGCATCACCGGCTGCAGGAGGACAACTCGCAGCTGCGCAACATCCACATGGCACAGTCGCGGATGATCAGCTTGCTCGCCGATCAATCCGCGCTCACCGTCGAGCAGACCGCGCGCCTGCTCTCGTCCGCGCTGAAGCGCTCGGTGCTCGTGTGCGGGGCCGGCGGCGAGGAGCTCGCGATCGAGGCCGACCGGGCCCACCTCGACACGTTGCGCTCCGCGGCGCAGGAGCACTCGCCCGTGAAGCTGGGGGTCTCCGCACTTCCCCACGGGGCCGACTACTCGATCGTGCGCATCGACGGGGGATCGGCCGGTCGACCCGCCGGCCTCATCGTGCTCGCTCCGGGTATCGGCGCCGACGAGGACTTCAATCTCGTCGTCGCGAAGCAGGCGGCGCTCGTGATCGGGGCCCACATCCAGGCGCGCTCGGCGAACAGCGCGATGACCAACCACGCCCTTCCCCTGGCCCTGCTTGCGATGAGCCGCGGGCTGCTCAGCACGTCGCAGCTGAAGGAGATGCGCGCGCTGCTGGAACTGCCGATGGATACCAGACTCGGCCTCGTGCTCGTGAGCACTCCCACGCCGGAGGCCGCGTTCCGCCTGAGCCGCCGCACGGGTGTCTTCTCGGCCGCCGGCTGGCACGTCGTCACGGCCGTGGCGGACGACGCCGATGTGCTCGTGCTGCTGCGCGGAGAACTCCCGAGCCGCGAGAACGCCGATGCGATCCTCGGCCGCCTGCAGGAGGTGGGCTGCGTGGGGGTCAGCTCCCTCGTCGACGGTCTCGAGCATCTGGGGGATGGTCTCTCGCAGGCCCGCCTCGCCGTAGGGATCGCGGCGAGCAGCAATTCCGTCGCCTACTACGACGACTTCGGATCGTTCGTCGACGTCACCGGGGGCATGTCCCTCGAGCAGATCCGCGACTTCGTGGCTCAGACACTTGGGGCGGTCGAGGAGTACGATGCGCGACGCAACGCCGAGCTGCTGAAGACGCTGAAGACCTACGTCGAGAACAACGGGCAGGCGCCCGAGGCCGCGTCGGCCCTGTCGGTGCACGTCAATACCCTGCACAAGCGGCTCGCGCGCATCGAGGAGCTCTCCGGTTCAAACCTCCGTTCGTACCGGGACCTGACTCGGGTGATGCTCGCGCTCGACCTCATGCCGGTCGTATCCGGTCAGACCGCGGCCTAGGAGGAGCGGGAATGGAAGAGGGAGGGGGCTCAGCCGCCGCGACGGGGAGGATGCGCGCGTGGATTGTCACTGCCGTGGTCCTGGTGCAGACGTCGCAATCGCTTGCGATGGTCGGGATCTCGCTATTCCTCCCCCTCATCCGTTCCGACCTCGGGATCAGCTACGGGCAGGCCGGTCTGCTCGCCGTCGCGACGACGGCGAGCTACGCCCTCATGCAGATCCCCGCCGGGTACCTCTCCGATCGCTTCGGTGCGAAACGCGTATATCTCGTCGGTGCGATCGGCGTGAACCTGCTCGCCTTCAGCTTCTCGATCCTCCCGACCTTCCACTGGCTCATCGCGAATCAGGCGGTGTCCGGCGTTTTCCGTTCCCTCATGTTCGCGTCAGGCATGCTCCTCGTGACGCGGCAGTTCCCGAGTGATCGAAGGGCGACGGCGATGGGGCTCTTCGTAGCCCTCGGCTTCTCCTCGAACGTCTTCCTCAACATCTTCGGCCCTCTGCTGGTCGACGACCTCGGGTGGCGGACACTATTCATGATCTTCTCCGGTCTGGGCCTCCTGTTCGTCGTCTTCTACGTGCTCCTGCCCGATCGCGATGCGCCGCGATCGGAACTGCGGGGTAGCCGTGTGCGCGACCTGCTCGAGATCATGCGGGGTCGCGTGCTGTGGCTCTGCGGAGGCATCCAATTCGTGCGCCTCGCGGTGACGATGGCGACGATGGCGTGGTGGCCGACCTATCTGGTCGTGGAGAAGGGTTTTGACCTCACGACGGCGGGGCTGGTCCTCGCTGCCGGGGCCGCTCTCACGGCCCCGGCGAACATCTGCGGCGGTTACGTCTCCGATCGATTCAATAGACCGCTCACCGTCATCGTCGTTTCTCTGCTCGTGATCTCCGGAACATTCGTCGGCATCATCGCGGTGCACGACCTGGCCCCGCTCGTGGTGCTCATCGCTATCAACCAGTTCTTCCTGCAGATCTACTTCGGGCCGCTCTTCGAGATCCCCGTGCGCGTGCTCGGCTCCCGGTTCGCGGGAAGCATCAACGGCTTCTCGAACATGTTCGCCAACATCGGTGCGCTGTTCGCGACCTTCGCCATGGGGTGGTTCAAAGACCTGTTCGGTTCGTTCACCATCGGACTGCTGATGCTCATCGGGTTGTGCGGCGTATCGCTGGTGCTTACCGCGCTGCTCCGGAGGGAGCTCCGTGGCGAGGCGATGGAGCCCGTATCGCCCGTCACATCCTGACGATGTGCAACGGCATGGTGGAGGTATCGATATCAGGGTTCGTCTCCTGTGAGACAACGAGATCGATGGCCTCCTCACGCGTCTCGACGACCGGTACCGACCCGAGGAGAGGCCGGTGCGCCGACTCGCGCATCTTCCAGATTGCGAACAGTGCGACCACGGAGAAGAACATCACATAGAGCGCGGGGGCGTACGCGAAGCCGGTGCCGTTCAGCAGCATCTGACTGAACAGCGGCGTCGTGCCGCCGAACGCTGAGATCGCGACGTTGTGCGTGAAGCCGACGCATCCGTAGCGTGACGCGGTCGGGAAGAGTTCGGACATCACGGCACCGGTGTTGGCAAGGAACATCGCGCTCGGCACGGAGAGCATGAACAGCACGAGGTACAGCGACCAGGTGGTGCCGGTCTGCGCGAGTGCGAACGCCGGAATCAACAGGATGATGTTCCCGATCGCTCCCATGTAATAGATCGGCTTGCGGCCGATCTTGTCGCCCCAGGCACCGAAGATCGGGATCAGGACGGCCTGCAAGACCAGCACTACGACTGCGGCGAGTGCGGTCTGCGAGGCGTGCACGCCCGTCTCGATCTCGATATAGGTCGGCATATAACTGGTCAGCATGTATGACGCCGACCCGTCGGCGGCGATCAGAGCGATACCGATCAGGATCACCGGCCAGTAGCGCTTCAGGATTCCACCGAGGCCGTGGCGCTCGAACATCGGATTGAGATTCTTGCCGGCGTGCGCTTCGACGTCTTCGACGAGCTCAAAGGCGGGCGACTCGGGGATGCGGCTGCGGAACCAGATCGCCAGCAGGCCCAAGGGCAGCGCGATGAGGAATGGGATCCTCCAGGCGCCGTCGATCATCGCGTTCTCGCCCCAGAGTGACGTGGAGAAGGACGTCGTGAGTGCGACCATGCCGGCGCCGGCTGCGAAGCCGAGCATTGATCCCGAGTTCAGGAGGCCGGTCATGAAGCCGCGGCGCTTGTCGGGTGAGAACTCGGCGATGTAGGTGGCGGCGCCTGAGTATTCACCGCCGGTCGAGAAGCCCTGCGCCATCTTCAGCAGGTACAGCGGGATGATGACCCACAGGCCGACGGTTTCAGCCGACGGCAGGCAGCCGATCAGCGTGGTCGCCGCGGCCATCAGGGCGATCGTGAAGAACAGTACCCGGCGACGGCCGATCTTGTCCCCCAGCGGGCCGAGGATCATACCGCCGAGCGGGCGCACGATGAACGACACCGCGAAGCCGAGCAGGGTGACCACAAGGCCCATGCCCTGGTCGAGGCCGGCGGTGAACACCGCCGTCATCGTCACGGCGAGGTAGCCGTAGACGCCGATGTCGTACCACTCGATGAAGTTGCCGACACCGGCGCCGATCTGCGCCATGTTCAGCTGCTTCTTGTCGGCGATGATGATGTCGTCGACTTCGAGTCGACGATTCGTCGGCGCCTCCTTCGGGCGAGGGGGAGCCAGGCGCTTATGAACGATGGGATTTTCTTCAGCTGACATCATTGTCTGCTTTCTGTGTGAAACAAAGGAGTGCAAGAGCTGAGGCATCGCGGAATCTCGGGTGGCATGCTGCACGCTGGATTCCCGCATGCCTCGCCGTGGGAAGGGACGCTTGTGGCGGCGAGGCGGGGTCGCGGATAGCGACGGGAGCACGGGATCGCTTCTGGCGAACTAGGGGGTAGGGGGTAGGGGAGGGGTAGGGATAGGGGCCTCTGCAGACGGCCACCGGGAATGGAGCTTACAGGTGACAGTTAGTGAGGTCGACCGAAATTCTTGCGCTTCTTTTGCGGATTACCGGCAGGAATCGGTGGAGAGTCCCGTGCGCGCCGACTTGCGACGCCCCAGCCAAAGGTGTCAATCCGCTTATCGTGGTTCGGGATCAGCCCACCCGAGCACGATCGCAGGATGCGTCACACGCCACCACAGATCGGGTTCGGCGATCGCCGCTTCGGTGACGATGTCGATGCCGTAGGTGCCTTCGGGTGTTGTGACGTTCACCGAACCGGCCTGCGTGCCTGCGGGGGACTCGGAGAGTCGATCCGACACCTCGACGACGCGCTCGGCTGTCTCACCCGGACGCAGCACTGCCGATGCGCCGGCGTCAGCGGCAACCGCGACCTGGGCGCCGTCCCAGACGGTCACCGTGCCGATGCGTTCGGAGTCGTCGATGAGCTCGACCTCCTCGACGGACTGCTCCGCCCCGGCCAGCAGGGCGCGCGCATCCGACGCTCGGGCCATCTCGTCTGCGCGGCTCATCACGACTGCGATGCTGGTGAGCGGGCGATCCTCAACCGTCTGCTCTCGTGCGGCAACCAGGTTGTAGCCGCTCGCGAACAGCGTGCCGGTCTTCAAGCCGATGATGCCCGGCTCGCCGAGGAGGGGATTGGTGCTCTCGATCAGGCCGATGCCGGGGATATCGGCCTGCTGCTCGGCAACGATCTCGGAGATGACCGGATGCTCCAGGGCGAGTCGCGCGATCTCGATCATGTCGGCAGGCGCAGCCACGTTGCCGGAGGAGAGACCGCTCGGCTCGACGATGCGGAGCGTCGTGAGCTCATGCGCCTCGGCCCAGTCGGCTGCGGCCGTGACGAACGCCTCTTCAGAGCCGAACGTCCACTCGGCGTATGAGATCGCGTAGTTGTTCGACGAGGGCAGCAGCATGAGCTCGAGCATCTGACGTGCGGTGAGCTGCAGGCCTTCCGGAGTATCGTGCACGATGCCGTCCTGGCGCAGCACCTCGGCGCGCAGCCCGGCATCGTTGGCCCCGACCGTGTAGCTCGGCCCATCCGTGCCCGCCTTGAACGGCTTGTGCTCGAGAGACACCAGCGCAGTGACGAGCTTCGTCAGGCTTGCGATCGGCACGGCCTCTTCGGAGTTGGCCCACGGCTCTCCGCCGTCGAGCCACCCCAGTGCCGTAGGCGTGGAATACGCCGAGACGAGCTCCTGCCCACCCTCGGAAGCGACCGAGAACTCTTGCGCATCGGCTACATCGAGAGCGACCTGAAGCCCCGGGAGCGGCGTGAGCCCGCAGACTGCGACGTACCCGCCGCCGAGGAGCACGAGAGCTGCGGTGCCCGCCGCGATCCTCCGTCTGTTCACCATTCCAGCCTAGCCGCGAGGTTCGAGCTAGCCGCGAGGTTCGAGCACGAACCGTTTGCGGCCCACCGAAATGCCGAGCGCCGCCTGCCCCACCGCGATCACGAAGAAGATCAGGAACGGGGTCGTCCAGCCGCCCGTGATCTCGTAGAGCGCGCCGAAGCCCACTGGGCCGAGCGCGCCGACGAGGTACCCGACGGACTGCGACATACCAGAGAGCGCCGTGGCGCCCTCGGCAGTGCGTGCCCGTGCCGCCATGAGCATGAGACTCGCGCTCAGTGAGGCTCCGCACGCGATTCCGCAGACCGGCAGCCACACGAAGATCAACGACGGCACGAACGCGATGCCCATCGCCGTGGCTCCGACGGTGAACGGGATCAGCATCGGTGCCCACCGGTCGATACGCCCGCGGAAGAGCAGTGGGCTCAGCATCGACCCGATCACTCCTGCCACCTGCAGCAGCATGACATCGAGCCCGGCCGCGACGTGACTCATGCCGCGTGAGATCTGCAACGGACTCAGCCAGGTGACGAGCATGTAGAACAGCACCGACTGAGCGGCCATGTAGAGCGCAACCTGCCAGGCGAGACCATCCCCCCAGATTCTGCGACCGGTGCCGGCGTTGCGCCCTGCGCCGCCGCCGCGCCTCGTGCCGCGGTTTCGCCCGGTGCGCGTAGCCGCGTTCACCGCGGGGACGGCCGGCTCGAACGGGGCCCCGATACCGAGCGGCTCCGTCGCTTCGTGATCCGGACCCGCATCGCCTCGCCGAGCATCGGTGCCGCGCGTCGCCCACACCCAGATGACAAGCGCAGGCGGAATCAGCACTCCCGTGGCGAGCAGCGCCACCCGCCAGCCGAGCTCCCCCGAACCCGGGTCGAAGTGCGCGATCGGCACCACGAGCCCCGATGCTACGGAGCCGGTACCTCCGAGCAGTGCACTGTAGATGCCCATTACGAGGGCGAGGCGGGTCGGAAACTCGCGCTTGATCACGGCAGGCAGCAGCACATTCGCGAAGGCAAGCGCGACGCCGGTGAGGGCGGTGCCCGCCCAGAGCCCGATCGGGGAGCCGGGCAGGGAACGCCAGACCGTACCCGCGATCAGCAGCACGAGCGACCACGACACCGTGCGCGTCATGCCGAAGCGCTGACTCACCCCGTGCGCGAACGGCGAGACGATTCCCCAGGCGATCAGCGGCAGCGAGGCGAGCATGCCGAGCGTCGCCGGACGGACGCCGCGATCGGCGGCGATGTCGTCGAGCAGCGGCCCGATACCCATGATGGTCATGCGCATGTTCGCGGCAACGAGGCATACCGCGATGAACATGAGTACCCAAGGACGCGCCGGGGGAGTCGTACGGGCAGCGGAATTGGTCACACTGCGGAGCCTATCGCGCGGTAGCGTGGATCTTGCATCCGTATGGAAGGAGCCCCCATGACCGCCCTGATCGCCGGTTACGCACGCACCCCCTTCACCCGCTTCACCGGGCAGCTCGCAGGGCAACCAGCGACAGCGCTCGGAGCGCACGCGGTCAAGGCGGCTCTCGAACGAGCGGGCATCGCCGCAGACGCGGTCGATGCCGTGGTCGCCGGTCAGGTGCTGCAGGGCGGCGCGGGTCAGAATCCGGCGCGGCAGACCGCAGTGGGGGCGGGGATCGGCCTCAATGCGCCGGCGATCACGCTCAACGCGGTGTGCCTCTCGGGGGCCGAGGCGGTGAGCCAGGCTGCTCGACTGATTCGGGCGGGCGAAGCCGATGTTGTCGTCGCTGTCGGGCAGGAGTCGATGTCGCTCGCGCCTCATGTCGCGCACCTGCGCGCGGGGGTGAAATATGGCGGATCGCAGTTCGTCGACACCGTCGAACATGATGGGCTGAGCGACGCGTTCGAACAGGCCGCCATGGGGTCGCTTACCGAGACGGGCAATGGGAAGCTCGGGATCTCGCGGGAGGAGCAGGATGCGATCGCCGCACGGTCCCACCGACTGGCTGCCGAGTCCGCAGAGTTTCTCGGCGGCGAGATCGCGCCCTTCACGGTGACGTCGCGACGCGGCGACACGGTCGTATCCGCCGATGACGGTGTGCGCCCCGAGACGAGTGAGGAATCGCTTGCAGGCTTGCGGCCGGCCTTTGCGAAGGACGGCACGATCACGGCGGGGAATGCTTCGCAGATCACCGACGGAGCCGCCGCGCTCGTTCTCGTGAGCGCTGCCGCGGCCGAGCGCCTCGGTGTGCAGCCGATCGCAGCGATCGAGGCGACCGCGCTCGTCGCAGGCCCCGACCTGCATCTTCACTCGCAGCCCGCGCGGGCCATCACGGCGGCGCTTGCGAAGCTCGATGCGTCTGCCTCGGACCTCGCAGCCGTAGAGATCAACGAGGCGTTCGCCTCGGTCGCGGTGCAGTCGACGCGCGAACTCGGCATCGACCCCGAGATCGTGAACGTCCACGGCGGCGCCATCGCGTTGGGGCACCCCATCGGGGCCTCGGGCGCCCGTATCGTCGGCACGCTCGCCCGCACCCTCGCCGCCGCCGGGAGCGGCACGCTCGGCGCCGTCGGCATCTGCGGCGGTGGCGGCCAGGGCAGCGCCCTGGTGCTGCGAGCAGTGTAGAGCTTGGGGCTATATGACGGTGTGAGGACGCACCCTTGAGACGCGTCGCGGTGGTCGTGCTCGAGGGGGCGAAGCCCCTGGATGTCGGGATCCCGGTTCAGGTCTTCACCACTCGGCAGAGCATGCCCTACTCCGTACAGGTGTGCGGGGTGCGTGCGGGCATGGTTTCCGGTGCCGATGGGCTCTCGTACCAGGTCGACAGCGGCTTGGAGGCCGTCGCCGAAGCCGACCTCGTCTTCATCCCCGGCTACCTGAACCCCGCGGCTGAGACGCCGCCGCAAGCACTCATCGACGCGCTCCGAGCTGCCCACGAGCGCGAGGCCAAGTTGGCGGCGATCTCGACCGGGGCGTTCGCGCTCGCCGCAACCGGTCTGCTCGACGGGCACCGGGCGACCACGCATTGGCATTACACCCAAGCATTCGCGGAGCGGTTCCCCCTCGTCGAGGTCAACGAGGGGGTGCTCTTCGTCGACGAGGGGCAGCTGCTGACCTCGGCAGGGGCCGCCTCAGGGATCGATCTCTGCCTGCACATCCTGCGTGATGAACTCGGCGTCGGCCCGGCGAACCACGCGGCAAGGCGGCTCGTTGCCGCGCCCTATCGCAGCGGTGGGCAGGCCCAGTACGTGCAGCGCAGCGTGCCGTCGACCACGGGGGAGCGGCTCACGGGAACCCGGCAGTGGGCGCTGCACCATCTCAACGAGCACCTGACTGTGGCGCGGCTCGCAGCGCATGCGAAGGTCTCGGAACGGACGTTCGCCCGGGTGTTCCACGCAGAAACCGGGTATTCGCCCATGCGCTGGGTCATGCGGGCCAGGGTCGACCTCGCTCGCGAGCTACTCGAAAGCGGTACGCGGAGCATTGACGAGATCGCGGGTCTCGTCGGCTTGGGTACTGCAGCGAACCTCCGCCTGCACTTCCGCAACGTGCTGGGCACGACGCCCACACAGTACCGGCGCACATTCTCTGCCGAGCTCTGATCGGCCGGAGGGACAGCCGAGCTCTGATCGGCCGGAGGGACAGCCGAGCTCTGATCGGCCGCGTGCACCGAGATAGGCACCAGCGGGCCTTTGGCAGGATCCTTTCGAACATCGGCATTTCAGCCACTCGAAGTCCGTCGTGCACCCGGCCAGAATCGGAGTCAGGCGGACGCGTGAGCGCGGTTTCGGTTGAGGACCACAGGTTCGGCGCAGTCCGCGCATCACACAAGCGAGACACATCACGCAGATGCAACACGCAGTGCATCTGCTTCGAGGGGAATAAGGAACATGGCTCAGCGAATCGCGATCAACGGCTTCGGACGCATCGGCAGGGCGGTGCTGCGCGTGCTCGTGCAGCAGAGCCGCGACCTCGAAGTCGTGGCGATCAACGATCTCGCGGATGCGGAGGTGCTCGCGCATCTCTACAACCACGACTCCGTCTACGGCGCACCGGCTGAGGCGGCCCGCGTGGAGGGCGACGACCTCGTCGTCGGAACGCAGCGTGCGCGGTTTCTCGCACAGCCCGATCCAACGCAACTGCCGTGGAAGGACTTGGGCGTCGATGTCGTCGTAGAAGCGACCGGTCGGTTCACCGCGGCGGATCAAGCCCGTGCTCATCTCGACGCCGGTGCCGCTCGCGTGCTGGTGAGCGCGCCGTCGTCGGGCGCCGACCTGACCGTTGTGCGCGGGGTGAATGAGGATCGCTTCGATCCTGATCTCCATCGCATCGTCTCGAACGGGTCATGCACTACGAACGCGCTCGCCCCGCTTGCGCGGGTGCTGCACGATGCCGCCGGTATCGAGCAGGGCTTCGTCACGACGGTGCACGCGTATACGCAGGATCAGAACCTGGTCGACGCGCCGCATCGCGACCTGCGTCGTGCCCGTGCCGCCGGCCTCAACATGGTGCCGACCTCGACCGGCGCTGCCAAAGCCATCGGCCTCGTGCTCCCCGAGCTCGAGGGTCGGCTGAGCGGTGACGCGATCCGTGTGCCGGTTCCGGTCGGGTCCATCGTCGAGTTGAACGCCTCGCTCGAGCGCGACACCTCGGTCGACGAGTTGCTCGCCGCGTACCGCGAGGCCGCGGAAGGTCGCATGGCTGGCGTGCTCGAATTCTCCGAGGAACCACTCGTGTCGAGTGACATCGTCGGACGCTCGGCCTCCTCGATCTTCGATGCCGGTCTGCTGCGCGTCGAGGGCCGGCGAGCCAAGGCGGTGGCCTGGTACGACAACGAGTGGGGCTTCTCGAACCGAATCGTTGATGTGCTCGATATCCTCGCAAGGTAACGCTCGCCTCCCAGCCAGCCGCTGGCCGGCGTGGCGACCGGTCTGACCGCCGACCGGCCCGGCCTACCGCCGCCCGGCGTGGCGACGAAAGAGCCAGGCGCCCCATGCTGTGGCGACCACCAGAATCGCGAGGCACCAGGCGAGGGCGATCCAGGGGTGCGCGTCGAGCGGAGACCCCATGAGCAGTCCGCGGATCGTCTCGATGATCGGGGTAACGGGCTGGTGTTCTGCAATCGGTTGCAACCATCGAGGCATCGTCGACACCGGCACGAATGCGCTGGAGAGGTAGGGGAGGAAGAGGAGAATGAAGCCGTATCCGTTCGCTGCTTCGGGGCTTCCTGAGGCCAACCCGATCGCGGCGAACAGGTAGGTGATCGCCAGGATGTAGAGAGCGACGAGTGCCAGGGCGGCGAGCCAAGCGAGGGGTGAAGCTGTCGGGCGAAAGCCCAGTGCAAGTGCGACGCCGATGACGACTCCCGTCGCGAGGAGGTTGCGCACCAGGCTCGCGACGACGTGGCCGGTGAGTACGGCACCGGAGCGGAGCGGCATCGTCCGGAAGCGGTCGATGATGCCGGTCTTCATATCATTCGCCACGTAGACGGCGGTCGACGATGCTCCGAAGCCCGCGCACAGCAGAATGATGCCGGGCACGATGTAGTCGACATAGCCACCCGCTGGGTCGAGTGCGCCGCCGAAGACGAAGGTGAACAGCAGCATGAGCATGACGGGCAGTGTGATCGCCATGAGTAGCGATTCGCCATCACGCAGGGAATGCCTCAGACTGCGTGACACGAAGACGCGCTCGGCGATGAGGCCGCCGATGCGGGGGCGGAGCGAGGGAGTCATCTCAGTCATGCCGCCACCGCCTCGGCATCGCTGTCAGTCAGGGAGAGGAAGACGTCGTCCAGCGTGGGGCGACGCAGCGACACGATGCCATCGCCGGCGAGGGGTGTGTCGAGCGCTGCCTTCACGCCGGTGACGGTGCCGTCGACGTGTGCTTCGTGCAGAAGGGCTCCCTGCTCATCGTGAACTTCGAGCACATCGGATCCGGTCGCGGCTTTGAGTTCCGCCGGGCTGCCGAGGGCGACGATCCGGCCGTCGTGCAGCACGGCGATCCGGTCGGCCAGCTGGTCCGCCTCTTCGAGGTACTGGGTTGTGAGGAAGACGGTCACGCCCGAATCGGCGAGCCCGCGGATGGTCTCCCAGAGCTGCCGACGGCTGCGGGTGTCCAGCCCGGTTGTCGGTTCGTCGAGGAACAGTATCTCCGGGGTGACGACGAAGCTGAGCGCGAGGTCGAGGCGTCGGCGCATGCCGCCCGAGTACGTCGCGACCCTGCGCGATGCGGCCTGGACGAGATCGAAGCGTTCGAGCAGGTTCGCCGCCCGCTTCCGTGCGTCACGCGATGAGAGGCCGGAGAGTCGACTCAGCATCACGAGGTTCTCCAGCCCCGTGAGACCGTCGTCGACCGCGGCGGATTGGCCGGTCAGGCTGATGCGTCGTCTGGTCTCTTTCGGGTCGCGCACGACGTCGGTGCCCATGACGTGTGCCGTTCCAGCGTCGGGTACGACGAGGGTGGTGAGCACCCCGATCGTCGTAGTCTTGCCGGCTCCGTTCGGCCCGAGGAGCGCGAATACCTCGCCGCGTGACACGGTGAGGTCTAGCCGTTCGAGCACGACTCGACGCCCGAACGACTTGCGCACACCTCGCAGGGCGATGGCTGGTTGAGGTTCGATCATGGGATTCCCTTTCTGTGTATGAGTAAAACTGTTTATGACAGTAACATACTGTTTATGCCATAGACAGTCTTAGACTGTTGAAATGACTGATGCCGCCGACCTCGATCTCCCCCGCGGTATTGCGCTCGCCTGGGGTGTGGCCGCCGATCCCCAGCGCGGCCCCAAACGTGAAATGAGCGTCGAACGGATCGTCGAGGCGGCGGTCGAGATCGCGGATGCCGAGGGTCTCGTCGCCGTCTCGATGTCGGCCGTCGCCGCCAAGCTCGGATACACGCCGATGTCGCTGTACCGCTACGTGAGCGCGAAGGATGATCTGATTCTGCTGATGCAGGAGGAAGCGACCGGTATCCCTCCCGAGGCCATGGCCGAAGGGACCTGGCGGGATCGCCTGCGCGCGCTGTACCGGGCGCAGTTGCAGACCTACCTGCAACACCCGTGGGCACTCGACATCCCCATCAGCGGCGCACCGATCACGCCCGGCAGCGCCGCGTGGATGGATGCGGGGCTGAGCTCCCTCGAAGAGACCCCATTGACGTACGACGAACGATTGTCGGTCATGCTGCTCGTCACGGGCCAGGCCCGGTGGGCCGGCATGGTGATGGCCGGGTATGCGCGAACCGAGCGCGCACTCGACCTCAGTGACACCGACATCGCCCGGCAGGAGGACGCGCTCTACCGCCGACTCGTCACGGCCGACGCCTACCCCGCGCTGCGCGCCGCCATCGACTCGGGCGTGTTCCTTGACGACGGCGATCCTTTCGCGTTCGGGCTCGAGCGCAGCCTCGATGGAGTGGCCGCCTATATCGAGAGCGTCGAGACCAAGGGGCGAGAGGCGAGCGATGCGCGCGAGGAAGCTGCCGCGTGGCCGCGGGTCGAGGACGCCGATATTTCAGAGGACAAGCGCTACCGCGAAGCGCGCAAGGCGGTGCGCGACGCGGAGAAGGCCCTCCGCGAGGCGCGTAAGCGCGAGCGTCAGACCGCCCGAGAGGCCCGAGAGAAACTCGCGCGCCGTCAAGGGGGATGACAGCGATAGGCAGTCGGGAGTAGACCGTACTGACTCCCGACGGTTCGGCGACGGTTGACTGAAATGCCCCGCCCATGGGAATGTAACCGGGGCTATGCTGGGGTTGGATTACCGGCAATGACCTTGCGACCGATGATTTCGGCCAGACGGGACAAAGAAGTTGAGCAGTGGCGATACCCCATTAGCATCCGTCCATGAAGCCCTTGAGGCGGTGAACCCCGAGCTCCGCCAAGGCCTCGAACGGCTCATCCGAGAGCTCGATTCCGAGGAGCTCGCCGAGCGCGAGCCGCGCGATGTCGTCGGTGCCGTGCTGTCGATGCGCGAACTCGGCGATCGCCGCGAGCAACGCGACACACTCGTCCGCGTCTTCACGCCCACGCTCAAGGAGCACGGCTGGACTTCGCGCCGCACCATCGTCGACATCTGCACGCACGATTCCCCCTTCCTGGTCGACTCGGTGGCCGCCGCGATCGCGCGGCACGGGCTCTCCGTCTACCTGCTCATGCACCCGGTTGTGTCGGTGCGGCGCGACGATGAGGGCGGGCTGCTCGAACTCGGTGCGCACGGAGGCCATCTCGAATCCTGGATTCATATCGAGGTGGATCGGGTGCCGACGGAAGAGGAGCGCAAGGAACTGGAGGATCGGCTGCAGAGCGTCATCGGCGACGTGCACGCGGCGGTCGACGATTGGCGCGCCATGCGTCGTGCCTGCCTCGACATCATCACCGATCTCCGTACCGAGGCCCCGGAGTCGGTCGACCCCGAGAGCGTGCGCCCGACCTACGAGTTCTTGAGCTGGCTCGCGGAAGACAACTTCACGTTCCTCGGGTACCGCGAGCACGTGCTCGAGACCGATGAGAACGGCGAGGAGGTGCTGCGGCCCCTGCCGCACACGGGCCTCGGCATTCTGCGCAAGCCGACGACGACTGCGGCGCGCCTCACCCCGGAAGCGCAGCGGACGGCTCGCGATCCGATCCTGCTGAGCGTTACGAAGGCGAACTCGCGCGCCACCGTGCACCGCGACGTCTACCTCGACTACATCGGGCTGCGCACCTTCGACGATGAGGGCAACGTCACCGGAGAACGTCGCTTCCTCGGCATGTTCACCTCGGCCGCATATGCCTCGCCCGTGCTCACGCTCCCGATCATCGGCGACAAGATTCGGGCGGTGCTCGAGCGTTCCGGCTACGCGGCCACCTCGCACTCGGGCAAAGACCTGCTGCAGATTCTTGAGCAGTACCCGCGTGACGAACTCTTCCAAGACACGGCGGAGCACCTGTACGAGGTCGCGACCGAGGCGAGCCGCCTGCGCGAGCGCCGCCGGTCCCGCATCTTCCTACGTCGAGATGAGTTCGGTCGCTTCGTCTCCGCGCTCGCCTACCTGCCTCGTGACCGGTACAACACGACGGTGCGCCTGCGCATTCAGGAGCTCCTGCGAGAGACCTTCGGTGCCGAGCAGGTGGATCACGCGACGCGCGTGGGGGATTCTCCGCTCGCGCAGTTGCACTTCGTCGTGCGCATGCCGAAGGGCGTACAGGTGCCGGATGTCTCGGCTGCGGAGCTCCAGCCTCGCTTCGAGGCCGCGATCCGTGGCTGGGAGGAAAGCCTCGTCGACGCGCTCCACCAGAAGCACAATGAAGAGGAGGCCGCCGAGCTGCTCGGCCGCTACGCCGCTGCGTTCTCCGGCGCCTACAAGGAGAGCATCACACCCGAGGACGCCGTCGGAGACATCGCGCTGCTCGAGCAACTGCGGCTCGGCTGCAACTTCGCGGTGCACCTCTACGAGCCCGAGAAGCACGACAAGGGCAAGCGCTACCTGACCGTCGCGTCGCGCGAAGAGTACCCGTTGACGCGCATGCTGCCCGTGCTCACCGACCTCGGCGTCGACGTCGTCGATGAGCGGCCCTACGAAGTGACGCTCGCCGACGGCACCACGTTCTTCCTCTCCGACTTCGGGCTCACAGCTCCTGACATCAAGGCATGGCGCGACCCCTCGTGGCGGCAGGAGTTCGAGGATGCCTTCGTCGCGGTGTGGACCGGCGCCGCGGAGAGCGATGGTCTCAACGCGCTCGTACTGCTCGGCGGTCTCGATTGGCGACGCATCGTGATCCTGCGTGCCATCGCCATGTACTTGCGCCAGACCGGTGCGGCGTTCTCCGTCCCGTACATCGAACGTGCGCTCGTCGCCAATTCAGAGATCGCGGCGAAGCTGGTGCGACTGTTCGAGATTCGCTTCGACCCTGACGAGTCTGGCGACCGCGATGCGCTCACGGAGCAGCTCACCGCGTCGCTTGGCGAAGATCTCGACCGGGTGTCGAGTCTTGATGAGGATCGGATCCTGCGCTCGTTCATCGGTGTGATCGAGGCGACCTGGCGTACCAATTTCTACCAGCGCGATGCGAGTGGCGAGCCGAAGCCGTGGGTGTCGATGAAGCTCGACTGCCCGCGCGTTCCGGGGTTGCCGAAGCCGCATCCGATGGCCGAGATCTGGGTGTATTCTCCCCAGGTCGAGGGCGTGCATCTGCGATTCGGGCAGGTCGCTCGGGGCGGCCTCCGGTGGAGCGACCGCCGCGAGGACTTCCGCACCGAGGTGCTCGGTCTCGTGAAGGCGCAGATGGTGAAGAACGCCGTGATCGTGCCGACAGGCTCGAAGGGCGGCTTCTACGCGAAGCGGCTGCCGGCTCCGACTGATCGGGCTGCATGGGTCGAAGCGGGCAAGGATGCGTACCGTACGTTCATCCGCGGTCTGCTCGACATCACCGATAACCGCTCGGGTACCGAGGTGCTGCCGCCCGAGCGCGTGGTGCGCCACGATGGTGACGACCCCTATCTCGTGGTCGCGGCCGACAAAGGCACGGCGTCGTTCTCGGACACGGCGAACGCGATCTCCGAGGAGTACGGCTTCTGGCTCGCCGACGCCTTCGCGTCGGGTGGATCGGCCGGCTACGACCACAAGGGGATGGGCATCACCGCCCGCGGTGCGTGGGAGTCGGTCAAGCGGCACTTCCGCGAGATGGGTCATGACACGCAGACCGAAGACTTCACGGTTGTGGGCGTGGGCGACATGTCTGGCGACGTGTTCGGTAACGGCATGCTGCGATCCGAGCACATCAGGCTCGTTGCGGCGTTCGACCACCGGCACGTCTTCGTCGACCCCGAGCCCGATGCGGCCTCGACCTTCGTCGAGCGACAGCGACTCTTCGACCTCCCCGGCTCGTCGTGGGACGACTTCGATCGATCTCTTATCTCCGAGGGCGGCGGGGTCTTCCCGCTGAGCGCGAAGTCCATTCCGGTGAGCCCGCAGATGGCGGAGGCGCTCGGCCTCGACCCGTCGGTCGGGTCGATCACCCCGGTCGAGCTGAAGCGGGCCGTGCTGCTCGCGCCCGTCGACCTGCTCTGGAACGGCGGCATCGGCACCTACATCAAGGGCAGTGCCGAGACCAATGCCGAGATCGGCGACCGCGGCAACGACGCGATTCGTGTGAACGGCGACGAGCTGCGGGTGCGGGTCGTCGGCGAGGGCGGCAACCTCGGGGCGAGCCAGTGGGGTCGTATCGAGGCCGCGAAGGCGGGGGTCAGGATCAACACCGACGCCATCGACAACTCGGCCGGTGTCGGTACTTCCGATCGCGAGGTCAACATCAAGATCTTGCTCGGCGCTGTCGAGCGCGACGGTCGTCTCGACCGGGAGGAGCGCAATGAGCTGCTGCGCTCCATGACCGACGAGGTTGCGAAGCAGGTGTTGCGCGACAACTACGAGCAGAATGTGCTGCTCGGCAACTCGCGTGAGAGTGCGGCTGCGATGCTCCCCTCGCATGAGCGACTCATCGAGTGGCTTGAGGATCGCGATGAGCTCGACCGCGAGCTCGAGTTCCTCCCGACGCAGTCGGAGGTGCAGCAGCGCATCGCCGAAGACAAGGGCCTCACTCGACCGGAGTTCGCGGTGCTCGTCGCATACTCGAAGCTGGCGTTGAAGGCCGACCTCGCAGCGTCGGATCTGGCCGACGATCCCTGGTTCGCGAGGACGCTGGCCGAGTACTTTCCGGAGCCGATCCGCGAAGCCTACGGCGACGACCTCGAGTCGCATCCGCTGCGTAAGGAGATCATCGTCAACTCGGTGGTCAACTCGATGGTGAACCGCGGCGGCATCACCTTCGCGTACCGTGCGGAAGACGAGACGGGTGCCACGAGCGAGCAGATCGCTCGAGCCTATGTGGTGGTGCGTGAGATCTTCGACCTCGCCGGTTTCGTGCGCGAGGTCGAAGCGACCGACAACGTCGTATCTACTGCGGTGCAGACCGATCTCTATCTGCGCTTCCGGCGGGTGCTCGACCGGGCGACCCGCTGGTTCGTGCAGCACCGGCCGGAGGGCATCGACATCGGTGCCGAGATCGCGCGCTTCTCGGAGTCGGTCGCTTCGCTGGCGGAGCGCCTCGAGAGCTTGATGCGGGGCGACGACCTGCAGGGCTTCGAGCAGCGTGCCGCTCAGCACGAGGAGGCCGGCGTGCCGGCGCAGCTGGCGCGTCGGGGTGCGGGCATGCTGAGTTCGCTCGCGCTCCTCGACATCGTGGAGCAGGCGCGCGTGCACGACTGGGACCTCGACGAGGTCGCTGGAGTCTACTTCGCGATGTCGTCGCGGATGCGCTTCGACGAACTGCTCGTTCGCGTCACCCAGCTCTCGCAGGACGACCGCTGGGGCGCCATGGCGAGAGCCGCCATGCGCGACGACCTGTACGCCGTGATGAGTGCGCTCGTCGCGTCGGCGATCGCGCAGACGGGCTCCGATGCGGGAAGCCCCGAGGAGCGAGTCGAGGAGTGGCTCGCGCAGGGCGGCCCTGCGGCCGAACGCGCGCTTGACGAAGCACTCGCCGCCGCCCGTGCCGGCGCAGATACCGGCCTCGCGACGCTCTCGGTGGCGCAGCGGCGCCTGCGTTCCCTCGTGCGGTAGGCGGGCACCATGGTGCGGACGGTGACGACGCACAGCTTCTTCGGACGTGAGGGGGCCGAGTTCGGGCGCGGGCTCGGCTTCCTCGATGCGATCTACGGCTTCGCCATCACGCTGCTGGTGGCGAATATCGACCTGCCGCCGTCTGATGCGTGGCGCGACGCGTCCGCGTTGCTCGACAGCGGGATCGGCACGCAACTGCTCGGGTTTCTCATCAGTTTTGTCGTGATTGCGCTCTTCTGGCGGAACAACACCGCGCTGCTCGCCGGGTTTCGCGGCATCGATGGTGCGGTCATCGCCGCCAACTTGGTGCTCGCCTGCCTGATCGTCTTGATCCCGTTCACGACCCAGGCGATCAGCGATCCTCAGATCTCCGACTATCCGCTGGCGACGGCGCTCTACGCGCTCAATGTCGCACTGGCGATCGCCGCGCACGGCGCGGTTCGCGAGATCGGGTGGCGGCGCGGTCTGCTGCCACAGCTTTCGGCTGCGCGGGGTGTCTGGGCGAGCCGCATTGATCTGCTGGCGCAGATCGGAGTGTTCGCCGTGTCGATTCCTGTGGCCTTTCTCGCGGCGGCGGAGTGGGGCCAGCTGTGCTGGGCGCTGCTGATTCCGGTCGGCCTCGTGACCGGGCGGTGGAGTGAACGCGTCGCCTCGGAGGACGATCACCTGCCAGGGGCTCGGACCGCGGCAAGTGCTCCGACAGAGAGCATCCGACCGGATACTGCCACGGGACCGATCGATCCCTAGCGAATTTCGCACCTCTCGGATAAACTTGAGTCACATCAACTCAAGTTTGAGTTCGGCACCGTGATCCCGGTCAACGTATCGGGCAGCGGAGCCGAACAGCAGCAGTCTGCTGAACGAGAAAGGATCCAGATGCAGGCGAATTGGCAGCCCGCCTCGGGAGGCGGCGACGAAGAGCAGAGCGCTCTCGAGCAGTTCGGCGTCAACCTCACGGAGGTCGCCCGGTCGGGCAAACTCGACCCCGTCATCGGACGAGATTCCGAGATCCGGCGGGTGAGCCAGGTGCTGACCAGGCGCACCAAGAACAACCCCGTGCTGATCGGAGAACCCGGCGTCGGCAAGACGGCCGTCGTCGAAGGGCTCGCTCAGCGCATCGTCGCAGGCGACGTCGCCGAGTCCCTCAAAGACAAGGAGCTCATCTCCCTCGATATCTCGGCGCTGATCGCCGGTGCGAAGTATCGCGGCGAGTTCGAGGAGCGCATGAAGGCCGTGCTTTCCGAGATCAAGGAGAGCGATGGAGAGATCATCACCTTCATCGATGAGCTCCACACGCTCATGGGCGCGGGTGGCGGCGAATCGTCGGTCGCGGCGTCGCAGATGCTGAAGCCCATGCTCGCGCGCGGCGAGCTGCGGCTCATCGGCGCGACGACCCTCGACGAGTACCGCGAGTACATCGAGAAGGATGCGGCGCTTGAGCGCCGTTTCCAGCAGGTCTATGTCGGTGAGCCGTCCGTCGAAGACACGGTCGCGATCTTGCGCGGACTCAAGGAGCGCTACGAGGCGCACCACAAGGTGACGATCGCTGATTCGGCGCTTGTGGCCGCGGCCGGACTGAGCAACCGCTACATCACCGCCCGTCAGCTTCCCGACAAGGCGATCGACCTGATCGACGAGGCCGCGAGCCGCCTGCGCATGGAGATCGATTCTGCGCCCATGGAGATCGACGAGCTGCGCCGCGCGGTCGACCGCCTCAAGCTCGAAGAGCTCGCCCTCAAGAAGGAGAAGGACGCAGCGTCGAAGGAGCGCCTGGCGAAGCTGCGGGACGATCTCGCGGGGAAGCAGGCGGAACTCGACGTGCTCGAGGCGCGCTGGGAGAAGGAGCGCTCGTCTCTGAACCGTGTCGGCGAACTGCGCGAGAAGCTCGACCAGCTGAACATGCAGGCGCAGGTGGCGCAGCGCGAGGGCAACCTCGAGAAGGCGTCGAGGCTGCTCTACGGTGAGATCCCGGTCATTCAGAAACAGCTCACCGAGGCGGAGCAGGCGGAGATGGCCGGTGAGGTCGACGGCGAGCCCCGTATGGTGAACGACCAGGTCACCGATGAAGACATCGCCGGGGTCGTCGCGGCCTGGACGGGGATTCCTGTCGGACGACTGATGCAGGGTGAAACCGAGAAGCTGCTCCAGCTCGAAAGCGAGCTCGGTAAACGCCTCGTCGGCCAGGCTGATGCGGTCGCAGCCGTCTCCGATGCGGTACGACGCACACGCGCCGGCATCGCCGACCCGAACCGGCCGACCGGATCCTTTCTCTTCCTCGGCCCCACCGGCGTCGGCAAGACGGAGCTCGCGAAGGCGCTCGCCGAGTTCCTGTTCGACGACGAGCGCGCCATGGTGCGCATCGACATGTCGGAGTACGGCGAGAAGCACTCGGTCTCGCGGCTCGTCGGCGCACCTCCCGGGTACGTCGGCTACGAGCAGGGCGGTCAGCTGACGGAGGCCGTGCGCCGTCGCCCGTACTCGGTCGTGCTGCTCGACGAGGTCGAGAAGGCGCATCCCGAGGTGTTCGACGTGCTGCTGCAAGTGCTCGACGACGGGCGACTCACCGATGGTCAGGGGCGCACGGTCGACTTCCGCAACACGATCCTGATCCTCACCTCGAACCTCGGCAGCCAGTACCTCATCGACCCCGACATGGCTTGGGCTGCAAAGGAGGACGCCGTGCGCGAGACCGTGCGGCGGGCCTTCAAGCCCGAGTTCGTGAACCGCCTCGACGAGATGGTCATCTTCCGGCCGCTGTCGGAGGAAGATCTGGCGCAGATCGTCGAGCTGTCGATCGATCGCTTGCAGGATCGCCTCTCCGAGCGTCGCCTCACGTTGGGCGTCACACCCGAGGCGCGGGCCTGGCTCGCGGCGCGCGGTTACGATCCGATCTACGGTGCACGCCCGCTGCGTCGCCTCATGCAGAAGGAGATCGACGACCGCCTGGCTCGGGCGCTGCTCGGGGCACAGGTGCACGACGGAGACGCCGTGCGCGTGGGACTCGCAGACGATGGTGAGCGGCTCGAGCTCTCCCGGGTCGAGATGCCTCCCGTGAGTGGTACGGGAGGGGTGTTCCCGGGCGACGGAATCCCTGGCTCGGGTGCTCCGAGGGTCGGCGGCGACGATGACGACGTGATCGAAGCCGAGCTGCTCGACGAGTAATCGGACTCGCGGTCACCCGCCGCTCATCGCGGAGACCATGCCGCCGAGAATCGACACGGTCATGGCGACGACGAGCGCGTTGAACATGAACGCGATCCAGGTGTGCGTGCGTACGGCGCGGAGCCCGGCGCGAGTTCGCGGGGTGCCCGCAGACATCGCACCGACCGACGAGACCATGGTCGACATCGAGATGAAGTCGGTGAAATCGGGCGCTTCGTCGATGTCGAAGGTGATGCGCTCGCCGGCGGCGTGCAGGCGGAAGTACCTGAGGGCGAAGGAGTAGAGCATTGTCGCCCACGAGGTGGCGGCTGTCGCGAGCACGAGGGCGGCGAGCAGCAGCCCGCGGCCGCTTCCGCCGACGAGGATCGCGGCGATCGCGAGGACCAGTGTCAGGCCTGCCGCCGAAAGCGACATGCTGCCCGCGTCGTGGCTCTGACCTGTGCCGAACCATCGGGCGAGCGGCCCACGCTTCTTCCGGTACTGCGCGGCTGCGATCCTCATCGCGCGCTCGTGAGGTGCACGGGTGAAGAGCAGGTGGGTCCAGATCAGGTAGGCGAGCGATGAGAGCGCAGTCGCAACGCAAGCCAACGCGATGGTGTGTGCGAGGTCGAAGCGTCCGTCGTATCCGATGAACGCGAACACGAGGATCGGTGCTCCGAGGATCAGGTAGGTGCAGATATTGCGGAAGTCATCGTCATAGGCGAGCGGGATCTCTCGTCGGTTTCGTCGCGTTCCTCGGGCCTCGCGGGCTCCTGGATGTGCTCGGGCACGTCGCACTCGTCGCATGAGGACAGCGTACCGATCGGGCCCGGTCGCGGTGCCTCATCGGCCGTTGTGTCACACTGACAGCGTGAAGAGCATTGCCGTGCTGGTGAACCCGGTTGCGGGCCGCGGCCGCGGCAGTGCAGCGGCGGACGTCGCCGTGGAGCGCCTGCGGGAGTTCGGCGCGCACGTGCACGTATTCGTCGGCGATTCGGTCGACGACATGCGGGTTCGCGTCGCTGCGGCCGTCGCGTCGCGACCCGACGCGATCGCGATTGTCGGCGGGGATGGCACGCTCGCACTGGTCGTGGACGAGGTGCTCGACGCGGGCATTCCGCTCGCGCTGGTGCCCGCCGGAACCGGCAATGACCTCGCACGCTCCCTGGGCCTGCCGCAGGATCCGGCGCAGGCAGCCGAGCTCGCCGTGCGGGGAGTGCCGCGAGCCGTCGATGTCGGCCAGGTGGAGAGTGCGGAGGGGATCTCACGGTTCGTGACGATTGCGGCCCTCGGCTTCGACGCGCGCGTCGCCGATCGCACCAATCGGCTGCGGTACCCGCGCGGGCGCCTGCGCTACTACCTTGCGATCGTGATCGAGCTCATCCGGCTGCGCGGAATCGACTTCACTGTCGGTATCGATGGGGCCGAGCCGGTGGCGATGCCGGGCATCCTGATTGCCGTGGGGAACACCCGCAGTTACGGCGGCGGGATCCCGATGTGCCCCGAGGCCGACCCGGGTGATGGGCGCTTCGACGTCACTCACGCCACGACAATCGGGCGGGCCCGGTTGCTGCGGTTGCTGCCTGTTCTGCTGCGGGCACGGCACCGGGATCGACCCGAAGTGACGCAGTTCCGTGCCGAACGCCTCGAGATCATGGGCGGCGGCATCACTGTGTACGCCGATGGCGAGCGGGTCGGATCCGGCCGCGTGAACTTCACGCTGCTGCCCGGGAGGCTCAGCGTGCTCGTGCCCGCGACCTGAATTGAGGCACCCCAGAAAGATCACAGAACGGTAACGGAATTCGCTAAGCTGTGAGGCACTGCGCGAGGCAGCGCGGGGCAAGGAGGCGCAACGTGTCGGCCGAGGGGATGGCAGCCGAGGGGATCCTGACGCATCATCGCGGCGCGCTCCGGGCCGGGCTGATCGCCGGCGCCCTGACGCTCTGCCTCGTCATCATCTTCGGCCTCAACCCGCACGATGCGCGCGCGAGTCCGCTGCAACAGCACGGTGCCCTGCAACGGCACGGAGACATCGGCATCGTGTCGCATCGCGGCGCCGCAGCCATCGCACCCGAGAATACGCTCGCCGCCACGCACATCGCCGCCCGGCAAGGGGCCGACTTCATCGAGGTCGACCTGCAGCTCACCGCCGACCGCGAAGTGGTGCTCATGCACGATCCAGACCTCGCGCGCACGACCAACGGTGAGGGTCTCGTCACCGAGCGCACGCTCGCCGAGATCCGCTCACTCGATGCCGGATCGTGGTTTGCGAAGAGTTTCGCAGGTGAACCGGTGCCGACCCTCGCGGAGTTCATCGATGCCATCGAGGCGACCCCCACGAGCGCGATGATCGAGCTCAAAGGAGAGTGGACGCGCGCCGATGTCGAGGCCGTCATCGAGCTGCTGCGTACGCACGGCATGATGAACCGTATCGTGCTCGAATCGTTCGAGACGGGCACGCTCGTGCTGCTGCACGAGTTGGCGCCGGAGTTCGCCCGGATGCTACTGACGCGTGAACTCGACGCACACGCACTCGAATTCGCGCTCGATGTCGAAGTGTCGGCGATCGGCGCGCGCGAGGGGCTGTTCGATGAGTCACCCGAGGTCGCCGCACAGATCAGAAACCTCGGTATGGGGGCTCTCGTCTACACGCTGAACGATGAGGAATCGTGGGACCGTGCGGTGGCACGCGGCAACGACCTCATCATCACGGATGACCCCGTAGGGCTCTACGATTGGCGTGAAGCCGTCGGGGTGCTGGAACCTGACGACGAACGCTGAGCAAGTGAGGATGTACGTATGACCACCCTTCCCCGTACCCGCATCGGATCATCGGACTTCGACGTCGCCGCGTTCGCGCTCGGAGGCAACGTCTTCGGCTGGACCGCGAATCGGGAGACCTCGTTCGCCGTGCTCGACGCGTTCGTCGCAGACGGCGGCGACTTCATCGACACCGCCGATGGGTACTCCCACTGGGCCCCCGATAACGGCGGAGGCGAGTCCGAGACGATCATCGGGGAGTGGCTGAGCGCCCGCGGCAATCGGGACGGTGTCGCGATCGCGACGAAGGTCTCGACCCACCCCGAGTTCACCGGCTTGGCTGCCGACAACATTGCGGCCGCCGCAGACGCATCGCTGCAGCGGCTGGGCACCGATCGCATCGATCTGTACTACGCGCACTTCGACGACGCCGAGACTCCACTTGAGGAGACCGTCGCCGCGTTCTCCCGACTCGTCGACGAGGGCAAGGTGCGCGCGATCGGCGTTTCGAACTACAGTGCAGCGCGAATCGATGAGTGGTTCCGCATCGCTCGCGACGGCGGCTACCACCTCCCGGTCGCGCTGCAACCGCACTACAACCTCGTCGAGCGAGGATTCGAGACCAACGGACTCCGCGAGGTCGCCGAGCGGGAGCATCTCGCGGTGTTCCCCTACTACGCGCTCGCGAGCGGTTTCTTGGCGGGGAAGTATCGAGGAACCGATGCGGGCGCTGCCGGGACCGCTGGGGCGGTGAGCCCGCGTGCGGAGGGTGCGGCGAAGTACCTTGATGCCCGAGGCGAGCGAGTACTTGCGGTGCTCGACGATATCGCGACCTCGCATGGTGCCCCGGTCGCGACGGTCTCCCTCGCGTGGTTGTCCGGGCAACCGACCGTCTCCGCTCCGATCGCGAGTGCGCGTACTCCTGAACAGCTGCCCGCGCTGCTCGCCTCGGCGTCGCTCGAGCTTTCGCGCGACGAGCTCGAGGCGCTGACTGACGCCTCAGAGGGCTGAGCGCTCGCCGCTGAAACCACTGCGCAGGTCGAAGAGCCGGCAGAGGTGCGCCGCCGTCTCGGCGAGCAGCTCCGGCGTGCGCGCCGCGAGATCCGCCAACGTCGCGGGGCCGTCGGCGAGCGACACCGCCGCTGTGATTCCGGCGTCTCGACACGCCTCGGCGGTGAGGGCCAGGGATCCCGCGACGACGATCACGGGGACGCGTTCGGCCGCCGCCGCAACCACACGAGAGACCACCTTGCCATCCAGGGACTGGGCATCAAGGCGTCCCTCGCCGGTCATCACGAGACGGGCCTCGGCGACGGCAGCATCGAGGTCGACCGCTTGAGCGACGAGCTCGGCACCGGGTACCGTCTCGGCGTCGAAGAGCGCGACGGGCCCCACGGCGAGGCCGCCCGCGGCACCGAGCCCCGGACGCGTCTGCAGGTCGGCCGCGGTCGCAGTGCCAGACCTCGCGCCAGCAATGCCGGACCTCGCGCCAGAAGAGACTGCCGACGCCAGCGCCTCGGCGAGCCGCGTCAGCGCTGCATCTATGAGTGGCACCTGCTCGGATGACGCTCCCTTCTGCGGCCCGAAGACAGCCGCAGCACCTCTTGGCCCGACGAGTGGGTTCTCCACGTCGACGGCGATGCGCCAGCGCGCCTCCCGCGCGACGGGGTCGAGCCCGGAGAGGTCGACGCGATCCAACTCGAGGAGCCCATGCGCACCCGGCGGCACCTCGGCCCCCGCAGCATCGAGCAGCCGAACACCGAGTGAGCGGAGCAGGCCGGCACCGCCGTCATTCGTCGCGGATCCTCCAATGCACAGCAGAATCTCTCGCGCACCGGCATCGAGAGCGGCACGCACGAGCGCACCGACGCCGGCGGAGTCGGCATCGAGCGGTTGCGGCGGAAGATCGGCGACGAGCGGGAGCCCATTCGCCTCGGCCGCTTCGACGATGGCAGTCGCACCGTCAGGTGAGATTCCGACGCGACCGATTCGCGCTCGCCCGAGCGCGTCGGTTGTCGGAACGGTCAGGATGCGCCCCTTCCACGCCGCAGTCAGCGCGTCGAGCGTGCCTTCGCCGCCGTCGGCCATCGGAATCTCGCGCACCCGTACGCGCTCCCCGAAGACTGACCGGATACCGCGTGCGAGAGCCGCCGCTGCCTCGGGAGCCGAACAGCTCCCCTTCAACGAGTCCGGTGCGACGACGATGAGCGGGTGATCCGCCTCCCCTGCTTCCATGGTCACAGCCTAGAGTGCCGCGCGCGGAGCCCCGCGGAGAAGAGGAGAATAGGGGGATGGATGAGCGATTGACCGCAGAAGCGAGTCGTGCGGGCGTCGGGCCGTGGCCGGGCGGACGCGAGGAGTGGCCGAGTGAGGAGCGCTACGATCCAGAGCTGCTCGAACACGGCGACCGTCGAAACGTGATCGACCGCTACCGCTATTGGCGCATGGAGGCCATCGTCGCGGATCTCGACGAAAAGCGGCACCCCTTCCACGTCGCGATCGAGAACTGGCAGCACGATATGAACATCGGCACGATCGTGCGCAGTGCGAACGCGTTCGCCGCCGACACCGTGCACATCGTCGGTCGACGTCGCTGGAACAAGCGCGGTGCCATGGTCACCGACCGCTACCAGCACGTCGAGCATCGCGAAGACATCGACGCACTCGTTGCTTGGGCGCGTGAGGCCGGGTTGCCGATCATCGCGATCGACAACATCCCCGGCTCGGTGCCGATGGAGACGTTCGAGTGGCCGGAGCGCTGCGTCATGCTCTTCGGGCAGGAAGGACCCGGACTGTCGACGGAGGCATTGGCCGCTGCCGAGTCCGTGGTGGAGATCACGCAGTACGGATCCACCCGCTCGATCAATGCCGCATCCGCGGCAGCGGTGGCCATGCACAGTTGGGTGATGCAGCGCTCGACGCTGCGACCCCGCTGAGCGCTTCAGCGCTCGAAGAGTTCGGGCCGCAGCTCGGAAACGGCGTACTCCGTGTACTCCGAGCGCTCGGTCTCGGGGAGCGCGTCTCCGACGACGACTGAGACGATCCCCGCCGCGCGGGCCGACGCCAGGCCCGTGCGCGAGTCCTCGAACACGACCGCGTCCGACGGATCGGTCTCGAGGGCGCCGAGTGCGAGCAGGTAGCAATCGGGTTCGGGCTTCGAGTGCTCGACATCCTCGAGCGCCACGACCGCGTCGATCACCTCGAGCAGGTCGAGCTGGTTCAGCGTCGGCACGACGACGGCCTTGCTCGCCGCGGTGACGACGCCGACGGCCTTGCCACGGGCCTTCGCGGCGCGCACGAAGTCCTCGGCGGCAGGCGAGATGCGGCGCTCACCACTCACCCGATCGAGGTAGCGCCGGTTGAACTTGGCGACCAGCGCACCGGAGGTGTCGACCCCGGAGACGTCGATGCCGTGCTCGCGCGCGGCCTCTCGGGCGAGAATCGCGAACATCGCAGCTTCGGTCTGACCGACGAGATCCTCGAAGTATCGATCTCGGTCGATCACGACGCCGAACTCCTCCACCGCGATCTCGACGACGAGGTCTGCGATCAGCTCCTCGTCGTCGGAGAGCGTGCCGTTGAAGTCCACGAGCACCGTCGAAGCCCGATCCAGGAGGGCAGCGACATCGGCGCGGACATCGTTCTCGGTCATCATGACAGCGTTCTCGGTCATCAGTCAGTGCCCTTCGTTCGTCACGTGCCCCGTGTACTCCATGTCGTCCGTGTGCTTCGGGTGCGACTCCGGCCGAAGTGCGTCGGCGCAGTTGGGTGTGCTCGTGGGCGACTCTACGCGCCCGGTGTGAACTCGGTGTGAAGCAGAGTTCACCTGGAGGTCGCCGTTCGGTGAGGGGCCGGAAACGTTGGTGGCGAATGATGATCGACGACTGATCCGCTTCGAGAGAAGGACACCTGCATTGCCTCATATGAACACCCGCGTCGTGCGGACGATCGGCGCCTCGGCGCTCGCCCTCGGTCTGCTCGGACTTGTCGGTTGCGCGTCTACGGACGCCGAAGCGGGAGCAAAGCCCGCGCTGGGAACTTCGTTGGATGAGATCACCGAACTCGCCAAGGATGAGGGACGGGTACACCTCATCGCCTACCCGGAATCTTGGGCGAACTACAAGGAGTCGTTCGAGATCTACACCGAGGCGACCGGCCTCGAGGTCGAAGTCTCGAACCCCGACGGTTCGAGCGCCGAAGAACTCGAAGCCGTCCGCAATCTCAAGGGACAGGACACGCAGCCTGACGTGCTCGATATCGGTGCAACGTTCACGTCGCAGGCGATCGATGACGGGCTCGTGACCCCGTACAAGCCCTCGACGTTCGATGAGATTCCCGATGCACTGAAGGACCCTGACGGGAACTGGACCGCCGCGTACTACGGCGTCATGAGCATCGGTGTGAATGCCAATGAGGTCGATGTTCCCGAGACCTGGGCTGATCTGAAAGACCCGCAGTACAAGGGCAAGATCGCGATGGGTGATCCGCGCGAGGGTGCGGCGCAGCTCGCGCAGGTCTTCGCGGCAAGTCTCGCCAATGGGGGATCGGCCGACGATATCTCGCAGGGCATCGAGTTCTTCTCGGAGCTCGCTGAAGAGGGGTACCTCGTCTCGACCGAGTCGAGCTCGCAGTCGCTCGCCACGGGTGAGGCTGCGGTCATGCTCGACTGGAACTTCAACTTCCCGGGTATCACCGCGGAGATGGAGAAGTCGGGCGTCGACCTGCAGGTGAGCACCCCGGCAGACGGCGTGTTCGGTACGTACTACGCTCAGCCGCTCACCGCCGACAGCCCCCAGCCGAACGCCGGCGCGCTCTGGATCGAACACCTGCTGAGCGACGAAGGTGCGATCTCGTACGCGAAGTCGGGGGCCATCCCGGCCCGCTACGAGAGCCTCGTGGAGAACGACGTGATTCCCGCCGACGTGCTCGAGCAGCTGCCGCCGGCCGATATCGTCGAGCAGATCACCTTCCCGACGCCGGAGCAGAATGACGCCGCCACCGAGCTGATCATGGCCGAGTGGGGTACCGAGGTCACCGGCAAGATGGGCTTCTGACGGATCGATGTCGGCCACGCTTATTGATCAGGATCGGGAGAGCGCTGCACCCGCGCGTGTGGTCGCCCCCGGTCCGCACACTTCCCGGCGCGGGAGGAACGTTCGTTCCTCCCGCGCACGCGGACTGCTCGACCTGCTCGGTACCCTGCCGTACTTCCTCTTCGTCGGCCTGTTCCTCGTGGTACCGGTCGTCGTCACGGTGGTCACGGCCTTCCGGGATGCCGATGGAGCATTCACGCTTGCGAACTTCGCCCAGTTGGGCGAAGAGCAGTACGTGAACGCCTTCGTCAACTCGATCTCCCTCTCACTGGTGACGTCGGTGATCGGCGGCGTGCTCGGTCTCGTCGTCGGGTGGGCGCTCGTGAACGCGACGAGGCCCCGATGGTTGAACCAACTGGTCACCTCGCTCGCAGCCGTTGCCTCCCAGTCGGGTGGCCCGCCGCTCGCCTACGCGTTCATCGCGTTCATGGGCACGCAGGGCCTGCTCACCGTGTGGTTGCAAGACCTCTTCGGCTTCTCGCTGAACGAGGTGATCCCGATCGCCTCGTTCTGGGGCATCGTCTGCGCCTACCTCTATTTCCAGATCCCGCTCATGGCGATCCTCTCGATCCCCGCGCTGCAGGGGATTCGCACGGAATGGATCGACGGCGGCATGAGCCTCGGCGCCGGCCGCGCGCGCATCCTCTTCACCGTGACGCTCCCGATCCTCGCCCCGTCGCTCGTCGGAGGCGTCCTGCTGCTCTTCGCGAACGCGTTCAGCGGCTATGCGGCCGCCTACGCGATGGCCGGCAGTTCAGCGAGTCTCGTCCCGATTCTCATCGGCTTCTTCCTCTCGGGCAACGTACTCGTCAACCAGGGGCTCGCCTCCGCGCTCATCACCGGCATGGTCGCGATCATGCTCGTCGTGATGGGGCTGCGCGCGATCCTCCTGAGGCGTGCGACCCGGTGGTCGTTGCAGGAGGACTGAACCATGAAGCGTGTGCTCCCTCATATCGTGCTGATCGCATCCCTGATCGCAGCGTGCCTGCCCCTGGTCGCGGTCGGCATGTTCGGCTTCGTGAATGTGCGCGACGGATTCACGGTCGAGCCGGTGCTCGAGCTGATCGGCAATCCGCGGGTAGTCGAGGCGATCACGAACTCCGTGATTCTGACCGTGCTGACGGTCATCCTCGGATACGCGATCGTGATCCCGAGCCTGATCTGGATGCACCTGCGAGTGCCCAGGGCCCTCGGTTTCGCGGAAACCACGTCGCTGCTGCCCTACATCATCCCCGCCATCGCCCTCGTCGGTGGCGTGAACCTCGTGCTGCGGCCGCTCTTTCCAGGCCTCTTCGTGAGCATCTACAGCCTCGTTCCCTTCTACGTGCTGATGACGCTCCCGTTCATGTTCCGCACGATCGACTCCGGGCTCCGATCCCTCGACTTGCGCACGCTCATGCGTGCAAGCGAGAGCCTGGGCACGACTCCGGTCGGCACCCTCTTCAGGGTGGTGCTGCCGAACCTGTGGCCCGCGATCGTGTCGGGCTCGCTGCTTGTCGTCATGATGGCGTCGGGCGAGCTCGTCATGGCCCAGCTGCTCCTGCACCGCACATTCCCGACGCTGCTCATCGAGCTGGGGCAGTCGCAGGTACGACTCGCTGCGGCGCTCAGCTTCATTTCGATCGTCGGATCGTGGCTGCTCATGGCGGTCATGGTGTTTGCCGGGCAGAGCCGCAACCGCACGGTACGGGCCACCCAGTTCGCGATCTGAACGCGCAGCCGTATATTCCCCGAAAGGCATCATGAAGATCGACCCCACTTCCCGCACCGCCGCCGGTCTGCAGCTCTCGCAGCTGACGAAGACATACGGCGACAAGACGGTGCTGCACGCCATCGACCTCGACGTCAGGCCAGGCGAGCTCGTGACCCTGCTCGGCCCGTCGGGCTGCGGCAAGTCGACGGCGCTCAAGATCATCGGCGGTTTCGAGCAGCCCACATCGGGCACCGTGCGCATCGGCAACACCGATATGACGCGTACCCCCGCCCGCGAACGCGGCACCGGTATCGTGTTCCAGCAGTACTCGCTGTTCCCACACCTCACTGCCGCCCAGAACATCCAGTTCGGGCTCAAAGTGCAGAAGGTCGGCAAGGCGCAGCGAAGAGCCCGCAGTGAGGAGCTGCTCGCGCTCGTCGGCCTCGAAGAGCACGGCGGAAAGTATCCGCACCAGCTCTCGGGCGGCCAGCAGCAGCGAGTCGCCCTCGCGCGTGCGCTCGCCGTCGCACCGCGGGTGCTACTGCTCGACGAACCGCTCTCCGCCCTCGACGCGCTGGTGCGCGAACGATTGCGCGAGGAGATCGTAAGGATCCATCGTGAACGCGGCACCACCA
The DNA here is from genome assembly GCF_053567335.1 of Leucobacter sp. GX24907. Classification (NCBI taxonomy): domain Bacteria; kingdom Bacillati; phylum Actinomycetota; class Actinomycetes; order Micrococcales; family Microbacteriaceae; genus Leucobacter; species Leucobacter sp. GX24907. The sequence continues at coordinate 193,763 of NZ_JBSGPD010000005.1, read as the reverse complement.
CGGTCATGGTCACCCATGACCAGGAAGAAGCGCTCGCCATGGCCGATCGTGTGGCCGTCATGCATGAGGGCCGCATCGCCCAGTTCGACATTCCCCAGGCCGTCTACCGGAACCCGGCGCCAGGATTCGTCTCGCGATTCATCGGCGTCATGAACCGCGTACGCCCGGAAGAACTCACCGCCACCGCGGTGCGACTCTTCGGCGAGACGCTGCCGCGCTCGGCGGTGACCATCGATGAGTCGGGGGAGGTGCTGATTCGCCCGGAAGAGCTGCGGGTGCAGCCGAAGGAGGCCCCGGACGACGACAGCCGCGCCATCATCACCGACCTCACCCTGCGCGGCGGCGTGACGAGCGTGCGCGTGCTGCTCGACGACCTCGACAGAAGCGTGCGCGTCGACATCCCCACCGGAGAAGCAGCCTCGCTGCGCGCCGGCGACAATGTGCGTGTGCGCGTGGCGAAGCGGGTCTCACGACGTGACTCGGCGATGCTCGCTTCTGGCCATGACGGCGCGCTGCCAGCATCGGGCCATGACGTGGCAGGCGCGCAGCCCGGGGAGTCTGCCGCATGAGCCGCGACGTGAAGCTCTTGCTCGTCGGCCTCGATGGCCTGCGCGTTGATCGTGCCTTCGGCACCGGACTCGCACCGACGCTGGACCTGCTCGCCGCTCAGGGCTTCCTGCTGCACGCCGAAGTCGAGGGGCCGACGATCTCGGGGCCGAGTTGGGCCACGATCCTGACCGGAGCGACGCATGCCCAGCACGGCATCGATGACAACGACATGCGTGGACACCGGCTGAGGGACTGCCCGGACTTCCTCAGCCGGGAGGCGGCGGCAGATCCCGCAGTCACCACCTACGCCGCGGCGGGCTGGCCGAACCTCACCGACCCTGCGGGAGTCGGCCCCATCATCAGGTTGCGACAGGACGATATCGACGACGGTCGGCACCATGTCGTCAGCCTGAACGGAGAACTGTACGGGTACCGGGCCATTGATCCGGAGATCGCAGCCCGGGCACGGCTCGCCATCGAGCATGCCGGCCCCGACCTCTCGTTCGTGTACTTCTGCGAGATCGATGATGCCGGCCACTACTTCGGCGTGCACTCGCCCCAGTACGACGAGGCGGTGAGCAACTCCGACCGTCATCTCGGCATACTGCTCGAGGCGGTCGATGCCCGTGTTCGGGATCACGGAGAGACCTGGGTCGTCGCGGCGACGACCGATCACGGCCACCTCGATGCCGGGGGACACGGTGGCTCGACGCCCGAGGAGCGGCAGACGTTCCTCGTGACGGCAGTGCGCGGCGGCGTGCTGCCCGCAGACCGCCCCGAGTCTCTGGCGCCGCGCGAATACGTCGAGTGGTTGCTGCGGGTGCGGGCCGGGCTCACAGGAGCCTGAGACGCGTCAGCGCGCGCGAGAGCCGATCCTGATCGAACCAGACCACCGAGATCAGACAGTCACGTCACGGGTCCAACGCAGCCACCAGCCGAGTGCGATCGTGACGACCCCGTAAGCGACCAGTACCGCGAGTCCGCCCCAGACGCCGAGCGTCGCCGCGCTCTCTGCGGCCGCCGAGGCATCAGGCATCGAAGCGTCACCCGTACTCACACTGCTCATCACGCTTGCACCGACGAATGCGTCGGTCGCGGCGCCCGGCAGATACTTGGCGACTTCGGCGCTCCAGTCCCAGAACTGGGCTCCGGCGCGCAACACGGGTTCCAAGAACTGCGTGAACACGAGCGCGAGCACGATGGCGAAGACCTGGTTGCGCACGAGCAGGCCGAGCCCGAAGCCGACGACCGCCCAGATCGCGAGCCCGGTGACGACACGGAGGCAGAGCAGCCAGGTCTCGCCCGAGTCGAAGCCGGCGCCATGACCATCGATGGCGAGGATCGGCGCCCCGCCGGCGATCGCCCCGATCAGGCCGAGGAGGCCGAGCACGAAACCCACTCCGAGGAGCACGACGGTCTTCGCGCCGAGTACGACGCCGCGTCGCGGCTCAGCGGCGAAGGTGAGCCCCAGCGTACGGTGGCGCAGTTCGCCGGTAGCCATGAGCGCGCCGAAGATGAGGGGCACGACGTAGCCGAAGGTGCTCGCAGTGGAATAGACGATGCCGGCGAGGTCGACATCGGCGGGCAGTGCCGGCATGGATGCGCTCGCGGCGGTCTCGGCGTCGGCGGATGCGAGTGCCGCTTCATTGATCGACGCGAACATGTCGCTGAACAGGAAGGCGAAGGTGAGCGCCATCATCGCGGAGTAGGCGGCGATGACGGCGCCGAGGATCCACCAGATCTTGGTCGCCGTGACCTTGCGGAACTCCGAGGAGAGGCTGCGCGTGAACCGATTCATCGCTCATCTCCAATCGCCGGCCCGGGTTGATTCGGTGCCGACTCCTCGGCACCGTGCTCTGCGGAGCCCCGGTCATCGATGAGGGCGAGGAACCGGGCCTCCAGATCTTCCCGTTGCTCGCTGAGGTGCGACAGCGGAAGCCCAGCCGCGAGCGCCGCACGGCCGACCTCGTCGGGAGTGGCGCCCGTGACACGCATGACCTCGCCGCGCGCTCCGTGCACTGCGGCTCCGGTCGGTGCGAGGGCTGCGGCGAGCGCGCGGTTGTCGGGCGTCGAGACGAGTACGGCGCGCTCCTCTCCGCCGAGGCTCTCGAGTGTTCCCTCGTAGACGAGCGCGCCGCGGCGAATGATCACAAGGTCGTCGACGGTCTGCTGCACTTCGCTGAGGAGGTGAGAGGAGAGCAGGATCGTGTGCCCCTCGGAGGCGAGATGGCGCAGGAACTGGCGGATCCACCGGATGCCTTCGGGATCCAGGCCGTTAATGGGCTCATCCAGCACCAGCACGTCGGGGTCGCCGAGCATCGCCGTCGCGAGAGCGAGACGTTGCTGCATGCCCAGTGAGTAGCCGCCGGTTCTGCGGTCGGCGGCCTCGGAGAGCCCGACGAGTTCGAGCTTCTCGTCGACGGCGGAGGCGGGAACCCCGATCGCGCGTCGCATGATGTCGAGGTGTGCGCGCCCGGTGTGGGCCGGGTGGGCGGAAGCCGAGATCGAGGATCCGAGGGTGCGAGCGGGATGTTCGAGCCGTGCATAGGGCACCCCGCCGACGGTCGCGGTACCGGCATCGGGCCTCAGGAGACCGAGCAGCATGGAGAGCGCCGTCGTCTTGCCTGAACCGTTGGGGCCGAGGAAGCCGGTGACTCTGCCGGGGGCGGCAGTGAAGCTGAGATCGGAGACGGCTGCGAGGTCGCCGAAGCGCTTGGTGAGTCCGGCGATCTCGATGGTGCCTGGCTGCGTCACGTGCCCTCCTCGCCTCGTGCTCTGCCTCCAGTCTGTCAGACCATCGATTTCAGGACCCAGCCGTTAGAAGGTGAGCTTGGTGAGTTGCTGCCCTGCATCGTCGAAGTTCTCGGGATCGAGCCAGCGCAGATAGCCCGCTCGCAGTCGCGGCCACTCGTCGTCGATGACGGAGAACCACTCGGTGTTCCGGTTCTCGCCCTTCACGACCAGGTGATTCCGGAACGTGCCCTCGTGCTGGAAGCCGAAGCGGGCTGCAGCGCGCTTCGACGGTTCATTCGCGTGGTGGCACTTCCACTCGAAACGGCGATACCCCAGGCCGAAGAGCAGGTCAGCGGTGAGGAAGAAGGCTTCGGTCGCGATTCGGGAGCGGGTCATCGCCGGGCCCCACATGATGTGGCCGATCTCGGCGACGCCGTTCGCCTCGTCGATGCGCATGATCGCCTGGCGGCCCTCGGCGCGAGCTGTCACGCGATCCACCACCGCGAAGAACAGCGGGTCGGCGCTCGCCGAAGCCTGCTCCGTCCAAGCGCGCATCTCGCCCTCGCTCGCCGGGGGCAGGTCGGGGAGGTAACGGAATCGGGCGTCGGCGCCGGGAGCCGACGCCGCAGCGTAGAGAGTCGCGGTGTGCGCATCCGGGTCGAGCGGGACGAGGATCGCGTAGCGTCCCTCGATCGTCTCCCGCGGCGGCCGAGGCACGCCGCTCCAAACTTCGAGGTTCGTCATCTCTTCGCTCCCGTTTGTCAGTGATGCTCTTCGGTCAGAGTAGCCGAGGCGGCGGAGGGCACCGACTTGCCTTCGGCCGTGTCCGAGCCTATGGTTATCTATTGATAATCACTATCAATATCGTTCGGCTCCGGCCGATTGGAAAGGTTACAGACCCATGACCGTATCTTCCCGCTTGCGGGTCGGCGCCCTCGGCGGCGCTCTCGCGCTCGCCGTCGGGCTGGCGGCCCCGGCTGCCGCATACGCGGCCGACCTCGACGAGACCCCGATCACGCTGGATCGCGGCCACGTCGACGCTTTCAGTCTCGAGGCCGACGGCGACGCGCTGGTGCTCGCCCTCAAGGAGGACGTCACCGGCCGCGGCGTACTGCGCTCGCCGGACGCCACCACGCTCCAGGTGAAGAGCGACGCCTACTCCGCGAACGTCGGCGACACCGCGATCCCGGGCGATGCGCCCGACAGCTTCTACAGCCTTCCCGCCGGCCAGGACACGAACCTGAACCTCGTCTGGCCGGGGTGGGACAGCCTCGGGCTGAACGGGACCGCATTCGCCGACGAGAGCGGCGCCGCCGACGTCGACATCACGGTGTCCGACGTGACCGGGCCGGGCGAGGCCTACCTCTACCAGATGGGATTCAGCGGCCCGACGTCGGTGTTCACCGACGGCGGCTTCGACCTCGGCGGAACGATCCACCAGGACAGCACCGCGCACGCCCATGCGGCCTGGGCCTTCACCGAGCCGGGCACCTACACCTTCACCGCGCAGGCCACAGCCGAGCGCGTGGACGGCGGCGGCACCGTCACCAGCGAGGAGGCCAACTACACCTTCGAGGTGCTGCCCGCTCCCGAGACCGTCGAGGTCGCGGGAACCGAGAATCCGGTCGAGGCCGGCGACGACATCACGCTCACCGCGGCTCAGGGCCCCGACGGCGCGGCGTTCACCAAGCCGGGCTGGGCCTGGGAGACGCGCGACTCCGGGACCGCCGAGTGGCAGACCGTTGCCGGGGCGACCTCCGAGACGCTGACCGTCGCCGCCGTCGACGGGGCCCAGTACCGGGCCGTTCTGTCGGGCGGCAAGGACTACCAGGGCCAGCCCGACCGCGCGCAGGCGCAGCCGATCGAGATCGTCTCCGACCCGGTCACCGTCGAGGCGACCGACGACGGCGATCCGGCCCAGACCACCGTCACCATCGAGGGGCTGCAGGATCATTACCATACGGGCGACATCGCATCGTTGACCGCCGTGCAGCAGCCCGACTCGGGCGAGGACCACTGGCACTGGTTCATCCAGCGCGAGGGCGACGACGACTTCGGCGTCATCGCCGACGCACTGACCGACTCGCTCGAGCACACGGTCGCCGAGGGCGACCACGGCGCGAAGATCAAGGCCGTGCTGTACGACCACGATCACCACGCGATCGCGGAGTCCGACCCCGTGACGATCCAGGTCGACGACCACGGACACGAGCACCCGGAGACCGATCTGACGATCGAGGGGCTCGGACACCACTACCACCAGGGCGGAGCCATCGAGCTGAATGCCGTGGCCGACCCCGCGGTCGACGACGCGAGCTACGAATGGTTCCTGCAGCGCAGCGACCAGGACGCGCCCGTGCGCGTCGAGGGGCAGAGCACCGCCGCCTTCAGCATCACCGCCGAGCAGGCGCTGAACGGTGCCCGTGTGAGCGCGAACCTGCTGGACGGCGATGGAGAGGTCGTCGCCTCGGCCGATCCCGTCACGATCGAGGTCGACGATCACGGCGCGGCCCCGCACCAGCAGGTCTCCATCGAGGGGATCGCCGGGCATTACCACACCGGCGACACCGCGGTGCTGACCGCGAGCGTCGACCCCGCGTCGGTGCTCGACCGCTTCGTGTGGGAGATCCAGCGCACAGGGTCGGACGAGTGGGTCGCGGCCGAGGGCGAGAACGGGTCGAGCTACTCGTTCGAGGTGACCGAGGAACTCGAGGGCGCCCAGGTGCGCGCCGTGCTCACCTACGATACCGGCGATCGCTACGTCGCGTCCGAGCCGGTGACCATCGAGATCGACGACCACCACGAGCATCCCGAGCCCGATACGACCGTCACCATCGAGGGTCTGGCCGACGAGTACGAGGTCGGCGACGTCGCAAAGCTCGACGCGGTGCAGGATCCCGATACGGGTGAGGATCACTGGCACTGGTTCATCCAGCGCGAGAGCTCCGACGAGTTCGAGGTGATCTCGGGTGCGCTGAGCAGCACCCTCGAGTACACGATCGCCGAGGGCGACGACGGGGCGGAGATCAAGGCCGTGCTGTACGACCACGATCACCACGCGATCGCGGAGTCGGAGCCGGTCTCCCTCAACGTCTCCGCCGGTTCCGACGAGAACCCCGGTGACGGCGAGAACCCCGGCGACGAGGACAACGGAAACGGTGACGGAGGCACCGGCACCGATGATTCCGGCAACGGCGGTGCCGACCGCAACGGCGCCGACAGTACCGGAGGCAAGGGCGGGGACGGCCTGGCCGCCACCGGCGCCGAGCTCGGCGGCATGATCGCCGGTGCGGCGACCCTGCTGCTGCTCGCCGGCGCGGTCACCGCAGTGGCGGCCCGCAGGCGGTCGCAGGCGGAGATCGCCGAGTAACGGCACCGCGCATCGCAGCACGAACGGTGTCGGTGCGCTCGGCCCTGGACCCCGGCGCCGAGCGCACCGACACCGTTCCACCCCCACTCCAGCTGGACAAGGAGTCTCGAATCCACGTGCGATTCCGATCCTCGACCCTCTCGGTCGCCGCTTCGCTGACCGGCCTGATCGTCGGTACGGCGCTGCTCGCGGGATGCGCCGCGACGCCGGTGGCCGCGGAGGACGGCACCGTGCGCGTCGTCACCACGACGGGCGTGCTCGCCGACCTCGCGCGGAACGTCGCCGGCGATCGCGCCGAAGTCGTCCCCCTCGTCCCCGAGGGCGGCGACCCGCACAGCTACGAGCCCACGCTCCGCGATGTCCGAGAAATCGTCTACGCCGACGTGGCGTTCTCCAACTACCTCATGCTCGAGGAGCAGAACCTCATCAAGATGCTCGACACCAACCTGCGCGAGGACGTGCCCAACGTCTCCCTCGCCGAGGAGGCGGTCAAGTACGCCGCCGAGGTGATCCCGCTCGTCGAGGATGTGTCGTTGGACACCATCTGGCTCGGTCTGCGGGTCAAGGGCGACGGCGCCGAGCTCGGGGCGACGCGGGCCTCGGACGTACTGCTCTCGGCGACCGGCGCCGAAGGCCCGGGAGAGCTCATCGGCTACCTCACGGGGAGCTTCGGCGACGTCGAAATCTACTTCGACTCCTCCGACGGCTTCGATCCCGTGGGCGGGTATCTCGACGACACCGTCGCGCTGCCGCCCGACGCCCACACCCACCTCAGCTGGGCCTTCACGGAGCCGGGCGTCTACACGTTCGACCTGCAGGCGAAGCTGCAGGTCTCCCAGGAGCAGAAGCCGATAGAGGTCGCCTCCGGCGAAGTCGTGTTCGCGGTCGGGGTGGACCCGCACTCGGTTCCAGGGCGGGAGGGCGCCACCGTGCTGAACGCGGGGCACTCGGATCTCACCGTGAACCTCGACGAGGAGGCCTTCGAGGTGCTGCTCGACCGCGAGCAGGGGACCGGCGGGGACCACCAGGAGTTCTTCTCCTTCGACGACGTGGTCGTCGAAGTGCCGAACACGGCCCTGCACGACATCCCGGGAGATCCGGCGTACCGCTTCCTCGGACGCGCGGGCGAGCCCGTCCACCAGCTGCCGCAGGCCGTGCTCGGCAAGCACGTGCACGGCGAGATCGACCCCCACCTCTGGCAGGACGTGCGCAACTCGATGTCGTACGTCGAGGCCATGCGCGACACGCTCATCGAGGTCGACCCCGAGGGCGCCGCCGAGTACACGCGGAACACGAAGGCCTACCTCGCCGAATTGGAGGAGCTCGATGCGGAGGTGCGCGACACCATCGCGGAGGTGCCCGAGGGGCGCCGGACCCTCGTCACGACGCACCACGCCTTCGGATACCTGGCGGCGGCGTACGACGTCAGCATCTCGGGCTTCGTGACCCCGAACCCCTCCGTGGAGCCGTCGCTGGCCGAACGGAAGCGGCTGACCGAGACGATCCGCAACCTGCAGGTCCCCGCGGTGTTCCTCGAGCCGAACCTCGCCTCCCGCTCCTCGACGCTCGTCGAGGTCGCGAGGGAGCAGGACATCGAGGTCTGCCCGATCTACGGCGACGCATTCGACGAGAACGTCACGACCTACATCGAGATGATGCGATTCAACGCGGACTCGATCCGCGACTGCCTCGGTTCCGGGCGCTCCGAGAGCGCCGCGGCCGAGGCGGGTACTGCGAAGGAGAACCGAGAATGATGCGCACCCACGGAGCCGGGCGGCGGAATCGTCTGCGAACGATCGGACGCGCCGCAGCCGGCCTGCTGGCGACGGCCGTGCTCGCCCCCGTCGCGCTCCTCGGAGGGGCCGCCCACGCGCAGGAGGACGACGGGCTCCAGCAGACGCTGGATCCGAACCAGGCGCAGGGGACCGGCCAGGTCGTGCGCGATGTCGGGCACATCGACTTCGGGCCGACGCTCAACACGGGGGAGTGGAAGGTCCAGATCCACGACGACACCGAGATCCCGCGGTTCTGGAGGAATCCCGAGGACGTCGTCGCCCAGGTGAGCGACGCCTCGATCAAGCAGGTCCCGGAGTCCGAGGACTACGAGTTCCTCGGACTGGAGCCGGGGACCGACGTATGGATCGTGCCCCAGGTGCAGGAGTCGGAGGTGATCTGGGTGGGATGGAACACCCAGGAGCCGAACGTACTCGAGAACCTGAACCTCGGCACGACGCTGCGCATGCTCGGGGTCGAGGGGCCGGGCGACCTCACGGTCTTCCTGCAGAGCGGCAACTTCGGAGAGGTCGAGCCGCTGTGGACCACCCACGAGTCGTTCCCTCAGGATTCCTGGATCGAGCTGAACACGCACACGCACGCCAACTGGGTGTTCAGTGAACCCGGGATCTATCTGGTCGAGGTCGAGTTCGAGGGCGAGCTGCTCTCAGGGGAGACAGTCACCGCCCGTGACACGCTGCGCTTCTCGGTCGGGGATGAGACCGATCCCCAGCAGGCGTTCGGCATGGAGATCGACGAGTCGCTCGTGGCCGACGACCCCGCCGCGGACGAGCAGGAGGCTCCCGCCGAGACGGTGGAGGACGACGGCGGACTGTCGACGCTGCTCTGGATCGTCGTCGGCGCGGTGGGGCTGGCGCTCGTCGTGGCGCTGCTCGTCGTGATCGTCGCGACGCGCCGGGCCAAGGCCCGTGCGCGTGCGGCTCGCGCGCGACAGGGGGCGACGGAATGAGTGCGCTGGAGGTGGCGGGCCTGGCCGTGCGACTGGGCGGACGCGAGGTCGTGCACGACGTCGACCTGTCCCTCGATACGGGCGAGTTCGTCGGCCTGATCGGACCGAACGGCGCCGGCAAGACGACGACGCTCCGCGCGATCCTCGGCCTTCTCCGCGCCCAGCGGGGCCGCATCTCGGTGGAAGGCCGCACAGGGCAGGCGGCGCGGTCCCTCATCGGGTACGTCCCGCAGCGGCACGAGTTCGCCTGGGACTTCCCGATCACGGTGGAGGACACCGTGCTGACCGGGCGCGTGCGCCGCATCGGCTGGCTGCGCCGGGCGGGTTCCGCCGACTACGCGGCTGCGGCCGAGGCGCTCGAGCGGGTACGGATGTCGCACCTGAGCGCCCGGCCCGTCGGCGAGCTCTCGGGCGGCCAGCGGCAGCGCGTGCTGGTCGCCCGGGCTCTCGCGCTGCAGCCCAGACTGCTGCTGCTCGACGAGCCGTTCACCGGCCTCGACATGCCGACGCAGGAGCTGCTGATCGAGTTGTTCCGGGAACTCTCGCAGGAGGACAAGGCGGTGCTCATGACCACGCACGATCTCGTCGGAGCCGTGCACGAGTGCTCGCGGCTGTGCCTCATCAACCGCACGATCATCGCCGACGGCCCGCCCGAGGGCCTGCGAGAGCCCGAGGTGTGGATGCGCGCCTTCGACATCAGGGCGACGAACCCCGTGCTGCGCACGCTGGGGGTGGCGGTCTGATGCTCTCCCCGATCGACTTCGTCCAGGACCTGCTCAATCCCGACCTGCGGTTCCTGCCGAAGGCGCTCGTCATCGCCGTGATGTCGAGCATCGTCTGCGGTGTGGTGGGCTGCTACGTCGTGCTGCGCGGCATGGCCTTCATCGGCGACGCCGTCGCGCACGCCGTCTTCCCCGGGCTCGCGGTCGCGTTCGTGATCCAGGGCAATCTCGTGCTCGGCGGCGCCGTCGCGGGTGTCCTCACCGCGATCCTCGTCGCCGCCTTCTCCCAGAACCGCCGCATCAAGGAGGACTCGGTCATCGGCGTCTTCTTCGTGGCGGCCTTCGCGCTCGGCATCGTGATCATCTCGCGGTCGCCCGGGTACTCGGGATCGCTGCAGCAGTTCCTCTTCGGATCGATCACGGGCATCCCCGACGAAGACATCTTCACCGTCGCGATCACCGGCGTCATACTGCTCGTGATCCTCTTCCTCTTCCACAAGGAGTTCGTCGCGGCCACCCTCGACCGCGAGATGGCGCGGTCGACCGGCATACCGGTCTTCGCGCTGGATCTGCTGCTCTACGTCTGCGTCGCCATCGCCGTCGTGATCTCGATCCAGACGATCGGCAACATCCTCGTGCTGGCCCTCCTGATCACCCCTGCCGCTGCGGCGCGCCTGCTGACCGACCGGCTCGCGGTCATGATGCTGCTCGGCCCGGTCATCGGCGGAGCATCGGCGATCACGGGCATGTACATCTCGTGGAGTCTCGACCTCCCTGTCGGCGGCACGATCGTTCTCGTCGCGACCGTCGTCTTCCTGCTCGCCTGGTTCCTCGCTCCGAGGCACGGTCTCGTCGCCAAGCGGCGGCACGGGCGCGCGCGGCTCGACGACGAACCTGCACTTTCCGCCGGCCCCGTGCGTGAGACCGTGCCGGTGGTCCCGGCGTGCCCGCTGATCCTTCCCGAACCTCGATCCGAAGAGGAGGCCGCACCATGAGCACCATGTCCTCGCGCCGCGGCTCACGGCTGCGCGCCGTTCCGCTGATACTGCTGACGTTCGTGCTGGCCGTGCTCGGCTTCGCGGAGCCGGTTCCCGCCCGCGCCGAGATCGTCTCGGATCCCGGCGTCGCGGCCCAGGTGCTCGAGGAGCCGGCCCCTCCTCAGGAGGACTCCGAGGACACCGGAGGATCCGGCGATCCGGCGGATGACGAGGGGATGGACGACGCCCCCGTCGAAGAGAAGCCCGCTCCCTCCCCGGCTCCATCGGAGGCGCCTCCGAGCGATCACGCGCCCGAGGAGCCGGCCCCGCCGCAGGAAGCCCCCGGGCCGGTCCCGTCTCCGAGTGCCGCACCGGAGCCGAAGGTGACCGCGCAGAAGTCCCGGGCCGAGATCCCGACCCCCGAGGGGCAGTCGGATCAGCCGGCCCCGCCGAGTCAGGCGAAGCGCGTGCTCGAGAACGTGCACACGGACGCCGTGGCCGTGTACCTCGATCAAGGGAGGCTCGCGCTCGAATCCCAGGCCGACGTCGACGGGCAGTTGCGCAAGCGCTTCGATCCGCAGGGCCTGCTCTTCCATCTCGGCGACGGGGACGGACGCGGTGAAGGCGGCAAGCGCACGATCAGGGCCGGAGACGCCTGGGACCGCCTCGGCTACCTCGGCGAACCGGGCGACGTCTTCTGGTGGGCGCCGCAGGTGCAGGACCGCTCGGTCGTCTGGCCGGGGTTCAGCACCGAGGATGCGGATCTCGGCGGGCGGGCCGACTCCTTCGACATCAGCCTGCTGAACGTCGAAGGGCCGGGCCGGGTCGAGCTGCTGCTGGATTCCCGCCGGGTCTTCAGCTCGGAGGTGCGCCTCTCGCCCTGGCGCATCACCGTGCCCCAGCACGCCCACATGAACTGGGCCTTCACCGAGCCAGGCACCTACACGCTCACGTTCGAGGCGCAGGGAAGGGTCGGCGGCAAGATGCAGAAAGCCCGGAACGACTACACTTTCGTCGTGGGCGACCTCGGTGCGCATACGCAGGACACCGCCGTGACGATCGAGGCGAGCAGCACGGACCTCGATGAGGACGAACCCGTGCTGCTGACCGCGAAGCTGGATCCGCAGAGCGCGGAGGGAGCCGTGCAGTTCCGCGACCACGCGACCGGCACGGTGCTCGGTCACACCCCGGTCGAGAACGGGCAGGCGCAGTTCCGCGCCGATGCACTCGCACCCGGACCGCACCGGTTCGTCGCCGAGTACGTGCCGACCTGGAGCAACGACTTCGGATGGTCGAGCTCGGCCTCGGTCAACGTGCACGTCGCGGGCGAGGTGCAGACCAGACCAGTTGAGGACGACACGAGACCCGTCCCGTCCGGGGAGGTCACGCGGCAGACGTTCCGCAATCAGGTCGTGGTCATCAGCGATGGGCGCAAGGCGACCGCCGGGGGCGATGTGCGGGCGAAGGCGAAGGATCGCGCATACGCGGGGCACTGGCTCTCGGTGTGGCTGCCCGGGCAGAAGAACCCGAAGAGCGGCAGCGCCTGGTACGGCTACGTGCAGGCCGACATGAACGGCGATTTCAGCGTCTCCCTCGAGGGGGCCAAGGCGGCGAAGGAGCAGAGGCTCCTGATGAAGGACACCGAGGGTGGCGCCGTCGGCGATTTCATCGGCTGGGACAGTTTCGAGATCGCGAAACCGCCCGCCGACGGTGGTGGAGACGGTGGAGGCAGCGGCGGGGGCACGGGCGATAGACCCGGTGGTGGCGGTTCCGGCGGAGGCAACGGCCCCGGTAAGAAGGCCGCCCGCCAGGATTGCCGCCCCGAGGTGACGCTCGACCACGGTCATATCGATGCGTTCGCCGTCGCGGCGGGGAACGGCAAGGCGTCGATGCAGGTCTGGGAGGACGTCACGGGGCACCGCGTGCTGCGTCAGCCGGAGTCGGTGCTGCTCAAGGTGAAGGAGCGCGCGCTCGGCCGCGCCCCCGGCCCCGGCGAAACGCCGAAGCGCGGATACGTGCTGCCGCTGTCGCAGGACACTGACCTGATCTGGCCCGGTTGGGACACCAACCGGACCCAGGGGAGCGGGTACACCGACGTGTCGATCAGCATTACTGGAGTCGATGGTCCTGGATCCGTCAGTCTGTACACCGGCTCCCTGGGGCAGTGGCGCCCGCTTCTGAACGGCGGCGGGTACGGCCTGCCCGGCACGATCCGGGAGCCGAGTCCCGCCCACACGCATGCGCAGTGGGTCTTCAGCGAGAAGGGCGTCTACAAGCTGACGGCTCACGCGGTCGCCACGAACCCCGCGAACGGCAAGAAGCTCCAGACCGCGACGCACACCTACGTGTTCCAGGTCGGCGACGTGCCGCTCGGCAACGCTTTCTGCGGCCTCGGCTTTCCGGGGGCCGACGACGCCGCGGCGGTGAACGCCGCCGTCGACGAACACGAGGCCGCCGCGCTCGCCGCGGCCCAGAAGAACGCGAAGAACGGGAAGAAGGGCGAGACGGACGGGAAGAACGCGCAGAGCGTTCGCTCGCGCGGGAGCGACGGCGACGATGGAGGCTGGCTCTCGGAGCTCTTCGGTGGCACCGACGCAGACCCGATGCTGCTCGCGGGCCTCGTGGGCCTCGGAGGCGGACTGCTCGTCTCGGGCATCGCCGGCAGCACGATCTGGTACGTGAATCGGCTCAGGCGCATCGCGCCTGGTCCGGTCGCCGTCGCGGCGGCCTGAACGGAGAGGAACGGGAGAGATGACCGAACAGCAGAGCCGGGGGTCGGTGTTCGACCGCGCCGCGGGGGACTTCGACCGTCTCGGCCGGTACCTCTGGTACCCGATCGGCGAGGCGACGGTGCGACGGACCGCGCCGATGCCGGGCGAACGGGTGCTCGACGCGTGCTGCGGAAACGGCGCCTCGGCGCTGCCCGCGGCCGAGCGCGTCGGAGCGGAGGGCCTCGTCGACGCCGTGGACCTGTCGGAAGACCTGATCCGGAACCTCGACCTCTGCGGCCGCGGGCTGCCGCAGCTCCGCACCCACCGCGCAGATGCCACCGCCTGGGACGCGAATGGATACGATCTCGTGCAGTGCGTGCTCGGCATCTTCTTCTTCGCCGATATGGAGGCAGGCGCGCGGCACCTGATCTCGCGGGCGAGGCGGGGTGGAAGGGTCGGCCTCACGATCTGGCGGCACGGCGCCGTCGAGCAGGCGGGCCGCCACCTCGAGCTGGCGCTTGAGCGGGTCGTCGGTCGCGCGCGCGAGGAGCGCCCAGAGAACCTCGTGAACCGCGTCGACCGCGCCGAGCCGTATGCCGAGTGGCTGACGAGCCTCGGGCTCGGGCAGGTGGACGTCGTCGAGTCGCCGCTCACGGTGAGGATGAGCCCGGAGATCGCCTGGCTCGTGGTGACCGGCTCGGGCTTCGTCGGCGCCCTGCACGGGCTCTCCGACGGACAGGTCGAGGACGTTCGGCAGGGGTATCTGCGCTCGCTCGCCGATGCCGGGGTCTCGGAGCTCGACGCGACGACGCTGATCGGCGTCGGGGTGCGGGCCTAGCTCCAGATATCATCTGATGTTGATGACGACCGCGGGGCGATGATCCCGTGGCGCTCGAAGCATGAGGCGAGGAGGTGACGGTGGGCGACGAGCAGCACGACGATTTCGATGCGCTGATCTCCGATTCGGTCGACGAGGTGCGATCCGAGCCCGCCGAGCCCGCCATCGCACCCGCGGCGCCCGAGGCCGTAGCGAGGCGCTCCGGGCGGTGGGGGCTCGTGGTGGCCTCCGGCGCGATCCTGCTCGGCCTCGGATGTCTCGGCACCGTCGCGGTGGCGCTGGGCCAGGCTGACGCCGCCCCGGTCGACGAGACCGCCCCCGAGGCGCCGACGGAGGCCCCCGATCCCCGTCGTATCGCCTCGGAGTCGTCGGAATCCGAGACCCGGCCCAAGGGGATCATCGATGCGGTCGACAGCGCCTGGGCCGATGAGACTGCCGAGGCGACCGGGATACCGAAGCGAGCCCTGCAGGCCTACGCGGGCGCGGCTCTCAGGGTCTCGGAGGAGAGCCCCGGCTGCGGCATCGGCTGGAACACGCTCGCGGGCATCGGCTACGTCGAATCGGAGCACGGCACGATCGACGGAGGCGGCATCGGGCCTTCCGGCGACACCACCCCGCCGATCCGCGGGATCGCGCTCGACGGCACGAGCACCGAGCGCATCGCCGACACCGACGACGGCTTCTATGACGACGACTCGACCTGGGACCGGGCGGTCGGTCCCATGCAGTTCATCCCCTCCACGTGGAAGGAGTGGAACGCCGACGGAAACGGCGATGGCGAGGCGGATCCGCAGAATATCGACGACGGCTCGCTCGCGGCCGCGCGCTACTTGTGCGAGATCGGCGGCGACCTGACGCAGCCGGATCGTTGGATCGCCGCGGTGGCCGCCTACAACGACACAGTCGAGTACAACAACCGGGTCGCCGAGGCCGCCGATCACTACGCCGCGCTCGCACCGTGAGGCGGTCGAGAAGCAATAGGTGTCAAATGGTCGCTATCGGCGGCAGATAACGACCATTCGTGCCGTATTCCGTGCGGGTCTCGCGGCTAGCGCCCGCTCAGAGCCCGAGCACCGCGTGGGCGATGAGGAAGTAGATGACCAGGCCGGTCGCATCCACGAACGTCGTGATGAACGGGTTCGAGAACACGGCAGGATCCACGCGGATCGCTCGGGCGGCGAGCGGCATGACCCCGCCGACCGAGGCCGCCGCCGTGCAGACTGCGAGGAGCGTCAGACCGATGACCGTGCCGACACCGGGGTCGTAGACCAGACTCGTGACGCCGAAGCCGATGGCGCCGAGCAGCAGCCCGAGCAGCGCACCGACTCGCACCTCGCGTGCAAGCACTTTGAGCACGTCGCCGGGCCGCACGTCGTCGAGTGCGAGCGCACGGGTCACCGTGGTCGCTGCTTGATTGCCGGTGTTGCCGCCGGTTCCGATCAGCAGCGGCACGAAGAGCGCGAGCACTGTCAGCTGTTCGAGCGTTGACTCGAAGACCGAGAGCACCTGCACCGTCAGCGTCGCCCCGATCGCGAGCACGAGCAGCCACACCACCCGCGACCGCACGATGCTGATGACGGGAGTCGAGAGGTAGGGCCGATTGAGCGGTTCCGCGCCGCCCTGCCTGGCGGCATCCTCACTCTCCTCGCGCTCCAAGATCCGCACGGCGTCATCGATGGTGAGGATCCCGACCAGACGCGATTCGCTGTCGACGACCGGCAGTGCCAGCATGCCGAGATTCGCGCAACGCCGGGCCGCGACCTCGGCTGCTTCGGTGGCGAGGGCCGTGTCGGCATCTCGCATCAGCGAGTCGACGAGAGCGGTCTCGTCGGCGCCGAGCAGGTCGCGCAGGCTGACGACGCCGACGAGCTTGCGCGCGTGGTCGAGCACCGGCAGCGTGTAAATGGTTTCCGCGTCGTGCACGTGCGCGCGCAGGCGTTCGAGAGCCTCCGCCACGGTGCACTCCGGGTGCGTCCAGAAAACCTCGGGGCTCATGCGCCGCCCGATCGCACCCTGCGAGTAGCCGAGTACTGCGGCGGTCAGCTGGCGATCGCGCTCGGGAAGGCCCCGCATGAGACGTTGCACGACCGAAGCCGGCAGCTCGTCGAGCAACCAGACGCGGTCATCCGGATCCATCTCCGCGAACAGTGCGGCGACCTCCGCGTCTTGCAGGGCCTCGACCAGCTCGCCCTGCAACGACGGCTCCAACGATTCGAACACTTCCAGCGCCTGCTGTTTCGGCAGCAGTCGATAGACGACGGCGCGCTGGCGGGAGTTCAGCCGCTCCAGCACATCCACGAGCTGTCTCGTCGACAATTTGCCAGTCGCCGCGGCCAGCTTCGTCAGGTCATGATCGCCGACGGACTGCTCGATCGTTTCGATCAGCACCGTCGGTGTCTGCAGCTGCTCATTCGTCATGGCAAAGTTCTCTTTCTCACGTTCAGCGATCGCGTCAGCTTGGCGCTGCGGCGTCGGGCGAGCCGGCGCAGGGCGCGGCAGCGCGGAATCGGCGGCGCGGGTCCAGTCAGGCGACCGCGCACAGCCTGCACCGTATGGGCGTGCAGGGGAGGGGATGGGCGCCGAGAACCGCGCGAACCCGAGTCGCTGCTCAGCGAGAGAGTGGAGCGGCGAGCGGAGCGGGCGCGGTACCCGGCCTATGACTGTCACCGTTCATTCGGGTACTCACCTCGCTCTCATGCTCGTATCGAAGACTCCGCGTCTGGTGCGGGGCACTCCAAGCGTATCTTCAGCGATCAGTATATCGCCGTCTGCGAGGTACCCCCAAGGCGAGGCGTTCACGGCTGCACAAGGGGTCGAACTCCGCGGTGTCTCGTGCTTCCATGGAATGACCCGTACGCAGATGTAGGAGGTCGACATGACGAAGCGCTTCTCCGAGGGCGATCACGTGGGGTGGAATTCCGAGGCCGGACAGGTTTCAGGCAGGATCATCACAGTGCACACGGCTGATTTCGACTACAAAGGACACACGCGCCGCGCGTCGAGGGATGACCCGCAGTATGAGATCAAGAGCGACAAGACCGACCACATTGCCGCCCACAAGGGCGGAGTGCTCCATCTGATCGAGGAATGATGGAACCGTTCCTCACGATCGGTCACTCGAACCGCTCCCTCGACGAGTTCATCGCCCTGCTTTCCGAGAACTCCGTCGGCGTGGTGGTCGACGTCCGCAAGCTCGCGGGGTCGTCCAGATTCCCGCAGTTCAACGCCGACGCCCTGGACGAGGCGCTGGCCGATGAGAGGATCGGCTTCCGCCGGCTCGAGGGGCTCACGGGGCGGCGCCCGGTGAGCCGCACCGTTCCCTTCGAGGTCAACGCCTGGTGGCAGAACCGCAGCTTTCACAACTATGCCGATCACGCGCTGTCCGAGGAGTTCCGCGAGGATCTCGAGGAGCTCATGGGCTGGGGAGAGGGCCGGCAATGCGCTCTCATGTGCTCCGAGGCCGTGTGGTGGCGGTGCCACCGCCGCATCATCGCAGACCACCTCCTTGCGAGAGGCGAGCAGGTCATCCATATCCTCGGGGCTCGGCAGGCCGATCGGGCCGAGCTCAGTTCGGGCGCGGTCGTCGGAGAAGACGGTAGTGTGACTTACCCGGCGGTCGAGGCGCCGTCGACGTGAGGCTTTTCTTATTTTCGAGATCCAGGCTCCAGCGGGCTTCTAGCATGTGCTCATGATCACTTCCGAGGCACCGAGCCAGACTGTCATTCCGGTAGGACGCCGCGTGCCGGTCGGCCTGGTCGGTGTCATCCTCGTACTGAATGTCTGCGCCATCGCCACCTATGCGTTGTCGCGTGCGACCGAAGGCACCGCGCTCGCGCCCATCACGAGAGACCTGTTCCTCGGGTTCGAATTCACCAATGAACACAACATTCCTGCATGGATCGCGTCCATGCTGTGGGCCGCGCTCGGCGTCCTGGGAATCGCCCTCGCGATGGCCTCGCGGTCAGGACGGATCGGGTTTGCCGCTCTCGGGGTGATCGGACTGTTCGCGTCGCTCGATGAGTACGCGATGATTCACGAGCGTCTCTCGGCGGTCGGCGACAGATTGCTGCCCGATCAGCTCACATCGTCGATCGGAGCCTGGGTGATCCCCGGGCTCGTCGTGGCACTGATCGTCGGTGCGGTACTTCTGCGTTTCGTGCTGCATCTGCCGAGACGGGTGCGGAATGGGCTGTTCCTCGGTGCGGCAGTGTTTCTCGTGGGGGCTCTCGGTACAGAGGCCCTCTGGTGGGCGGTGATGGACCGCGCATCGGGTGAGGTCACCCCGCTCATGCTGGTGCTCTCCGCCATCGAGGAGAACCTGGAGATGCTGGGCGTCGCGATCGCGATCTCCGCGCTCATCTCATTGCTCGAATTCACCCGAACAGACGAGGGGACGCAGCTGGTGATCCGGAACGATCTCCTCGCGGCACCTGCAGAATCGCGTGAGCCGGCTTTACGCTGAGGCTTGCAGCCTCAGTTCTGAGCGACGACCGGAGCAAGGCGATAGCCGACGCCGCGCTTCGTCTCGATGAGATCCGACCCCAGTTTCTGCCGCAGGTAGCCGACGTAGACATCGACCACGTTCGACCCGGGGTCGAAGTCGTAACCCCACACTCGGCTCAGCAGCTGCTCCCGACTGAGCACCTGCCCGGCATTGCGAATCAGTTCCTCCGCGAGGGCGAACTCCCTGGCTGACAACTCGACTTCGTGAAGGCCGACGTGCGCCTTGCGTGTGCGGATGTCCAGCCGCAGGTCGCCATGGACGAGATCGGCAGATGCAGGTGCCTCATCGCTTCGCATGCGGATGCGAATACGGGCGAGGAGCTCATCGAACTGGAATGGTTTGCCCAGGTAATCATCGGCGCCGCCTTCGAGGCCGGCAATGGTGTCGTGCAGTTCGATGCGAGCGGTGAGCATGATCACCGGCATCTTCGAGCCGGATCCGCGCAACTGCTCGAGCACTTGAAAACCGTCGAGCCCTGGCATGTTGATGTCGAGCACCATGAGGTCGAACTCATCCGTGAGCGCGAGGTGCAGAGCCTCAGTTCCTGACGCGGCGACGCGAGTGGCGAACCCGGCCGCGCGCAGCCCTTTTTGCACGAAGCCCGAGATACGAGGTTCGTCGTCTGCAATCAGAATCGATGCCACGCGGTACGCTCCTCTGCTGAAGATGGGGTGGTCGAATCGGGTGCGGCCGAATCGGGGGCGGTTGCATCAGGGACGGTCGAACTTGGTGCAGTCGCGGGATTGTGCGGGTGATCTGCTGGTGAAGGATCCGCGCTGCCCATCGGCACGGTGATGGTGAATCGCGCACCGCCACCCTCTGCGTCTTCGACTGAGACATCGCCGCCGTGAGCTCTGGCGATCACCCGCACGATGCTGAGGCCGAGCCCGCTGCCGCCGCGGGCTCGAGCGCCACCACCCTGGTAGAAGCGGTTGAAGATCTGCGTCTTCGTGTCGTCGTCGACACCCGGACCGTAGTCGCGCACCCACAGGCGTAGGCGAGGCCCGTCGACGCGGCTGTCGCGTTCGCCACTGGCGCCGACGTCAACCGAACTGCCGATCGCGAGTTCGCCGCCTCCGTGCGTGACGGCATTCTGCGCGAGCTGCAGCATGGCCTGGGTGATTCGCTCCGGATCGAGCGCCGCGACGCACCTGGCCGCTGGCATCTCCTCGACCTCGGCGCCGGTGATACCGCGAGCCTTCCGAACGATCTGATGCATGAGCTCCGCGGCATCGACGGAGCGACGTTGCACGGGACGCGACCCGTGCAACGTCGCAGAGGCTGCAAGGTCTTGGACGAGGCGGCTCATCCGATCCAGCTCATCGACTGCGAGTTCTCGTGTGCTGCGTGTGTCCGCAGGATCCTCAGGATCCATCACCTCGAGGTTCCCGCGCACCACGGTGATCGGTGTCTTCAGCTCGTGCCCGACATCGCTGAGCAGCTGACGCTGTGAACCGAGTGCTTCATCGAGCCGATCGAGCATGCGGTTCATGGTCTCCGCGAGTTCAGCCACGTCGTCGTTTCCGACGATCGGGAGGCGTTCGTCGAGCGACCTGGCAGACACTCGATCGGCCGTCTCTCGCATCTGACGCAGTGGACGCAACAACCTGGTCGCAACGATCGTGCCCGATGCCGCGACGACGATGAGCACGATGGCCGATACGACGATGAACATGCCTGCGGCCTGATTGAACTCGGCGAGCTCGGCATCGAGGTCGTAGACCATGACGAATGTCACTCGGGAGGGGGCCGGAGATTCTGCGACGGCGATCGGGGCTGCGAGGTAGCGCCAGACCACACCGTCCTCGGCATACGTCCCGATCGTCGGTTCGCCGTTTCGGGACACGCGGTTGACGTGCTCAGCGAATGCGCTCTCATCGCGCAGGTCGAGATCCAACATCATTCCGGGCACGGTCGTGATGACACCGTCGACCATGCCCATGGCGCCGGTGTTGTCGTCCGGGCTCATCCGCTCGACAACCGCGGTGAGAGCGTCGGTGGAGGAACTCCAGCCGCTGTTCTGCGCACCTCCGTCGGCCACGATGTATCTCGCGGAGTCGAGGTTCGCCTCCAGACGTACGTCGACCTGGTCGAGGATGCGATATCGCTCGACGAGGTACACCGATGCGCCTACGGCCATGAGCCCGAGCGCAGTCACGATGGTGATGACTGTGACGATGCGAGTCCGCACGGACAAGCCGCTCGGCGCCGCTCGGCGCCGAGGCGAGACGCTGGCGGCTCTATTCACCACTCCAGTATCGCGAACCTCACCGAAGTCGGCGCGGAGTCTAAGAGATGTCTCATCCTGCGGCGGGCGGCTCCGTGATGCAATAGGCGAATGGAGACATCGGAACCGGAGGTCTGTGCGGAGAACGCCGACGCCGCGGCCGAACTGCTCAGCGAAGCACTGAACCTGTCGGCCGACAGCTTGACCCTGACATCTCGCGAACCGTTGGGCGACGGAAGCGTCACAGGGTTCGAGGTCGATGGCGAAGAGCAGAGCCTGCTCTACTACGTCGATACCTCGCGCCTGCCGGTCACGCAGGAGACCGGACTGGCGCTCGGGAGCAGCTCGCGCCCGGAGGCGCGCGTGTGGTTGCACCCGGCAGACCCGCACCTGCCCGCGCTCGGCCCGGTGGCATTCCACCGTGCGGCAGAGGTTCTGCTCGAGCGAATCGGTCACCGCGCGGCAGCACCACCCGAGTTCGTTGCCTACCGTCCCGGGCGTCGCGCGGTGCTGCGCATCGAAATCGATGGTTCTGCGGTCTGGGTCAAGGTCGTGAAGCCGAGCCGGATCGATCGCATCGTTCGTACGCACGCGGCGTGCGAGCAGGCCGGGTTGCCCGTGCCCGAGGCGCAGGGCTGGGCTCCCGAGGGAATCATGCTTCTGGCGCAGGCCGAAGGCAAGCCGGCACTGCACTTCGCAGGCGAGCCCGACGTGCTCTTGGATCAGGTGGATCGATTACGGGAACGCATTTCGGCAGTCGACGTGGCCGACCGCGTACCCGGAGTGGCCGTGCGTCTTCAGTGGTACGCGTCGAGTCTCGCGGCAGGCCGTGGTCGGGCTCGTGCAGGAGCCGAGTTGGTGCGGCGGATCGAACGGATTGCGGATACTGTGCGCGCGATCCTGCCCCCAGGTGACGAGTCCCGAAGCACCCAGGTCGTGCACGGCGACCTCCACCTCGGTCAGCTCTTCGTCGACGCAGCAGGGGAGCTCTCCGGGGTCATCGATATCGACACGATCGGTCGCGGAGACCAGGCGGAGGATCCAGCGGCGTTCATCGCCCATGCAACAGCAAGCGCGTTGCTGACCCAGAACAAATCACGAGGGCGCGTTTGGGGGATCGCTGATGCGGCGATGGCACGCTGGGGCGGTGATCCTGCTGTTCGAGCACTATTCGCGACCCACATGCTCGGACACGCGCTCGGAGCTCGGAATCGAGGCGAAAGCAGCATGGAAGACGAGCTGCTGAGCGCGGCCGAGGCGGTGCTCGATGGTGGTGTTCCGTCTGCAGCGATGACGGACCGGAGCCTATCTAAGAACGCTCTCACCGATGTTTAGGAATGGCCTTACTCGAGGCCGCAACCATGGATGGTGAACCGAACACATCGGCACAACCGCCGACTGAATAGAGGAGGACCTCATGGACAAGAAGAAATGGATCGCTTACGGAGCGACGGGTCTCGTCGGACTCGGTCTCTTTGCGGGCGGTGCCGCAGCTGCGGCGAACGCGATGGAGCTGCGAACCACCGACGGAACCGTCGTATCCGGCGGCCCCATCACCACTGACGACGCCACGGGCAGCGGTAACGCTGCTCTGCAGAATGATCGCGCTCCCGTGGCCGACTCCTCGGTCACCGTGGTGAGCGCCCCGTCCGCGACGAGCGTGGGCTCGCCCGGGTCGAGCGCCTCAGCAGCCTCAGTGCAGAGCGCAGCGTCTGCAGCAACAGCGGCCTCAGCAGCATCAGCGTCATCTGCAGCTTCGGCGGTCAGTGCTCCGTCGGCGCAGTCCCCGGCCAGCGTTGACTCTCCGGCGTCGGCACCATCGCTCTAAACGGGGTTGTCGCCCTGAAAGTTGAGCTCTTTCTTCGAGTTCTTCACCGCTGTGACTGTAGTCGTACCAAATGCACCAGAAGTATCGAACATATGCGCTGTCCCTACAGAGACTCCACTGTGAGCGCTCCGTAACTCGCTGCAGACCCCGATGCCCCCCTGCGTGGGGGGCCGGGACAGGCTGAGGGTGACGTCGACGTTCAGGTATCCGAGCCCATTGCTGCCGGCATTAATGACGTAGTTCCCGAGATCCGCAGCTCGGGCAGCGCACTGCAACGGTGTCGGTACCTCGTCTTCAATGATGGCGTTGTCGAAATACCAGACAAGGTGCCGGTCTGCGTTGAGGTGGGCTACTCGGGATCCCGACCATTCAGTGTGCGTTGTCTTATACAGTCGGCCGTGCGCAGCCAAACTCCTGAGTTCCTTATTTGGTGGAACGCATTCCGCAGGAATCGGAGGTGTCCACACGGGGTCGATCTCGGACGAGTGGGGAGTATGCAGGGGATTCGAGATCACCGCAGCTCGACAGCGGGCCAGAACACGCGTCTGTTCTCCATCAACCAGCTCAGACTCGACAATTGAAAGTGTTCTGCCTTCTTTCAGAATGTGGCTCCGCAACCGACAAGGCGCGAGTTCCACGGGGCTATGGAGCTCGAACGTCATTCGGATGGGTCGCCATTCCAAAGCCGAACCTAGCTCTTGCTCAATCCCGACGGTCAGTAGGGATGTGACGGCCGGCCCGCGAACATGCTTTCCGGTCCACCGGCTTGAGGCGTCTGCCAGCGGCATGAACCAAGTGCCGGAAGGATCCTGAACTCTCCGAAAGAACGTCATGGTTCCTCAAATCTATCTACATATCAATGGAGTTCTTCTGGTGCAGGAGGTATTAAAGGCCACAGGTGAGCCTTTGTGGACAGGGGAGTTCTGGCCCTGCATCTCGCGGCTGTTGACGCGGATCCTGCCGACTTCGAGGTTATTGGTGAGGCCAATGAGAAGGGCGTGCGCGCGGTGATGGATCGCGTCACCGCCCCGCGAAAGGAGTATTTCCTTCTAGGAATTGTCCTCACCGAGTTTCGGTACTCTTCCCGGTACTGCGTGCTGACCGTCGAACAGGAGCGGGAGCCGTGGAAGGCTGAGACGTTCACCGTTCTCACGTACTGCCCCCGCATCCTGCATGGGTACGAATAGCTCGCGGTGGGCAAGTTGCTCGCTCTGGCGAACCTCTGCGATGCTCTGCACAATACCCACAGGCTGACCGGCTGCGCGCAATGCGGCCGCCGTTCTCTCGCAGCTCATTCCTGCGGCCCATGACTCCAGTTCTGGGATGATCCGGCTCTTCATGCGGTCGGCTCGCTTCATGGTGGTGTCGAGATCCGGATCGTGAATGAGTTCGGGTTTCCCTAAGGCGACTGCGCATCGTCGCCACATCTCATCTGTGGGGATCACAATGGATAGCCAGCCGCCATCCCCGGCGCGGAAGAGGCCGACCGGGCTGAATCTATCGGTCCTATCAGTCGGTGTGCTTCCAGTGAACTCGTGGAGGGTCAGAGGGCGTTCGAGAAAGGCGGCTGTAATGTCGAGCATCGCTGCGTCCACATAGCTTCCTTCGCCCGTGCGCTCGCGTTGAACGAGCGACATGAGAATCCCGACTGCCGCGTAGATGGCTGAGAGCATGTCAGTCGTGCCCATCGGAGCAAGTGCGGGAGATCCGTCCTCATCGCCGAGCAGGCTCGCGAATCCGGACATGCCCTGAATCACGGAATCAAAAGCGGGCCACTCGGCCGAGGTGCCTCCGGTGGTGCCGAAACCCGTGATTTCACAGATCACGAGCTGGGGATAGCGTTGGCGCAAGAGCTCTGGCGGGAGCCCGAGGCGTGTCAGGGAACCGGGGCGAAGGTTGGAGACCAGAACGTCGGCGGTCTCCAGCAGCGACTCAAAGGCGGACAGGCCCTCCGGAGTGTCGAGCGCCAGCTCGATTGAGTGCTTGCCTCTGTTGTAGGAGGCGAAACCGCCGCTGATGCGCTGCTCACCGTCACCGATGAGGGGGTCGTATGTTCGGCGGGGGTCTCCGGTGCCGGGGCGCTCGATCTTTGTCACCTCAGCTCCGGCATCCGCCAGCATTGACGTGCAATACGGGCCTGCGATGAACTGCTCGAGCGAAATGATGCGAATGCCTTTCAATAACCTCAAGCCGTTCATTGGGTCCTTCTCCTCCTTGCCGAAGTGCGTACTATTCTCTACTGCCCCTGTCGACTGACAGTATGCGAAACGGCTTGGACCACCCACCGGAATCCGGTGTAGGTCAGGGATTTGCCAGAGAAGCGAGAGCCATACGCTCAGCGCGGTCGAAGTACTCGCTCAGTTGGGCCGCTGCGTCGTCGAAGTCTGCTTGCTCAAGAAGTGAGGCGATGAGCTCGTTGCTCTCCAGAAACGGACCGTACACCTGCTCCGGATCCGCAGCGAGTGCGAGCCGAACCTCAGCTTGCAGGTGCGCAAACAACGTATTGAGACGTGCGCTATCGGCAAGGGCAATGATCGCCGTATGGAACTCGAGATTCTTCGTGCCGACGAGCACCCAGTCGCCCGCTTCGCGAGCCGCTCGAGCATCGTCCGCTGCCTTCCGCGCCGCTCTGATTGCTCGATGGCCGGGAACCGCTTGCAGGATCGCGGACACTTCAATCATTCGTCGTACTCTGTAGATGTCGATGACATCGAGTGCAGTGGGTGTCCGCACGAAGACTCCCCGGTTCGGAGAACGTTCCAGGATCCTCTCGTGGATCAGGATGCGGAAGACCTCTCTCAGGGTGTTGCGAGATACCCCAAGTTCTTGAGTGAGACTAGTCTCTCGAAGCTGTTCCCCGGATGGTATCTGACCCTCGATCAATCGTCCGCGGAGAACGTCCGCTGTTCGTTCGATCAGATCGGGACCTGGACCCCTGTTCTCGCGCGGCGATGACCCATTGAAGGCGTCATGGGGACCAGCTGCAAGAGTATTCACGGCACCTCATAGTAGTTCATGGATGGTGAGGCTGGTGGGTACAGACATCCATATAGTTGAACGATATTATATTTTTTGTTCAATGACAAAGATGGGATGAGCCTGAAACTCATTCGCAGTTCGACACCTTAGGATCGATTGTGATCGCCTTGCGAATCTCTGGTCATGAAGCGCACCGCTACTGACTGTTGTGTGAGCCTTGTGTCATACCGCTGGCTAAGCCTGGACACGAGACCTGATGCGGGAAAGTCCCGGTCGCATCACTTCGACCGAAGGAATTACGACTGGCACCGGCTCCACGGTTTCAACGGCCGAGGGACTGACCTGATCTGGTTCGAGGGCCCGAGACGTCAGTTGAGGACGACACTCAGGCGGACGAGTGCGATCAGGGCAGAATGGCATCTGAGCAGAATCGGGAAGTTGGTTCCAGATCACCGATATTGCGCAGCGCAGCTTCGGCCCATTCTTTGCTGACGAGCGCAGCGGCTTTCGCGGCAATCTCGGCTTCTGATGCGCGACGCTGGGGCGACCCGATGTATGCTTCAGCATACTTCTCTACGACGCGTCCGTCCGCGAGACGCACTCGCACTTCTGCTTGCCATGACGCAGGGAATGCCGCTTCGATTCTCGGGGATTCATAGCAAACGACCTTCTCCATCCATCCGTGGAGATCTTTCGCCAACTCGGCGGCATTCGCGAACTGGTCCACGGTTGCGTCACCGCTGGTGAGAGCGACCGCGGCGCCGAAAGGCATGTTGAACTGCGCGTCTACGGGAGTGCTCACTATCAGTTTGCGCTCCGGCGGAAGCGATATGAGGGCGGCACCTGCAGTGATCACACCGCATTCGATTGCTTCAACCTCCTCAAGCGTGAGGTCGGGGAGTTCGGCATGAATAGCGCGAAGTAAGTCGATGTTTCCGTGCATATACCTGCAGCAGGGGTACATCTTGATACTGGTGTCAGACACTCCGCGGCCGAACTCGATCTCCAGGTGACGAGAGCTCGACGGTCCCTCTCCGAACAACCGGAGGAATCCATCACGTCCCTCGAATGCCTCGGTTGGCCCTGCAAAGCCCGCCTGTGCGAGGCGTGCCGCTCGTAGCCCCGTCGCCGCTGAGTGGCCAGGATTCAAACGTTTGGTCCACGAACCGTCACTCAGGAACTCCAGGCTTCCGGCTGACATGTTCGCGGCCAAACTCACAGCGTTCTTGGCCTGATCGTGGTCGAGGCCCATGATCACCGAGGCGGCCGCAGCAGCACCAACAGTTCCACATACTGCTGTCGGGTGGAAACCTCGACGGTAGCTCTCTGCCGCGCCGAGCAAGGTTCCGACCGCGGTCATCACGTCGTATCCAACGGCTATGGCGCGGTAAGCAGTGCGGCTCGTGACCTGATGGGCATCCGAATAAGCGAAGACGACAGGCATCACGACAACCGCTGGATGCAGAGAGGCCTGCTCATGGGTGTCATCGAGTTCAGGGCCATGTGCCGTTATCCCGTTGACCAGTGCGGCCTCTTCCAGAATCCCCCACTGGTCGAGTCCATGAATCCGCGACGCTCGCAGATCATCAGGTGACTCGGCCAGTGTACTCGCCCGCCGAGCAGCTTCGGCGGAAGGTCGATCCGTTCCATTGACCGTCACTCCCAGGTAGTCGAAGACGAACGTGTCGATGAGCCTGACGAGATCCGGATCAAGCTCGTGCAGGCCGACGATGTGCGCCGCAAGCTGCTCAGAGATCTTTGGGGTTTCCTGAATGGCCATCTGGCACTCTCCTTCGATACATTCCGGTTGCGCTCAGCGCCACCTGCTGATGAACAGGAATCCTGGTTTTCGGTACTGCAGGTTCGCCGCTTGGAAGGCTTCGCTGCTTCTCCACGGAGGCCCCGCCCCTGGAGTCATTGTGCGAAGCTCGGCTTCCTCGATCTCTGACTGTGTGCGAAGCGTACGGTCGCCGCGACGAAACTCGCGAACCTGCCTTGAGATTATTGAACATTCTTTAGCGTTTTGTTCATTATATGTCTGCCGTCGGTATCTACTTAGGGGACCCTTCCGTCCAATCGGCGCGGGAATCATCGCGAGTGTTCGCACCCTGATGGATGCGGTGCGCGATGAGGTCCTGAATGGTGTGTAGCTTGAGGGGCGTCATGGAGTGGGCCACAGCGCAGTGTCTGCTTGCTTCGATCGGAGGGCGGGCCTGAAGGGTCAAAGGACACGAAACGATAACAATCCAATCTAGGTGGCGCGAGTTGTGTCGATAATATATATTGTTCAACAATGAACGGCAAATCAAGGACGATTTGTCAGAGAGGCAGAAGAGAAATGTCATTCAGTCGACGCACTTCCCAAATGCTTGTACTCGGAGCCGCCGCAACGCTATTGCTTACTTCGTGTTCGAACAGTTCAGATGCTGGAGATGCTGAGCCCTCGGCCGATGGGCCACTGCATGTCGCGTCGTTCTTCGCGCAGACAGGCCCCCATGCCTCGGGCTCGGAGCCGATCATTGCAGCGACGCAACTCGCTATCAATCACATCAACGAAGCCGGAGGAGTGTTCGGTCAGGATGTCGAGTTCATGGAGGTCGACTCCACAAGTGACAACGAAACGGCGCTTGCCGCTGCCGACCAGATCATTAACTCGGATACGAATATCGTTGTTGGACCGTACACATCCGGCATGAGTGCGGCGCTCATCGGTCCGATCACCGAAGCCGGAATGATCAACATCTCCGGCTCGAACACCTCCTCTGAGCTCACAGGAATGAGCGAACGCTACTTCCGTACCGCCCCGACCGACGCTCTCGAAGCCGCGCGGCTCACCGACCTGATTGCTAGCGAAGGTCACACTTCAGTTGCGCTCATTTGGCAGAACGACACGTGGGGCAAGGCCTTCGAAGAATCGATCGTCGAGAATCTCGAGGCTGCGGGAATCAGCATTGCCGCCAATGAGCCTTACAACGTGGAAGAGACGGATTTCAATGCGCAGGTGAATGCAGCGGTCGCGTCATCCCCCGATGCCGTGGTGTTCCTCTCCTATGCGGTGCATACCGGGGCCATGGTCGAGTCATTGATCGGGACGAACGACTTCCCCTCCGAGAACGTCTACTTTTCGAGTTCGACCATTGGTCAGTATGAGGACAGCCTGTCGGATCTTTCCTTCCTCGAGGGTGTGCAGGCGTATCAACCAGGGGCTCTTGAGGAGGAGCAGGCGCAATTCGAGTCCGCTGTACGAGAACTCGAGCCAAGTCTTGTCACGTTCGCCTATGCCGCATCGACCTATGATGCGACAATCCTCGGCGCGCTCGCGGCTGAGTCCGCACAGTCCACCGACCCCGATGAGATCGGCGCGGCGCTCACACAGATCAGCCGTGAGGATGGCGGTGGGGAGCAGTGCACGACGTATGCCGACTGTCTAGAGATTCTTCAGGGCGGGGGCACCATCAACTATGACGGAATCACAGGTCCTATCGAGTTTGACGACAACAACGACGTCGGCGAGACAAATTATCTGCTCTTCAAGTACGTGGCCGACGGCACGTACGAAGTCCAGTAACTCAGATACTCATTCATCATCGCGCGGGGATCGCGTAGACAGCATGCGATCCCCGCAGTGAGGAATCCTGTGCACCGAATAGTCTCTCTGTCTCGACGTCGCGGCGCGAACACGCCCGCCTACCTCGCAATTCTCACGCTCTTCGCGGTCGTGGCCCTGCTAGTCGTGGTTCCCGCGACCGCGGCGGGTGCGACGACCTTCATCGCGCAGGGAATCGAAGAAGATTCCGCCGATGCCGGATCCACAAGCCCGGATGAACTTGAATGGGGGTACACGCCCCGCGTGATCAATGAGGAGGGCGAGGGCGTAGTCGGCGTGTCAGTGACCGTCAGCGATGAATCGGGCGAAGTGCTCGGATCGACGGTGACCCAGGAGAACGGAATTGGCAGCGGCATCGGAGTTCCAGATGAGGGAACGTATATCATCACAGCCGATACTTCGGACATTGATGAGAGCTTCGTCGGAGGTAATATCTACGCGCTTGCACACACTCTCGGAGAAGCGAACACACTCCCGGTGCAGCGTATCCTCATCAATCTCGGAGAAACGGCGAACGACGGCGATGTCGAGTTAGATGAAACTGCTCAGGACTCTTCCTACAACGTGTCGTTTAAGCAAGTGGCACGGCAAGTTATCTACGGAGTGAATCTCGGACTCATTCTCGCGATTGCCGTACTCGGTATGACGCTGATTATGGGGACCACGCGCCTCACGAACTTCGCGTACGGTGACTCGCTCACCATCGGTGCGCTCGTCGCCTACTTCGTCTCCATCGTGCTGGGCCTCCCCATCTGGATCGCCGGCATGTTCTCGATCGCGGCCGGTGCCCTTATCCATTTCGTCCTCGATGCAGTGCTCTGGAGTCCCGCACGCAGGCGGGGGATCTCCATCGTCCCTTTGATGATCGCGACGATCGGTGTGGGGTTCATCATTCGGTACGTCGGATACGCCTTCTACGGGGGCTCGTCCAAGCGTGTAACCCCAGACACCATACCCAGCACCAGTATCGGGCCGGTTGTGTTTCCGGTCAGCGTCTACTACAGCGCTGGTATCGCCATCATCGTGCTGATCGCCGTGACGTGGTGGCTGCGCGGATCGCGCTCAGGACGCGCAATCCGCGCAGTAGCGGCGAATCGTCCGCTCGCCGCCGCAACCGGCGTGAACATCGACCGTACACTCCGATTGGTCTGGATCATCTCCGGAGCACTCGCGGGCCTCGCTGGCATCCTTATGGCATTTCTGAATGACGTCGCATGGGATATGGGGTTCAAAGCGCTCCTGGTGATCTTTGCGGCGGTGATTCTCGGAGGTGTGGGAAGCACCCGTGGTGCTGTCCTTGGTGCGCTCATCGTCGGCGTACTAACCGAAGTTCTTGTGATCTGGATGCCGTCTGACATGAAGTTTGTGGGCGGGCTCGTGGTGCTGATTCTTGTGCTCCTTGTTCGTCCGCAGGGCATCTTCGGTCAAGCGGAAAGGGTCGGCTGATATGGATCTTCTCAACATCATCATTGGGTCGTTTGGGCAGATCCTCTCGCCCATCACTGCAGCATTTGCGCTCGCCGCAATCGGACTGAATGTGCATTTCGGCTACACCGGACTGCTCAATTTCGGACAAGCAGGATTTGTGGCCATAGGTGCGTACGGCTTCGCTATTCCGGTCGTGCAGTTCGGCGCTCCGTGGCCGGTAGGGTTGCTCATCTCGATGTTCGCAGCGGTCCTCTTCGCGCTGTTGCTCGGCATCCCTACGCTACGTCTGCGCGGAGACTACTTAGCAATCGTCACGATCGCCGCTGCGGAGATATTCCGGTACACCATGAATTCTTCAGTGTTCGGCACGATTACGGGAGGGCCGCAGGGCATCTCGAACAACCCGTCCCAGGGCACTGACTACTCATCGGAACTCGCTGCGTTCAACCCGTTCGGGGAGGGACGAGTCTCGATTGGCCCCTGGACATTGACGACGACCTCTCTCTGGTGGTCGCTCGTCACCTGGGTGATCGTAGCCGTCGTCGCCTTCGTGCTCTGGTTGCTCATTCGGAGTCCTTGGGGGCTCACCCTGAAGGGCGTTCGCGAGGACGAGGCGGCAATGCGGAGCCTGGGGAAGAATGTCACATCCATCAAGATGCAGGCGCTTATCATTGGTGGATTGATCGGCGCCATCGCGGGGATCCTCTATGTGATGCCCGGATCTGTGTATCCACCAGACTATGCGACGCGAATGACGTTCAACCTGTACACCATCGTGCTCCTGGGAGGTGCAGCGACGGTGTTCGGGCCGATCGTCGGGTCAATGCTCTTCTGGGTGCTCCTCCAATTTACTGATCGACTCATCGTGCTTGGGTCCTCATCGGGGGCACTGGCTTTCTTCGCTGACGCGGCGCAACTCCGGTATGTACTCGTTGGACTTGCCCTCGTACTGCTGATCTTCTTCAGACCTCAGGGTCTGTTTGGCAACCGGAAGGAGCTTTCCTTTGACCGCACATGACGTAGCCGTCGAGGTTCCACTGATCCGTGCTGAGGGAGTAGTCCGCAGATTCGGTGGATTCACCGCCGTCGACATCCCTTATCTCGAAGTACCTCGAGGAAAGATCTCGGCCCTGATCGGCCCGAATGGTGCGGGTAAGACGACGCTCTTCAATCTGCTCACTGGCTTCGACACCCCGAATGCTGGCAAATGGTCATTCAACGGCCAGCCCTTGCAAGGCAAGCACGCCTATCAGATCGCAAGACTTGGGATGGTACGGACATTCCAGCTCACTAAGGTGCTCGGCAAGGTGACCGTGCTGCAGAATATGCTGCTCGGATCAAGACAGCGCGGAGAACGACTGGATCAAGCGCTGCTGCGCCCCCTCTGGATCGCAGAGCACCGCGAGTATCTCCAGCGGGCACGGGAGCTACTGGCGCGCTTTGGACTCGAAGCGAAACAGGACGACTATGCGGCCAGTCTTTCCGGCGGTCAGCGGAAGCTGCTCGAGATGGCTCGGGCGCTTATGGCACGTCCTAAGCTCCTCATGCTTGATGAACCGATGGCGGGAGTCAATCCCGCTCTCACGCAAACGCTGGTCGAGCACATCATGCGACTTCCAGAAGAAGGGATCGAGGTGCTCTTCGTTGAGCACGATATGCATGTGGTGAAGCGGATGGCGGGTCACGTGGTCGTAATGGCAGACGGCAAACTTGTTGCCCAAGGTACTCCGCATGAAACGCTGACCGATCAAGCTGTGGTCGACGCGTACCTCGGTACTCATCATGATGTAGATCTGCGTGATGTCATCGCGCAGCGCCAGGCACGACGAACTCCGGGAGCTCAGTCATGAACCAGTCAACTGTGATCGACTCGGCGACGCCGGCGCAGCAACTCGCGTCAACGAGGGTTGTCGTAGACAGTGTGTTCGGAGGTTACCTCCCGGGTGTCGACATTCTTCAAGGAAGTTCGATGCACGCTTCTGATGGTGAGCTTGTGGGCATCGTCGGACCGAACGGTGCGGGAAAATCAACCTTGCTCAAGGCGATCTTCGGCCTCGTGAGTATTCGTAGCGGCTCGGTGACGATCTCACAGCAGGATGTGACGAATGCTGCTCCCAACAGGCTGGTGCAGGCGGGGCTGGCGTTTGTGCCGCAGACCGAGAACGTATTCCCGCCTATGACTGTTCACGAGAATCTTGAGCTCGGAGCTCATCTGTCGCCGAAGAAGTTCGCTGAGCGCTACGACCGGGTCATGGAAACACTTCCTGAACTCACGAGGATCGCAAAGCGTCGCGCCGGCGCACTATCAGGAGGAGAGCGCCAGCTGGTCGCAATGGGGAGAGCTCTGATGAGCGAGCCGACCGTGCTGCTACTGGACGAGCCCTCCGCAGGCCTATCCCCGGTGCGTCAAGATGAAGCATTTCTCCGAGTGCATGATATCCGGTCGTCCGGTGTGTGCGTGATCATGGTCGAACAGAACGCGCGGCGCTGCCTCCAGGTCTGCGACCGCGCCTATGTGCTCGAACAAGGTCGTACCGCCTACGAAGGATCCGGTGAGGCCTTGTTGAAGGATCCGAAGGTCATCGAACTCTATCTGGGGAGCCTCGCTGATGAGGTTGCCGAGATGGATGGAACCGGGAAGAGTAGGCCGTCGGTATCCGGTGACCGCAGTTAGCTCCTCCCTAGCCTGACTCCTGGCTGCGACGATCAACGGCGCCTCCAAGACCGAACCCTTCCGCTGACCCGCAGGATAGTGGCCGTCGAAAACTGCCATTGGCTTTGAGCCGTTGCTCCGCGGCCAACTGCATCGGCATAGCACCGAGCGCCTCAGCGATGGCCTTCATCCTGTTTCGGAGCCAAGCCGTGAGCTACGCCCCCTTCAGTTCTGATATGCGTGGAGCGCACGGGCCGGAGAACTCGTTGTCCACGAGCTCCGCCCCTCCGTGTGTGCATGCTCACCGTTTGCCCCGAACGGCATTCATGACCTGCGGATAGCCATTCGGATCGACAGTGACGTCGATGAGCGAAGGCCCGCGGTGCGCGAACGACGATTCCAGCGCCGTGCGGAGCTCCGATCCTGTGCGCACTGTGTAAGCCTGGAGGCCGTAACCCTCGGCGACGCGAGCGAAGTCCGTATGAGTGAATTTCACGGATTTCTTCTCCGGGTCATCGCCCCGAATCGCTTTGATGTCAATGAGGCTTAATGTTGCATCGTTGAAGACGACTACCGTCACATCAAGGTCGAGGCGCGCAAGAGTCTCGAGTTCCCCGATGCACATACCCAAGCCTCCGTCGCCCGTGAAGCTCACCACCCGGCGCCCGGGGCGCGCGAGCCCTGCCGCAATTGCAGCCGGCAATGCGAACCCCATTGTCGCTAGTCCGCTTGAGATCAATAGCTCGTCGGGGTTCTCGACTTCCCAGAGCATGGTTGAGGGGAACATGTGGGCTCCTGCGTCCACGGTAGCGATGGAACCGGCCGGCGCAATTGCACGGGAGGACGCGACGACATCCTGCGGCGCAATGGCTCCGGTGGCGACTTCGTCTCGTCCGGCTTCGTAGAATGTCGCGAGCTCGGTAGATCGATGATCTGATGCGAAACCGCTTGGCCAGGTGGTCTCTGGCAGACACTCGCCCAGGCGCTGAATGAGGATCGCCAGGTCGCCGACGACCTCGACCTCAGCCTGAAGATACGGGCTTGTCTCGGCCCAACTTGCGAGTGAGACAACGGGGGCACTGTACTCCCACTGGTTCGGGATGAGTTCGACTGTGTCCATACCCACCAGCACGATGAGGTCTGCCGCCTCCAGTACGGGTCCTTCGGTGGTCGCGCCCGTCATGATGCCGGCATAGTTCTCCCAGGAATCTGGGATGACGCCCTTAGCGCGGTAGGTAGACAGAACGGGAGCGTCCGTCGCCGAGAGTACTGCGCGCAACGGCGCGGCAGATTGCCGAGCACCGACGCCGAGAACGAACACCGGGCGTCTGGCCTCCCGGGCAAGATCGATTGCGCGTTGCAGGTCGTTCTCCATCGATGAGACTGAGGTGCTCGCCTCCGCGGGTGCGGTGGCATCAGCCGAGGGATCGAAGTCGAGATGTACGGCACCCCGAGGGGCGTTCACAGCCGTTCGCAAGGCCTGTCGAGTGGTAGCCGCAGGGTCCCCGAACCCTCCAACGGTCGCGTTCCACTTGGTCAGTGGTCCGAAGAGCGCTCGTTGATCCAGTCGCTGGTGTGCGATGCGCTCGGTGTCAGCAGCGCTCACCGTGTCTGTGATGAGCAAGAGCGCCTGCCGATCGAGCTGCGCATTTGCCACACCGTTCGCAGCATTCGCTGCGCCGGGCCCACGCGTCACAACGCAGACTCCCGGCACGTCGGAGAGGTCGCCGTAGACACTCGCCATGATCGCCGCTGAGGTTTCATGATGAGCGAGGACAAATGGAATGCCTGAGTCGGAGGCGGCAGCAATGAGATTGAGGTTGTTGCCACCCCCCGGCATGCCGAAGAGCCGGTCTACGCCTGCCCGTGCCAGTTCTTGTGCGATCGCATCGGACAACTCTCTTGAATTCATGTGCATCCCTTCTGGTCGCAGATCCGATACGCGCTGTGCTCTGGGCATTGATGGCGCAGCGTCGAAGCCGGTCATCGGAGGATCTTTGTCACGATCGATTTGGTCTGGCAGTACTCCTGGAGTGCTTCGAAGCCCTTCTCCCGCCCGTACCCCGACTTCTTGAAGCCGCCGAATGCGTACTCGACTCCACCGCCTGCGCCGTAAGTATTGATGTAGATCTGTCCGGCTGTGACTTCGTTGCTCAGAGCGTGCGCGATATTCACGTTGGTGGTCCAGACCGCGGCGATCAAGCCATAGTCGGTGCCATTCGCCAGCCGAACCGCGTCCTCGACGGAGTCGAATACCGTGAGCGCGGCGACTGGTCCGAACACTTCTTCGCGTGCAATCTCCTCTTCGGGGGCGACATCGACGAATATCGTCGGAGGGAAGAAGAACCCGGACTGGGGTACATCGATATTGCCGGGACCGCCGATCTGTCGCGCTGAGCTCGCCTGCGCCCGAGACACGATCTCAGTCACGCGTGCGAGCTGCTTCTGAGAGATAAGCGGACCGAGATCCGGGTCTCCGCGCCCCTCTCCGATTGAGATCTTCGCGAGGGAGCGTTCAAGGCGGCTGACGACTTCCTCATGGATCTCCCGTTGAACCAGAATGCGAGATCCGGCGGAACATGTCTGGCCGGCATTCTGGATCATCGACTTCACTATCACGGGAACGGCCACATCGAGATCCGCATCGTTGAAGACGATATTTGGTGACTTGCCTCCAAGCTCGAGCGCAACCGGGGTCACATTCTCGGCAGCTGCTTGCGCAACGGTGATGCCGACCGGCGCGGATCCGGTGAACGACAGGTGATCAATCCCCGGGTGCCTCGATAGCGCAGCGCCCGCCTCGCTTCCCAGGCCCGGTACGACGTTCAGCACGCCGGCGGGCAGACCCGCTTCGAGCGCCAGTTGTGCGAGCCTTACGACGGAAAGCGGTGCGTCCTCTGCGGGCTTCACGACTGAGCAATTGCCAACCGCGATAGCGGGAGCCACCGTACGGCAACCTATCTGCAGCGGATAGTTCCAGGGGATGATGTGGCCCGTCACCCCGAACGGTACATGTCTCGTCTCCGCTACGAAGTCACCATTAGCGGGTAGGCTCGTACCGGAGAAAGCCTCGATCGTGTTCGCGTAGAACTCGAAGTATCGTGCTGCGACATCGACATCGGCACGCGCTTGAGAGAGCGGCTTGCCGGTGTCCTGGCTCTCCAGGAACGCCAGTTCCTCTCGCTCTTCCTGGATCCGAACGCCGATGTTTCGCAGAATGCGCGACCGGTCTACTGTGGGTGTGCTCGACCACGTGACGGACGCGGCCCTTGCGGCCTGGACCGCGGCATCGATGTGCTCGGTCGTGCCTCGCACCGTGGATCCGATGATCTCTCCCGTAGAGGGGTCGAGGACGTCGATGTAGTCGCCTCCCTCGGTTCCTACCATTTCGCCGTTGATGACGGCTGGTTGCACTCTCATGAGTTTCCTTCCCGGATAGGTACATGACTCTCGCACGGCGGCGGAGCACAGCGTTGGAGGAACGAGGTGAAGGTGCTTCTCGGGTTCAGAAGATTGCGCCCGTCGTTACCTTGTATTGTTCGATGATTAGTGTAACGTGTTGAACAATCACCGGCAAGAGTGCGAAGGGGCAGCGTGTGGCGACGGAACAAGAACTTGTAGGAGCCCGACTTGGGCCACTCCGGACGACACATAGTCATCACATTGCTGCGGTTCGGAAACTGATGTCCGGGGCCTCAGCGACTGCAGGGTTCCTTGGGATCACGGACCTGGTGAGTACCGGGTCGACTGTTCTGGACGAGTTCGGCGTTGTCGGCACTGCTCATACCGGCGCGCCCCGTCGGGGCACCGAAGAGGGAAAGGCCGTCGCGCCCGCAGGCGCTTTGCGTTACGAAGCGGTCGGAAGAAAAATCGGAACTCGATACGAAGCGAAGGAATCTGCTGTCGCTCGTATGCTTGCAGAAGGACGCGGCGTCTCAAGAACTGTCGCGATTCTCCCGAGTAACCAGTGGTGAGAGGTATGAAGTCCAGGAGCGCCGGCCGGGCCCGGTTTCTGAAGAAGAGGGGCGACGAAGCGGGGAGCTCTCCGGCTCCCGGCGCTCGAGATAGTGCGCCCCGAAGTGCTCACTGCAACGCACTGACTCGAGGGTGCAGAACTGTTTCCTCGTCACATCAAGATTGGGGCCATTGAGATGCGTACTGCAGATGCAGTTGTAATTGGTGGTGGATGCATCGGCACGAGCACCCTCTACCACCTTGTCCGTATGGGTATCGCGGATGTGGTCCTGCTCGAGTCTGAGACCCTGGGTAGCGGATCCACGAGCAAAGCCGCCGGCGGGGTCCGGGTGCAACACAGTGATGAGCTGAATACTCGTATCGTTCTGCGGTCTATTCAGGAGTTCCAGTCTTTCGAAGAACGTACGGGAGTGCCGAGTGGTTTTCAGCAGGTCGGGTATCTCTTTGCCATTAATAGCGCGAGTGACTTGGAACGGTTCCGCGCATCTGCGGCTGCTCAACGGGCACTCGGCGCTCCTACCGAGATCCTGGGCGTCGACGGCATTCGGGAACTTCTTCCCGGCCTCTCCGTCGATGACCTGGTCGGCGCGTCATTCTGCCCGATTGAGGGGTATGCGGTTCCGGAATCTGTGGTGCAGGGCTATGCGTCGGCCGCGCGTCGCGGTGGTGGGAGGATCGAGACGAACGCTCCTGTTCTTGAGATCCTTTGTGACTCTGTAGGCGTATCGGGTGTGCGTACTTCTCGGGAGATCATCCGTACGCGTCGAGTAGTGATCGCTGCAGGCGTTCAGAGTCGTGATCTCGCGGCGTCGGTAGGCCTTGATCTCCCGGTCTCCGCCGAGGCCCGCACGATCTATTTCAGCGGGAATGCGGTGGGTGTTCCCGCACGCGCCCCGCTCACAGTCGATGTCGCGACCAACTTCTATTTCCACCGAGAAGGCGAGGGCCTTATTTTCTCAGGCCCTGAGGGTGATCTCGAATCGCTTTCGGAGTACGCCATGAAGCGACTTCCTTCATTGGAGGATGCATCGATCCAGACGTCTTGGTCGGGAAACTATGACATGAGTCCTGATCGGAATG
This sequence comes from Leucobacter sp. GX24907, assembly GCF_053567335.1. Taxonomy (NCBI): domain Bacteria; kingdom Bacillati; phylum Actinomycetota; class Actinomycetes; order Micrococcales; family Microbacteriaceae; genus Leucobacter; species Leucobacter sp. GX24907. The sequence continues at coordinate 154,839 of NZ_JBSGPD010000005.1, read as the reverse complement.
CGATGGTCGGCGCCTCTGAGATTTCGGGATTGTTCTACGCGACGGGTTTCTCGGGGCATGGTTTCATGCAATCACCGGCCGTCGGTGAGCATCTAGCTGAGCTCGTTTCGGATCTCGAGCCGACGCTCGACCTTTCGCAGATGAGCGCCCGTCGCTTCGCTGAGGGGGTCGACCGGGTCGAAGCTCTGATTATTTAGCGATGCCACGGAGTTTAAGTTCCTCACTCAACAACCAAGGAGAAAACGTGTCAGATATGAAGCGGTTTATTGGCAAGGTTGCCGTGATCACCGGTGCGGCTCACGGTATCGGCCTGGCGATCGCCAGGCGATACTCGGCCGAGGGGGCGTCAGTAGTGCTCTCGGACCTCAATGGTGAAGCAGCCGAGCAAGCAGCAGATCAGATCAATGCTGATGGTGGTACGGCGTACGCCGTGACGTGTGATGTCAAGTCCTCGGAGCAGATTTCTCATCTGATCGATGCCACGATAGAGAAATTCGGCCAGATCGACATTCTCGTGAATAATGCCGGTGATGTGACCGTCCTGAAGCACTTCCTCACGACGGATGAAGCCTGGTGGGATCATTTCCAGGACACCAATCTGAAGAGCCAGTTCCTCACCATTCGAAAAGCTGCGCCGATCATGGCGCGTGCTGGTGGAGGAACGATCATCAACATGTCGAGCGGCGGTGCTACTCGCGCTCATCGGGGAATGGTGGCATACGACGCGTCCAAGGGGGGAGTCGAAGGAATGACCCGTGCACTGGCTCTAGAACTTGCCCCGTATAAAATTCGCGTGAATGCTATCGTTCCGGGCCTCATCGCTTCGCGACCCGAACATCTGGAAGGCCCGGCAGCCGAAGTGCGCGACCGTACGGTGCCCTGGGGAAGAGGCGGAACGCCGGAGGATCTCGCGGGCCCGGCAGCGTTCCTCGCTTCCGATGACGCCGCATATATGACGGGAAGCACCCTGGTGGTGGACGGGGCAATCCTCGTGCAACAGCGGAGCCCGCAGGTCGAGGTCTTCCGTGTGGAGAACTATCCTTCGCTCGACGAGATCTTCTGATCCCGAGTCGTGGCCGCGTGAATGACCACCGGCCTTTCCCTGCAGAGATCTTGAGGAGATCGTGATGACCGTCAGTTCATGGACGGATGATTCTGCTTTCACCGTAGTTGCGCACCCCGATCCGGCTTCGACAGCGCTCCGAGAGGAACTCTTGCGCGATCCACGGTTCGGTCAGACATTCACTGACCACATGGTGACGATCGAGTACACGGACGAGGCGGGGTGGCACTCGCCCACTGTCGGCCCGTTGAGAGAATTCTCATTGCACCCGGCGAGCGCTGTGCTGCATTACGCGCAGGAGGTGTTCGAGGGGCTGAAAGCGCATGCACGCGATGACGGGAGCGTGGCGCTCTTCCGAGTCGAACAGCATGCTGAGAGGTTTAACAGTTCGTTGCGCCGCCTCGCCATGCCTGAGATGCCCACTGAACTATTCGTTGCCGCAGTGAAGCGGCTGGTACGGGCGGACGCCGGGTGGGTTCCGAGCGGCCCGGGTCAGTCGCTGTATATTCGGCCCTTCGCGTTCGCGACCGACACTGTTCTGGGGGCGGGCAAGGCGTCCTCCACGTATACCTTCGCGGTCATAGCATCTCCGACTGCTGGGTGGTTCGGCGGTGAACAGAAAGCCATCTCGGTGTGGGTCGAAGAGCACTACGTGCGTGCCGCGCGAGGCGGCATCGGGGATGTCAAGGCAGGTGCGAACTATGCAGGGGCCTTACTGGGGCTTCGTGCGAGTTCGGATCATGGCTGCGACCAGGTGGTTTGGCTCGATGCCGCCGAACAGAAGTGGATCGAGGAAGCGGGAGCTATGAACCTCTTCCTGGTTGCCGATCGGGGGGACGGGATTACTCTGCTCACGCCGGCGCTCACCGGCACGTTCCTTCCCGGCATCACGAGACGAAGCATCATCGAACTCGCTCCGAAGCTCGGTCTCCGTGTAGAAGAGACCAGGATCTCCCTGGATGACTGGCGCGAAATGGCTCGGAGCGGTGAACTTCTCGAAGCCTTTGCTTGCGGTACCGCTGCAGTGCTGGTCTCGATCGGCTCAGTGCATACTCAGGACGAGGCCTGGACTGTCGGAGATGGAAGCCTAGGCGGAGTTGCGCAAGAAATCCGCGAACGGCTTCTCGGCATTCAGCGGGGCACGGCTGAGGATATCTTCGGTTGGACTACGGAGGTCGTGTAGAAAGATGAGGGCGCCCGACATTGGCGCCAAGTCATCTCACGGTGGTGTGCCTTTGAACATGGGCCGCCCGCGAAGGGGGCCTTGATGTTTCGGGGTCTGTTGCCGGCCGGGTGATGCGGCTCCTCAGCTTGGCGCTATCGGCTGTTCGAAAAGAAGCATGTGCTTCGGTGCGGCCCCAGGATGGGTGCGGATCGGATGATCGATCAGATCGCGTACACACCCTGCCCGTACCGGGGCGGTGTGCTTTGCCTCCGGCTGATCCAGCGGTTCAGGCCGACAGGTGATGCATTTCCGCAGTCGCGCGGTTCTTGGTGCTGCAGGAGGCGACTCATCTGAGACACATGTCCCGACTCATCACAAAAGCGCGCCCCGAGGGATTCGAACCCCCGACCTTCTGATCCGTAGTCAGATGCTCTATCCAGCTGAGCTAGGGGCGCACGTCGGTTTCCCAACTCGGAAAACATTACCCGAAGTCGACCGAAAACAAAAATCGACTCGCATCGCTCAGGGTACGCTTGATCGGCGTCCCTCGGCTACGCACGAGAGCGTTGCCGCACCCCCGATAGTGAAGGACCAGCGATGTCAGAGACCTCCGATCAAACCGTCGACGAGAGTGGCATGTCTGCCGAACTCGTGCGCGCCGAGGGCTTGATCCGCGAGATCCCCGATTACCCCGCGCCGGGCATCCTTTTTCGCGACATCACCCCGGTGCTGGGCGATGGCCCCGCCTTCCGGGCGACCGTCGATGCGCTGATCGCCCCGTTCGCGGGCGAGTTCGATGTCATAGCAGGGTTGGAGGCGCGCGGATTCCTGTTCGCGAGTGCCGCGGCCTATGCGAGCGGCGCCGGCCTGATGCCCATTCGCAAGGTCGGCAAGCTGCCGCAGCCCGCCGCGTCCGTCGAGTATGCGCTCGAGTACGGCACGGCGGTGATCGAAGCGCACGCCGATTTCGATCCGGGAACGCGCGTGCTCCTCATCGACGACGTGCTCGCAACGGGTGGCACGCTGAAGGCCGCAGAGCAACTGATGACGCAGCTCGGCTACACCGTCGTGGGCAGTGCGGTACTCTTCGAGATCGCCGGCCTCGGTGGGCGAGAGACCCTTGACGGGCTCTCGCTGCACACGGTATTCCAGAGCTGACGCGTGCGGCCTGAGGCGGTGGATCGAGGGCCAGGGAGGTTGAGGGCATGAATCATATCGACGGAGGTGCTGCGTTCCTTGCGGCACGAGATCACCTGCTCGAGCTCGCTGAGGATCCGGGCAACGCTCGCGAGCACTTCGTGTGGCCCGATCTCGGCGACGCATTCAACTGGGCGCACGACGTCTTTGATCGCATCGCCGAGGGCAATGACACGATTGCGCTCTGGATCGCCGAGGACGATGCCGCGGGATCCACTCGGACCGAGGTGAAGCGCTCCTTCGCACAGTTGAAGCAGCGCAGCGATCAGGTCGCGAACTGGCTGCTCGCGAACGGTGCGCAGCGCGGAGACGTCGCCATGCTCATGCTGGGCAACCGCGTGGAGCTGTGGGAGATCATGCTCGCCGCGCTCAAGATCGGCGTCGTGATCCTGCCGACCTCGGTCGTGCTCGGCACCCACGAGCTCGTCGATCGAGTCACCCGCGGGCAAGTGCGCTTCGTGTTCGCCGGGCCGGAGGACGCCGTGAAGTTCGCGGACGTGCCGGGGGAGTACCGCGGTATCGGTGTTGGCTTCGATGCCGGAAGCCAGGATCAGCGCGCCGCGCTCTACGACTGGCTGCGCTACGAGGAGTCGAGCGCGGCGTCCCTCGCACCAGTCGAGAAGCGGACCCAGAGTGCGGATCCCGCGCTCATCTACTTCACCTCGGGCACGACCAGCCTGCCGAAGATCGTCGTCCACTCCCACACCAGTTACCCTGCCGGTCACCTCACCACGCTCTCGTGGATCGGCGTGCGCCCCGGAGACGTCCACTCCGTCATCAGCGCGCCCGGCTGGGCGAAGCATGCGTGGTCGAGCTTCTTCGGCCCTTGGCACGTCGGAGCCACGATCTTCGTTTCGAACTACACCCGCTTCGACGCGGCGAAGCTCGTCGCCGAGCTCGAGCGCGCCGGAGTCAGCACGTTCTGCGCCCCGCCGACGGTCTGGCGCATGCTCATCCAGGCAGACCTCGAGCAGAAGCCGAGCGCGCTGCGAGAGGTCGTCTCTGCGGGTGAGCCGCTCAACCCCGAGGTGATCGCTCGCATCCGTGAGTGGTGGGGGCTTGAGATCCGCGACGGCTACGGGCAGACCGAGACCACGGCGCTCATTGCGACGATGCCCGGCGACGCGATTGTTCCCGGGGCTATGGGACGGCCGCTGCCCGGTGTCGACGTCGCCCTTATAGATCCGTCGACCGGCGAGGAACGCGAAGAGGGCGAGATCTGCCTGCGGCTCACGGGCCGCGTACCTCCGCGCAACCTCATGCTCGGTTACTTCGGGAATGAGGAGGCGACCGAGCGCGCCATGCGCGACGGGTACTTCCACACGGGAGATGTCGCGCAGCGCACCGCCGGCGGGGTGCTGACGTTTGTCGGGCGCACCGACGACATCTTCAAATCGAGCGACTTCAAAGTCTCGCCGTTTGAGGTTGAGAGCGCCTTGCTCGAGCATGCCGCAGTCGCCGAAGCCGCGGTCGTGGGCGCCCCCGACGACACCCGGCTCAACGTTACGAAGGCCTATGTTGCGCTCGCCGCAGGCACCGAGCCGAACGCTGAGACGGCGCGCGCGATCCTCGCCCACGCCCGTGCAGCCATGCCGCCCTACATGCGGGTGCGACGCGTCGAGTTCGCCGAGCTGCCGAAGACGACCTCCGGCAAGATTCGCCGCGTCGAACTGCGGAACCGCGAGGTCGCGGCATTCGAAGCGGGCGAGCGCATCGAGTCGGAGTGGCGTGAGGAAGACTTCCCCGGCCTCAAGGGGTAGCGGCGGGGCGGACGCGATCCTCATCGAGATCAGCCGCGTTGTTCCTTGACCGCAACTGAAGGAACAACGCGGCTGATCTCGGTGAATCGGTGCCGGGTGAATCGGTGCCGGGTGAAGTCAGTGAGTACGAGACAGCACCGGGCGAGGCAAGCCGCCCCGCACCCGCTAGAGCCGGCCGAAGAACGAGAACACCCCGCCGATCACACGGATCACCTGACCGATGATGGAGAGCACCTCCAGTACTGCCACGACGCCGTCGAGCGTGCCACCGAGCACGCGCAGGTTCTGCGATACTTCGATCGGGCCGCCGAGGTGCTCGAACTCCCGCTGCCAGGCCCGTTCTTGCCGGAACAGGATCGCATAGGGCAGCAGACGCTCGATCAGCACGAACCGATCGAGTTGTGACTGGGCGACCGGATCGCCGACCACCGGCTGCGGTCGGAGTCCGAGGGCCGCTCCGCCTGGGGTCAGTGCGCCGGCTGGCGTGCGCAGGGCGCCATCGGGCGACTGGAGCATGCGCAGACGATCCTGCTCGCTCAGCCGGATGTATCTGCGCAGCCCGGAGAGGTGGCGTCGCAGTTGCCGCCCGCTCTCAGTGAATCTCAGCAGGGGTGGCGGGGCGAGGGTCAGCACCCAGAGAACGAGGGCGATGTCGATGAGCACGGCGACGATGGAGAGCCAGTCTCCCGCCACGATTCCGCCGATCAGCATGATGAGGCCGACGGCGGCGGTCGCGAGGAACAGCAGCGACAGCAGTACGAGATGGACGGAGTTCTCGCGTCGGTGGGTGAACCCGTCCGTCGCCATGCGTGCCCGTGTCGCATCGAAGAACTGCCGTAGGCGACGGCGTCGGTAATGGCGGAAGGATCCGCGCCCCCTGAGGAAGATGACTTCGGGTGCATCCTCCGGCCGCTCTGCGGAGACGCCGATGTCGGCCAGAGCCCGGAGATAGCGACGCTGCTGCCTCGGTTTCATCGTTCCTGGGCGGAAGGCGTCGAGGAAGAATCGCTCATCGGTCGTCAGCGAAGCCTCGCGCCGTACCTCGATCGCCAGTGGACCGCGGCGGCGGCCGGCTCGTCCGCCCGTGGTGAGCACACGCACCCGATTGCGCACGGCGAGGTCGATGAGTGCGGCTGAGAGCACCCGACGGTCGGCGCGGAGCGCGAGGCCGTGCTCAAAAATGTTCCCCTGCTGCGGAGGAAGAAACTCGACCACCGGGGAGGAAGGCAGGCTGCGAGCGATGGGCCGTGCGATCGCGACGATCAGCAGCCCGATCAGGGCGATCAGCCCTCCGATGACGAGGAAGCCGATGAAGGTTGCGGAGGTGTCGCTCATCCCTTCCATACTATGACTGGGCTCTGGCGGGCTAGCTCGCAAGCAGGCGGTAGCAGCGCTCGATGCGCTCCAGCCACCAGGTGGTGCGCTCGGGATCGGCCGCGAACTCATCCAGCCGAGCGTGGTCGAGGCGTGGTCGGCGCACGGCGATCCTGCCCCCCTCTGGGAGCAGCGGATCGGCGGTCACGTCGCCGGTGAGGAGCGCAGCGGTGCCGAGTCCGCAGGCCCCGGCGAGATGCGCCGGGGTTCCGCTCAACGGGCCGGGGAGTGTGGCAGCGAGATGCAGCCCCATCGAGATGCCGACCGATGTGTCGAGCGCACTCGACACCACCACAGGCAGTCCCGCCTGTTCGACGATGTCGCGTGCTCTCGCGATGCCGCCGAGCGGCTGAGCTTTGATCACCAGCAGGTCGGCGGCCCCGGCGCGCGCGACGGCGAGGGGATCGGCGGCCTTGCGTACGCTCTCGTCGGCCGCGATACGGACGCAGCCGCCCAGCCACCCCCGCAGCTCGGCCAGCTCGGGGACCGTCGCGCACGGCTGCTCGGCGTAGTCGAGGCCGAACTGGGAGAGCGCGGTGAGCGCCTCGCGCGCCTGATCGACTGGCCAGCCGCCGTTCGCGTCGACACGGATCAGCGCGTCGTCTCCCAGCGCCTCCCGCACCGCCCGCACCCTCGCGATGTCGTCGCTGAGCGTCTGCCCGCTTTCTGCGACCTTGACCTTGGCGGTACGACAGCCGCGAAAGCGCGCGAGCACCGCCGCGACCTCCTCGGCGTGCACCGCTGGCACCGTGGCGTTCACCTCGATCGAGTCGCGCAGCGGCCTCGGCACCTCGCCCCACCCGAAGTCGATCGCGGCCGCGAGCCAGGCCGAGGCTTCGTCGTCGGCATACTCCGGGAACGGAGAGAACTCGGTGGCGCCACCTGGCCCGTCGAACACGACCGCCTCGCGCACCGTCACTCCGCGGAAGCGCGTGCGAGTCGGGATCGCGACCACGCGCGCAGCATCGAGGAGGTCTCGCAGACCTGGCAGATCGGCGAGTGGTGGGACGTGCGACGCGGGGACGGTCATGATCCTCGATCCTGCCATGGACCCATGCGCGTGGAGCCGCACGCAGCCCGGCAATCGCCCGATTGGCGCGGGCGCGCCTCGAGTGACACACTGGCGTCGTTGCGGCTCGAAGGGGAGCGCACAGACCTGGAGGGTACGCATGGGAGCACTCGACCTGCTGCTCGCCGGAGTACCCATCGTGCTGCTCATCGGTCTGCTTGCGCTGCGCGTGCGTGCGCTGCCGGCTGCGCTCATCGCGATCGCTTCGGTCTTCGTGCTCGGGTTCCGGTTTCCGATCGCGGGTGATGAATTGCTCGGCGTCGCCCACTCCATGACTGCCGCGGTCGTCAATATCGTGTTCGTCATGCTGGGCGGCATTGTGCTCTCGGCGTTCTTCTCGGTCTCGGGTGCGCAAGACACGATCAGCGGGTGGCTCGCCGGTGCGGCGCATGGTCGGGAGCGCGCGGCATTGTTGTTCGCGCTCGCCGTGATCCCGATCATCGAATCGATCATCGGCTGGGGCGTCGGGGTCATCATTGTCGTTCCGCTGCTCATGCGGATCGGCCTCAATGCGACGCAGGCCGGCGCGGCGGCGCTGCTCGGTCTGGTGCTGTATCCGTGGGGAGCACTCGGACCAGGGCTTTTGCTTGCCGCCGAAGTGGCGGATCTCGACCTGCACGGCTTGGGCGTCGCGACCGCGATACTGACGTTGCCGGTGCTTCTCGTGATGGGATCCGCGATCTACCTCGTGTGCGTCGGGCCGGTGATGCGCGGGCGATTGATCGGTGAGCTCGCGATCACCGTGCTCGTGATGTGGGGTGTGCTGTGGGCGAGTAACGCGTGGATCAGCCCGGCTCTCGCAGGCATCTTCAGCGGAGTCGCCGGTGCGGTGACGCTGCTCGGGCTCGCGCGTTGGGAAGGCGGCCGCCCGCCGCGCTTCACCCGCGAAGTCGGCCTGGCCTTCCTGCCCTACGCGCTGCTGATCGGCGTCATGCTCGCAGTCATCGGGATCGCCGCGATCGTCGATCTCGGCGAGTGGCACTCGATGGTCACGAGCCCAGGTCTGTGGCTCACCGTGACAGCCGCCATTACTCCGGTCGTCTTTCGTATGGCACGGGCCGATGTGGTGGCCGCGGCTATCCAAGGGGTCAGGGTCTGGGCGCCCGTGTGCTTCGTGACCATGCTCTACGTGGCGTTCGGTGCGCTGCTCGCTGCATCGGGGATGACCGAAGCACTCGCGGTGTCGTCCGCACTGCTCGGTGGATGGTTCCTCGTGCTGATGCCCTTGGTCGGCTTCGTCTCCGGGTACGTGACCGGATCCAACACGGCCGCTTCGGCCATGGTCAGCTACGGAATCCACGAGGCGAGCGCCACGGTAGGAGCCGATCCGAACATCGCACTCGGCGCGCAGAACGTGGCCACCGGAGCTGCGATCATGGCGACACCGGCGCGAATCGAGCTCGTCGCGGGGCTTGCGAAGCAGGTCTCGCCCGGCGCGGTCGCCGATACGGGCAGGATCATTCGCACCGTATTGCTCGCGAACCTTGTGGTCGTGCTGATCTTGACCGGCATCATGGTGCCCCTGATGCCGTGAGGAGTACCGTGACTGTATGAGTACGCGAGCCGAGACCGTCGAATTCTTGCTCGACCAGCTGAGCGCGCTGCCGACAGTGCGCACCCGCATGATGTTCGGCGAGTACTGCGTGTACCTCGACGACAAGCCGGTTGCGTTCGTGTGCGATGACGAGCTGTTCGTGAAGCCGACAGACGCCGGGCGCGCCTACATCGGTGTGCCCGATGAGGCTCCTGCGTACCCCGGTTCCAAGCTGTACTTCAGGGTGTCTGGCGACCGATGGGAGGATCGCGACTGGCTCACGGGTCTCATCGACCTGACGGCCGCGGAACTGCCGGCACCGAAGCCGAAGAAGTCGAAGAAGACCAAGAATCCGGTGAGCACGAAGCGACCGCAGGCGCAGTAGCGGCCCGCGCGCCGAATAGGGTGGAACCATGACAACGCCGGTTTCCGACATCTTCGACGCCGCCGAGTGGGAGACCGCTCCCGGGGCCGAGACCTATACCGATATCACCTCGCACTTGAGTCGTGACGGACGCATCGCGCGCATCGCCTTCGACCGCCCCGAGGTGCGCAACGCCTTTCGACCGCACACCGTCGACGAACTCTACGACGCGCTCGAGCGGGCACGCGTGAACCCGCGCGTCGGCGTCGTGCTGCTGACCGGCAACGGCCCGAGCGCCAAAGACGGCGGCTGGGCGTTCTGCTCCGGCGGCGATCAGCGGATCCGTGGACGTGACGGCTACAAATACAGCGATTCAGAGACCGCCGTGGGGCCTGAGGCCACGGCTCGAGCCGGACGGCTGCACATCCTCGAGGTGCAGCGTCTGATCCGCTTCATGCCCAAGGTGGTTATCGCCCTCGTTCCGGGGTGGGCGGCGGGCGGCGGGCACTCGCTGAACGTGGTCTGCGACCTGTCGATCGCCTCGCAAGAGAATGCGCGCTTCAAGCAGACCGACGCTGACGTGGGATCCTTCGACGCCGGCTACGGCAGCGCCTACTTCGCCCGGCAGATCGGGCAGAAGAACGCCCGCGAGGTCTTCTTCCTCGCCCGGGAGTACTCGGCGCAGCGTGCATACGAGATGGGCGCGGTGAACGCGGTCGTGCCGCACGCCGAGCTCGAGGCGACCGGCATAGAGTGGGCGCGCGAGATCCTCGGCAAGTCACCGACCGCGATCCGCATGCTGAAGTACGCGTTCAACGCTGTCGACGACGGACTCGTGGGGCAGCAGCTGTTCGCCGGCGAGACCACCCGTCTCGCGTACGGCACCGACGAGGCGGTTGAGGGGCGCGACTCGTTCCTCGAGAAGCGAGACCCCGACTGGTCGCCGTTCCCGTACCACTACTGAGCGACCCACCTGCCGCTTCGGGTATGCAGCGCCTCGTGCCGCGCATTCGCGTCCGTCCATCGGCGGTTCGGCTGACGCAGAGTGTGATCAACGATCGGCTTTGATCACACTCTGCGCCAGCTGAGAAGGGGAGAGGCGGAGCGATACCCACCGCCGTGATCCCGATCGCGGTGATTCCACCGCCGTGATCCCACCGCGGTGATCCCGCTCGCTCAGCGAGGCAGCGGCTGCATGGCCGCGAGCTGCCGCAACAGACGGTGCGCGATCTGCATGAACTCGCCGGTCGCAGGTGAGACGCCGCCGCCCTTGCGCGTGATGAACGCGTAGTGCTCTTCGAGCACGGGGGTCACCGGAGCCCAGTGCAAACCCTGCTCCTCGATGGTCGAGCGGGCGACGTGATACGAGACGAACGTGTCGCCGAGCCCTTCGGCCGCGAGTTGCAGGGCGTGCGTCTGGAATTCGACTTCGACGGCGGGTTCGAGCGACTTCCCGGCTCGCTGCGCGCGTTCGAGCAGCGTCACTCGCAGTGGGTCGGTCATCGCCCAGCTGGTCTCGGAGAGGATGAGCGGGCGATCGGGCAGTGAGCTGATGTCGAGTCGCCCGTCGACGAGGTGCTCCTCGGGAATCGGGTCTCGCGACACGTACACGACGTGGTCGACGAACATCGTCGGGCTGACCTGCAGCCCGCGGTCGTCGACGGGCAGCTGCACGATGCCCGCCTCGATGGCGCCGTCGCGCACCTGCTCGGCGACGCCTGAAGAGTTCGCACCGAGGATCTGGATCTGCACTCCCGGCCGCACCGCGCGGAACTCGCGGACGAGGTCGGTGAGCAGGTACAGGTGCGCACTGTTGAAGGTGCCGAAGGTGACCCGGCCGGATTCGACCGTGCGCAGGCGACGACTCCACTCGGAGAGTTCGCGCACGCTCATGAGCGATTGCTCGGCTTGGGGCAGGAGCTGCCTGCCGGCATCGGTGAGCTGCAGCCCTCGCGAGGTGCGGGTAAAGAGCGGTACTCCGAGGGTCTGCTCGAGTTGTCCGATCTGCTCGGAGAGGCTCGGTTGCGCGATGCGATGCTCGGTCGCGGCGCCGGCGAAGGTGCCTACGCGCGCGGCGGTGACGAAGTATTCGAGCTGTCTGATCGTGGGGAGTGCCATGTGCGCCTTCCTGCTCCGATGCGGCGATGAGATCTTGCCGGATCACCCGTTCTCAGGGCGACAGCAGATCATACTAGGAAAAACCTTGAGCAAGCAAAGATCAATAAGTCTTGTCCTGGAATCTCGGACGCTGCTCCAATGGAGATCAGAGCCGCGGGCGCGGCACCAGCGGCGAGCGCGCCGAACCTGAGAGAGGCAGAACATGACGGAGAACAGCACGCGGACGATCGTGGTGACGGGGGCGGCATCGGGCATGGGCCAGGCGACCGCCGAACTCTTCCTGCAGGAGGGGTGGAACGTCATCGCCGTTGATATCGTCGCACCCGACGCCGCTCAGGTAGGAGGCGCCGCAGCCGGCAATTTCGTACCCGCCGTTGCCGATGTGCGATCCCGAGTCTCGGTCGAGGAGGCGCTCGCCGCAGCGCTCCCCGAGGGCGGCCGAATCGACGCCGTCGCGAACATCGCGGGCGTCTACCCTCCGACCACGCTCGACAGCTATGACGAAGAGACCTACCGACGCATCTTCGACATCAACGTCTTCGGCGTCGTCAACGTGATCGCAGCCGCACGCCCGTACATGGGTGAAGGATCGGCCGTCGTGAATTTCGCCTCGGTCGATGCCTTCGAGGTGTCGCGCGGGCAGCTGTTCTATGGCGCTTCGAAGTCCGCCGTGGTCATGCTCACCAAGTCACTCGCACTCGAGCTCGCGCCGGCCGGTATTCGCGTGAACGGCATCGCCCCCGGATGGGTTGCGACGCCGGGCAATGCCGCAACGGGACGCATGGCCGAAGTCGTGCCGACGATTCCGGTGGGCCGGGTCGCCGAGCCGAAGGAGATCGCCGACTGGGTGCTGCTGCTCGCATCGCCCCGCTTCACGAGCTTTCTGACCGGTGAGACGATCACGATCTCAGGCGGTGCAGTGATCCGACAGTAGCCGCAGATCCGGCAGTAACCCGCATCTCGTTTGCCAGCACCGCCGCATTCGCACCTGCACTCGCAACTGCACCTGCAGCGCCCATCACCAGCACCACCACTCAGAACGTAAGGACCCATCACCATGAACTCCGAATACACCGTCGTCGTCACCGGCGCAGCGCGCGGCCAGGGAGCCGCCCATGCCTCACTCCTCGCCAAGCCCGGCGTGCGGGTGATCCTCACCGACCTGCTCGACGAGGAAGGCGAGCAGACCGCTGCCGCGCTGCGCGCCGCCGGAGCCGATGCGCACTACCGTCACCTCGACGTGTCGAGTGAGGACGACTGGGCGAAGCTCGCCGAGGAGTTGGCCGGCAGCGACGCCCCGCTCACCGGGCTGGTCAACAACGCCGGCATCCTGCGCTTCTCGTCGCTCGAAGAGACTTCCCTCGACCTGTGGAAGCTGCACGAGCGCGTCAATGTGCACGGCACGTTCCTGGGCATCCGGGCGCTCGCGCCGATCATGGTGGAGAACGGCAAGGGGGCGATCGTGAATGTCGCCTCGACCGCCGCACTCGTGGGCTCCGCGGGATACGGCGCCTACTCGGCCTCGAAGGCGGCGATCATCGCGCTCACCAAGGTCGCAGCGAAGGAGTATGCCCCGGCCGTGCGCGTGAACGTGATCTGCCCGGGAGGCGTCTCGACGCCGATGAACGACTTCGAGCCCGTCGGTGGCTCGTCGAGCGGCACCCCGATGGGTCGCCGTGCACAGGTCGAAGAGATCTCCCCGCTCATCGAATACCTGCTCAGCGACCGCGCCTCGTTCGTCACCGGGTCGTCGATGACGATCGACGGCGGCCTCACCGCGTAGTCGGGCTCGAGCGATGAGCGCCACGCAGACCCTGCCGATACTCACCTGGGTCGAGGCCACGGCCGGAAACCCGCGCCACCAGCGACTCTGGGACTACTTGCGTCGGGAAGTCGAGGCGCTCGCCGCTGGTCGCGCCGAGATCGACTTCGTCCATCTGCCGACGGTCACGGGTGGCATCCGCACTCCTGCGAACCGGCTCATGAACGACACGGCAGTGCTTGCCGCGGCGCTCGATCGTGCTTATCCAGACCGTGCGTTTCCGGATCGCGCGTACTCCGCTGACGACGGCCGACTCTCCGATGCGACGGTGATCGGCTGTTGGGGTGCGCCGACCGAGGTCGTGCGGGCGGCTCTGAACGGGCCGGATCGCCGCATCCCCGTGACGAGTCTCCCGGATGCGGCGGCCCGGCTGATGGGCAGCCTCGCCAGGAAGGCCGTCGTGGTGACGGTTTCGCCGGCGCTGGTTCCGATCTTCGAGGACGATCTGCGCAGGCTTCAGGCGGCGGGCTTCCATGAGGCCACTCCGGTGCGCGCCTACGATCCGGAGTCGACTCACGACGATCTCGTGGATGCGCTCGACGACCCCAGCGCAATGATCGCCCGTTTCGATGCGGTGGCCCGACGTGCGGTCGAGGAGGACGGGGCCGATGCGATCGTCGTCGGCTGCGGCTATCTGGCTCCTATCTTCACTGGCGCCGGCTACACGCATGTGGGAGACCACCCAGACGTGCCGGTGATCGACTGCAGTCGACTCGCGATGGAGCACGCGCTCCTGCTGCTCGAACTCGAGGGGCGTGGGATCGGCGCGACCTCGGGCGCGTTCCCGCCGCCTCGCGGTCCGCAGTTCGACGCGCTTCGTGCCGCGGCCGCTCGGCTCGGAGGAGGCGAGCTGCTCTCGGGGCGTTCCGCTGGCGCAGATTGAGGTCACAACGCGACCTTGAGCTACATCTGCGCCAGCGGAACGTTCTGGCGCCTGCTCTGGGAGACGGACGGCGGGAAAGGATCCGGCGATCCCCCACCGGCAATAGGAAAAACCTAGAGCGATTCCATCAAAACGAGTCTTTTCCTGTTGACTGAGCTGGCGTAACTTCGAATCAACGGCGAGAACGGTCCGCGCGGGGCCGATCCTCAACAGAATGACAGCACTCACCCGCAGCCGGGGCACCGACCGCGAAGACCACGAAGGAGCATCATGACCACCTACTGCATCATCGGCGGCGGCGCCGCAGGCATGGGCGCGCTGCAGCAGCTGCTGAAAGCCGGATTCGACGTCGACTGCTACGAGAAGAGCGACAAGGTCGGCGGCCACTGGCAGCACGACTACGACGCGCTGCACCTCATCACCTCGCGCGACATGACGCACTTCGAGGACTTCCCGATGCCGGCCGACTACCCGCACTTCCCGAGCCGCAAGCAGGTCGTCGCCTACCTCGAGTCCTTCGCGAAGGCGCAGGGGTACTACGACAAGATCCAGTTCAACACCGCAGTCGAGTCGGTCGACCCGATCGAGACCGACGGCCCCGTCGGCTCGGCCGGCTGGCGGGTCACCCTCAGCACCGGTGAGACCAAGGAATACGACGGCGTGCTCATCGCCAACGGGCACCTCTGGGACCAGAAGGTGCCGAACTTCCCCGGTGAGTTCACTGGCAAGACGATCCACTCGGGGTCGTACAAGAACACCCGCGACATCGAGGGCGACCGCGTACTCGTCGTCGGTGTCGGCAACTCCGGCTGCGATCTCGCAGTCGATGCCGCGCAGAACCACTTCGCGACCGACATCGTGATGCGCGAGGGCACCCACTTCCAGCCCAAGATGTACTTCGGGGTGCCGCGTCAGGAGGTGCCGTGGCTCGCGCAGTTCTCGCCCGAGGAGCAGGACTTCCTGGCGCGCATGCTGGCCAAGGTGTCGGTCGGTGAGGCGAAGAACTACCCGGGCATGCCCGCGCCGAAGGCGCACACCCTCGCCGAGGGTCGGGCCGTCGTCAACACGCTTCTGCCGTACTGGATCCACCACGGCCGCATCGGCATCGTTCCCGGCATCGAGCGCTTCGAGGGCAAGACGGTCCACTTCTCCGATGGATCCTCCAAGGAGTACGACACCATCCTCTGGGCGACGGGCTTCCACGCGAGCGTGCCGTTCGTCGACAGCTCCCTCGTCGAGCGCAGCAACGGTGTGCCGCTGCGCTACGCGGCGGGGATCGTGCCGAAGGGGCTCGAGAAGCTCTACTACATCGGCATGTCGGCTCCGCGCGGCCCGCAGATTCCCGTCTACGGCACGCAGGCGAAGCGCGTCGTCGAGATGATCAAGATTCACGAGGCCGCGCCCGACGGCTTTGCTCCGGTGCAGGCGTATCTCGCCGGTCTTCAGGAAGCGAATGACGTGATCGACATCGTTCGCGTCGTATGGGAAGATCAGCTGGTAGACACCGATCGACTGCTCGCGGCTTACAAGTCGGCCGCCGAGAGCACTCGCGCAGCGTAACGCCGACCCCGCGATACGTGACGCGGGACCCAAGCAACGCAGACACGCAGATGCAGTGGGCGAAGGCCGGCTCGTGATCGACGCCGCCCGTGCCCACTGCATCTGCATCTTACGGACCGACCCCGAATGAGAGGCCCTCGCCAATGACCGGAACACCCGCGGATAACGCAGCGATCACCGAGCAGGAGATTTTCGAGAAGCACGTCGGAGGCAAGCTCTCCGTCGAGCTCAAGCAGCCTCTCGATTCCAAGCGCGACCTCTCCATCGCGTACACGCCCGGTGTTGCTCAGGTGAGCCGCGCGATCCACAACGATCCGGAGCTCGCGAAGACGCACACCTGGGCCTCCCGTCTCGTAGCGGTCGTCTCCGACGGTACGGCGGTGCTCGGCCTCGGCAACATCGGCCCCAGCGCCTCGCTGCCGGTCATGGAGGGCAAGAGCGCGCTCTTCAAGCGCTTCGCCGGCCTCGACTCGATCCCGATCGTGCTCGACACGAACGATGTTGACGAGATCGTCGACACCATGGTCAGGATCGCCCCCAGCTTCGGCGCGATCAACCTCGAAGACGTGTCGGCGCCGCGCTGCTTCGAGCTCGAGCGTCGCCTCATCGAGGCGCTCGATATGCCCGTCATGCACGACGATCAGCACGGCACCGCGATCGTGGTGCTCGCCGCGCTCCTGAACGCGGCCAAGGTCGTCGACAAGCCGATCGAGAGCCTGAAGGTCGTCGTGAACGGTGCAGGCGCCGCCGGCGTCGCGGTCACCGAGATGCTGCTCGGCGCCGGCGTTTCCGACGTCGTGGTCGTCGATTCGACCGGCATCATCGAGCCGAGTCGCGAAGCGCTGCCCGCGACGAAGAAGGACCTCGCCGATCGCACCAACCCGCGCGGACTCACCGGCGGCATCGAGGAGGCCATGAACGGCGCCGACGCATTCGTCGGCGTCTCCCTGGCGCAGATCCCCGAGAAGATCGTGGAGACCATGGCCGAGGGCTCGATCATCTTCGCGCTGTCGAACCCGGACCCCGAGATCCACCCGGAGGTCGCGCACCGCCACGCATCCGTTGTGGCAACCGGACGCAGCGACTTCCCGAACCAGATCAACAATGTGCTCGCCTTCCCCGGCATCTTCCGGGGAGCGCTCGACAACGGCGCGCGCCGCATCACCCAGAAGATGAAGCTCGCGGCGGCAGAGGCGATCGCAGGCCTCGTGGGCGACGACCTGTCGGCCGAGTACATCGTGCCGAGCCCGCTCGACGAGCGCGTAGCCCCCGCAGTCGCCGACGCCGTCGGTGCGGCGAGCCGCGAATCGGAGTAGACGAACACGGGCTGCCGGGCCAGGGGAAAACTCTCCGGGCCCGGCAGTACCCTGGTGGAATGAATACTCCTCCCGGGCTCCGAGCCGTTCCGGTGAACGATCGGGCGTGGCTGCTCGCCGCGCTCACCGATGCGCTCGACGGCCGCATCCCCGTGCTCCCGACGGCCGAGGGCGTTGATCCCGAGATCATTGCCGATCTGCAGCAGACTGCGCTGCCCGACGGTACCGCGGTCGTGATCCGCACCTCCGGGTCGAGCGGCGTGCCCAAGTCCGTGGCGCTGTCCGCCGAGGCGCTGCGGGCAAGTGCCGAGGCGACGCATGAGACTCTCGGCGGCCCCGGGCAATGGCTTGTCGCGCTTCCCGGGCATCTGATCTCAGGGCTGCAGATGCTCGTGCGGAGCATCGTTGCAGGCATCGACCCGGTCTTTGTGGTCGGATCCGACCCGGAGGCGTTCTTCGCAGCGGCTGATCGGATGGAAGCTCCTCGCCGATACGTCTCGCTCGTGCCCGTGCAGCTCAGCCGACTGCTTGATCACGCTGAAGCCGCCAACGCCGCCGGCGACCGAGCCGCGCTCGAGACGTTGCAGAGCTTCGACGCCGTGCTCGTCGGCGGGCAAGCCATCACACTCGAACTGCGCCGCTGTGCCCACGAGCACGGCATCGAGCTGCGCCGCAGCTACGGCATGACCGAAACCTCCGGCGGTTGCGTTTACGACGGCGTCGAGATCGGCGATACGCGCGTGCGCGTGCGTGACGGCGAGGTTCAGCTGGCCGGCACAGCGCTGGCCCTCGGATACGTCGGCGATCCGGAACTGACCGACGCGCGCTTCATCGATGATCAGGGCACCCGCTGGTACCGTACGGGTGATGCCGGATCGCTGCTCGGCGGCATGCTGACGGTGACCGGACGCCTCGACCGCGTCGTCATCTCCGGTGGAGTCAACGTGTCGCTCGACGAGGTCGAGCGAGTCGTGCGCGAGTTCCCGGGGTGGGGGAGCGCGGTCGCGCTCGGTATGAGCGACCCCGAATGGGGGGAGCGCCCGGCGCTCGCGGTCGAGATCGAGGGCGGTGCTGCGGCCTTCGACGATGTGCGTGCGGCCGTGCAGGATCGGCTCGGCGCCGCCGCGGCCCCGCTGTGGGCGACAGAGACCGAACAGCTGCCGAGGCTCGCGGGCGGCAAGCCCGACCTGCAGGCGATCGAGGAGTGGTTGCGGCGGCTGCGCTCGAGCTTCAGTGAGATTCGCGGCACCGGCCGGCACGGTGTTGCCGACGACGGATCGGCTGGAGTCGATACGGATCGGCCGCAGCAGGAACCGCGGCGGGCCCGGCACGGTGCGTAGTAGTAGACAGCGAGAAGTAACGACAGTGAGTAGGAGTGACCGTGAGCAAGCCCACCGATAGGCGCAGGTCGGGAAACCCCGCGGTGCGGGCCGCGGCGGAGCGGCAGACCGCCGCCGGAGCGCCGCCGCGCATCACCTGGCGCAACTGGGTGGGCGGTGCGCGCCTGCGCACCCTGCCGCTCGCCGTGGCACCCGTCGCGGCAGGCGCCGGCATCGCGCACATGGTGCGTGACTTCTCCTGGCCGCTGACGCTGCTCGCGCTCGCAGTCGCGACCTTCTTGCAGATCGGCGTGAACTACGCGAACGACTACTCTGACGGAGTGCGCGGCACCGACGAATTCCGAGTGGGGCCTGCACGACTCACCGGCTCCGGACTGGTCAACCCCAAACGGGTGCTCGCAACGGCGCTCGTGTTCTTCGCGCTCGCTGCGGTTGCCGGGTTCGTCGCCGTGCTGCTCAGCGAGCGCTGGTGGTTCCTCGCACTCGGCGTGATCGCGATCATCGCCGCCTGGTTCTACACGGGAGGAAAGCGCCCCTACGGCTACGCCGGCCTCGGCGAGGTAGTCGTCTTCATCTTCTTCGGCCTCGTCGCCACAGTCGGAACCGTCTACCTGCAAACCGACATCGAGACGCAGGAGCCCTGGGTTGCAGGGGCCGGCGTCGGGCTCTTCGCAGTCGCGGTGCTCGTCGTCAACAACCTGCGTGACATCCCGACCGACCGCTTGGCGGGCAAGAAGACCCTCGCCGTGCGCATCGGAGACCGTGCGACACGGATCCTCTATGTCCTCTGCCTGCTGTTGCCGTTCGCGGTACCGGCGATCTACTGGATCTTCCATCCCGGCATGGTGCTCGCGCTCATGGTGCTGCTCGTCGCGATCCCCTGCTGCATCATCGTGCTGACGGCGAAGACCGCGCGCGAGCTGATCCTCGCCCTCGGATTGACGAGTCTCGCCGCGCTCGCATACGGCGTCACGATCGGGCTCGCCTTCGCGTTCTAGCTGGGCGGGTCTTGCGGGCGGGCGTTACCGGGCCTGCCTGAGCCGGCCTGCATGTCGCCACGGGCGATCTCGGGCGCCGCTATCCGGGGTGTCGCGATCCTGCGAGACAAGCCTTGTTGTTGCTTCCAGTCGCTGAAGCAACAACGAGGCTCATCTCGGCAATGAAGATTGGGGCGGCGGGTCTGCCCGGGCCCGTGAGATCGCTCGGGATCAGCGGTGCGCGTCGAGGCGGAACCGCTCGGGCGGGAGTGCCGTTCCCAGCGCGGCATCCGCAAGCACGCGGCCGATTGCCGGCACGAACTTGAATCCCTCGCCAGCGAAGCCCGCTCCCACGGTCACGCGACCGACGCGGTCAAGCACGAACTGGCCGCGTTCGGAGGTCGTGTAGGTGCAGCTGATCTCTTCCGCGGAATCAGGATCGAGCCCCGGGAAGAACTTCTCGACGTAGTCGCGCAGTTCGGCTCGACGCTCGTCGCTGCCGCGGAAGCTCCGCCCATCGGCCTCGATCTCGGGCCCCACCTTGTGGAAGCCGACCTTGATGCCCTCGCCCGGCGACAGCATGCCGTACACGGGGGCGCCGTAGGTCGCGAGCTGCTCGGGGTTCAGACGGTGCGTGAATGACGGCCAGGCCGCCTCGTGCTCGGCGAACTCGGGCCGTACCTGGAAGTGCGCGGGGTGCTCCTCGGTGACCGTGAGCCGGGGGAGATCCACGACACCTGCGAGCAGCTGCGAGCTCCAGGCGCCGGCCGTCACCACGATGCCGTCGGCCTCGAAGTAGTCGAAGCCGCCCGACGGGTTCAGCACTGAAACGACCACGCGGTCGTCGCGCACGTCGAATTCGAGCACACGGTGCTCGAAGCGAATGTCTGCTCCGTACTTCTCGGCCTCGGAGGCGAGAGTTTCGAGTACGCGGGACGCCATGATGCGACCGGCCTGCCGGCTCAACGTCACTTCGCCCTCGAAACGCATGCCGGGCCAGCGGCGCGCGGCCTCATCAGCGGACAGCCTCTCGACATCGAAGCCGCGCGCCTCTTGCTGGGCAACCACGGGCAGCACACGCTCGGGATCGCCGTGATTCACGAGGCCGCAGCGCTCGATCAGCCTGGTACCGGTCGTCTCCTCGAGCTCCGAGTAGAGGCCGTTCGCCTCCTCGAAGAGGTCGAGGTAGTCGGGATCGTCGTACCCCGGATTCATGTTGCGGGTCGCGCCGTGCGATGCACCGCGGGTGTGCCCGGCCGCGAAGCGCTCCAGCAGAAGCACCTTGGCGCCGCGCTTCGCGAGGTGCCAGGTCGTCGAAAGCCCCATGGCTCCGCCGCCGATGACGATCTGATCGAAGTGCTGTGCCATGAAGACTCCTCTGTCTGCTCTGTCTAGTCTGCGTGTTTGCGTGGGCGGCCGCGGCTGCGCGTGTGGCGGCGCCTGCGTGGGTAGCTGCGCCTGGGTTGGCGCCGGGCTAACGACCGGTCGGAGGTTCTTCGCCTGAAGCGGCGGGATCCTCACCCGAACCGAGACCATCCCCGGAGGAGGGAGCCTGCTGACTCGTCGCCTCATCGTCGATTCCGGCGGCTCCGGGAGTCTCGTTGCCGACGCGCTCTCGCGTCGGCTTCCCGTCGTCGAGCATCTCGTCTTCGACGATCTCATCCTCGGTGCGGTCGCGATTGCGCCACTCGTAGATGCTCTGTGCTGCGGTCTCTCGCGGCTTCTGCAGGAAGATCACCGAGAGCGAGACGGCCACGAGTGTCGCGGTGATGGCGGCGAGCCACCAGGGCCAGCCGATCGCGTAGAGCACAGCGAAGGGGGCAGCGAAGAGCACGAGCCGTAGCGCGATGTAGACGGTCCAGGCAGTGCGTTGTTTCACGTCGCCGATTCTAATCGCCTCGAGCTGAGCGATCGCGGTTCGCGTCGCACCTGACCTGACTCGACGTGCCCCGACCGACCCCAACTCGATCTGATCTCACCTGACCGGACCTGACGACCCCGACCCGACTGGACCGGCAAGTCCACTTCTCATTGAGTCGACACCGTCATGATTGGTACTGTTCAGGCATTGCAGCACCGGCATGAGAAGGACGAGGGTGTTCACGATGGCACACGTACGCGGACGCCGAGTCGAGTTCGAAGACATCGACGAGAAGAATCTGGAAGTCTCGAAGCCGAAGCGCGCGGCGGCAGGCTTGAAGGCGGTGGCGGTCGCGTTCGAGCGCGGCCTCGAACAGGGTGGCGCGTCGCGCACGGTGCGTTCGATGTACCGGGTGAATCAGCCGAACGGTGTCGACTGCCCCGGTTGCGCATGGCCCGAATCGATCACCGGCGATCGGAAGCGGATCGAGTTCTGCGAGAACGGTGCGAAAGCGCTCGCCGAAGAGAACACGACTCGTGTGGCTTCGCCGCAGTGGTGGGCCGATCATCCCATCTCTGAGCTCGAGGGCAAGACGGACTACTGGCTCGGTCAATCGGGGCGGATCACGCACCCGATGGTGATCCGCGAGGGCGGCACTCACTACGAGCCGATCAGCTGGGCCGAGGCCTACGAGCTCGTCGGCGAGCATGTGCGGGCCACGACCGCCGATCGTTGCGTGTTCTACACGTCGGGACGCACCCCGAACGAGACCGCGTTCATGTACCAGCTGCTGGCGCGGTCGCTCGGCACGAACAACCTGCCCGACTGCTCGAACATGTGCCACGAGTCTTCGGGCGTTGCTCTGCTGCCGACGATCGGCGTCGGCAAGGGCACCGTGTCGCTCGAAGATATTGAGGAAGCCGAGCTCGTCTTCGTCGTCGGGCAGAACCCGGGAACCAACCATCCGCGCATGCTCGGCTCGCTCGTCGAGTGCCGCAAGAACGGTGGAAAGGTCGTTGCGGTGAACCCGCTGCCCGAGGCCGGTCTGCTGCGCTTCAAGGATCCGCAGACGCCGAAGGGGCTGCTGAGCGATGGTGAGCGGGTGAGCGACGAGTATCTGCAGATCAGGGTCGGCGGTGACCAGGCACTGTTCCAGGCGCTGGGGCATCTGCTCCTGCAGAAGGACGCTGAGGATCCGGGCAGCGTGCTCGACCACGACTTCATCGCGTCGGTGACCGAAGGCTTCGAAGCGTATGCGGCCGCCCGCGCCGAGATCGATTGGGATGAGGTCGAGCGGGCCACGGGCCTGCTGCGTGCGGAGATCGAGCACATCGGCGACATGCTGGCCTCCTCGAAGTCCACGATCATCTGCTGGGCGCTGGGCATCACGCAGCAGCCGCACTCGGTCGACACGATCAAAGAGATCGTGAACGTGCTGCTTGCGCAGGGGAACTTCGGGAAGCCCGGTGCCGGCGCCTGCCCGGTGCGCGGTCACTCGAACGTTCAGGGCGACCGGACGTTCGGCATCTGGGAGAAGCCGCGCGAAGACTTCCTGCAGAAGCTCGACGCCGAGTTCGGCATCGATTCGCCGCGGGAGCACGGGTACGACTCGACCGAGGCGATGCGGGCGATGGCCGAGGGCGACGTCGATGTGTTCGTGTCGCTCGGTGGCAACCTCGCCTCGGCCAACTCCGATACGGCGATGATGGAGGCGGGCCTCAAGCGCACCGGCCTGACGGTGCATATCTCGACGAAGCCGAACCGATCGCACGTGGTGCACGGCGGCACCTCGTTGATCCTGCCCACCCTCGGACGCACCGACCGCGATGATCAGCACCCTGACGGCATCCAATTCCTCACCGTCGAGAACTCGATGTCGGTGGTGAGCCGTACGCAGGGCAGGCTGAAGCCGGTTTCGGACCTCTTGCGGAGCGAGCCCACGATTCTTGCGGGGATGGCGCAGGCGATCTTCGGCCCGGAGCACGTGGTCGACTGGCAGGCCATGGCCGACGACTACGACGTGATTCGCGATCACTGCTCGCGTGTGATTCCCGGAACCGAGGACTTCAACGAGCGTGTGAGAACCCGGTACGGCTTCGTGCTGCCGAACGCGCCCCGCGATCGGCGGCAGTTCGAGACCGAGCAGGGTAAGGCTCAGTTCACGGTGCGCGCTCTCGAGTATCTCGAGCCGCCCAAGGGGTACCTGGTGCTGCAGACCATGCGGTCGCACGATCAGTACAACACGACCTATTACGGGTTGGACGACCGCTATCGCGGTGTGTCGGGCGGGCGCCGGGTGATCCTCATTCACCCCGAGGATCTTGCCGAAAGCGGGTTCAGCGGGGAGGAGTACGTCGACGTCGTCTCGGTGCACAAGGGAGCGGAACGACGAGCCGAGAACTTCAAGCTGGTGCCGTACTCGACTCCCCGCGGGTGCGTTGCCGCCTACTACCCCGAGGCGAATCCGCTCGTGCACGAGGACCTGGTTGCCAGGGAGTCGAACACTCCGGGGTTCAAGGCGGTCATGGTCCGTTTTGAACGCCGGGCCGATGCGTCATCCGAGCTCGTGGGAGCGGGTGAGGAGGTCCTTGCGTCGCGCTGAGCGCACGGTACGCATGACCCCCTCAGCGCCCGCCGGGTAGCATTGAGGCATGGTGCGACTGGTGATCATCGGAATCGTCATCGCCGTGGCGTTCACTCTCTACGCGTTGGTGGATGCGGCGATGAGCGATGCGTCGCGGGCGCGCGGTGTTCCGAAGCCCGTCTGGGTCGTGTTGGTCGTCGTACTGCCGGTGATCGGCGGTGTGCTGTGGTTCATGATCGGCAAGGGCTCGCCTGCCCCGGCACGACCGGCTCGTGCACCCGACGACGACCCGCGCTTCTCCGGCACCAGGCTCTCGGAAGCCGACCTCGACGCCCACATGCGTGACCTCGAGGATCGTCTGCGCGAACTCGACGACGAGGTGTTCCCGGGCGAGAGCAGCGCGCAGGGCGAGAGCGGTGCCTCGAATGCCGGCGGTAGGGCAGATACGCCCCCGTCAGCGGCTTCTGATGCCTCGGAGGCGTCCGACGCTGCCGATGTGGATGGTGCTGACGTCGATGCCGACCCGAAGGACGCCGACACGAACGGCACCGGCTCCAGTAATTCTGGGCCGAGCAATACCGACCGACCGTGATTGACGAGAACCCGGTGCCGGCCGGTCTGGTCGCGTCGACTGAGCGGGCTGTGCGACTGCTCGCCGAATTCATCAGGCTCGGTGTGCGCGATGTCGTGGTGTGCCCGGGGTCACGATCGCAGGCTCTGGCGCTCGCCGCCGCGGCGGCGGAACGCGCTGGTGCGCTGCGCGTGCATGTGAGGATCGACGAGCGCAGCGCAGGCTTCTTCGCGCTCGGTGTTGCACGTGAAACCGGTATGCCGGCCCCGATCGTGGTGACCAGCGGCACCGCGGTTGCGAACCTGGTGCCCGCCGCATTCGAGGCGCACGAGGGGCGGGCGCCGATGATCCTGCTCACCGCGGACCGCCCGGCCGAACTTCGGGGCATCCGCAGCAATCAGACCACCCGGCAGGCGGGGATTCTCGGATCGATCGCGCGCCTCTCCCTGGATATTGCCGCAGCTGGCGACGAGGCGACGCCTCAGGACGTCGTCGAGGTCCATATTGAGGAGCAGGCCGCTTCGGCCGTTGCTGCTGCGCGAGGTGCGTACGGGGGCGGTGCGCCTGGGCCGGTCCAGCTGAACGTGGCATTCCGCGAACCGCTTTCGGGGTTCACCGAGGCGGTGACGGAGGCAGCGCCTGTGACAGCGGCAGATGCTGCGACGGACCCGGACGCCAACCCTGACGCCGGCGCAGCCGCACGAGGCGACGCGGAGATCGAAGAGTTCTTCGCACGCTGCGTCGAAGCTCGCGATGCCGATGGCGGAACAGCAAAGGCTGCGGCTGAGAATGCGGGCACCGGTTCGGGCGAGGGGTACGTGCACGATGACGACGCGCTGACCGTTGTCATCGCGGGGGAGGGCGCCGGCCCCGAGGCTGAGGCCTTCGCCCATGCTGCAGGCCTCCCGCTCCTCGCCGAAGTCGTGAGCGGAGCGCGTTTCGGGCGCGAGGCGATCACGGCCTATGCCACCCTCATCGACGACCCGCAGGTCGGGGGGCTCGTGGAACGCGCGATCGTGTTCGGGCATCCGACGCTCACCAGGCAGGTGCCGAGCCTCCTCCGGCGACAGGATGTCGAGGTGATCGTCGTCGACCCCTACGTCGGCGCGGCTGTGGACCACTATGACCCGACCGGCGGAGCGCGGGTCGTCGCATCGGTGAGGACGGCAGACGGTTACGACCCTCGTGTCATGCGCCGGTGGCTCGGCGCCTGGGTCGTTCCGGACCGCGAGTTGCGCGCCGCTCGCACCACCGTGCACGAGCCCGATTTCGAGGCAGCGCTCGCGACCGGGTACAAGGAGCGCAACGCATACGCGCGCGCCGAAGTCGCGGCGATGCGCGAACCGGTGACGCGGGAGCTGCTCGCGGAGAGCGTGTGGCGCGCGACTTGGCCGCACGACCGTCTCGTGCTCGCGGCCTCGCGCCTCGTGCGGGTGCTCGATGGGCTTGCGCCGACGCGGCGGCTCGAGGTGCGCGCCAATCGAGGGCTCGCGGGCATCGATGGCACGATTGCGACGGCGCTCGGTATCGCCGTCGCGAGTCAGTCGGATGACGAGCCTGCGCTCGCGGCCGGCACGACTCGCGTGCTCGTCGGCGATCTGGCGCTGCTGCACGATGTCGGATCACTGTTGCTTGCGGATGGCGAGGAACGACCCCGCATTCAGCTCGTCGTCGGCAACGATGGCGGCGGGACCATCTTCGATGGTCTGGAAGTGGCGGCTTCGGCCGACCGTGCGGCGTTCGAGCGGGTCATGTACACACCGCAGTCGGTCGAGATCGAGAGCCTGGCCTCGGCCTACGGCTGGGAATACCGACGGGTCGAAACCCGGGTGGAACTCGAGCGCCTGTTCACCGCGCCGGTGACGGGGCCGAGTATCGTCGAAGTGCCGCTCGCCCGCTAGGGTGATGTGTGGAAACGGCAGTGACCGGGCCCGCTTCGGCGGGTCGCGGCTGAAGCGCGCGGCGTTGCGAAGCGCGCAGAACGGAGTGCGCGGTGAGCGATCAGGGTGCGAGTGGACAGAGCTTCGGAGACCTGCGGGTTGCGATGCTGGGTCTGGGGTCGATGAACGCCGCGATTCTGCGGGGTCTGTTCACCGCCGGCGTGCGCCCGGAGAACGTGATCGGCACGACGAACAGTGCGAAGTCGGCGGCAGCCAAGGCTGATGCGTTGGGCATCCGGGTGCTGTCGTCAGAGGAGAACGCGAACGCCAACGTGGTCGCAGTCGAAGGCGCAGACGTCGTGTTCGTCGGAGTGCTGCCGCCGCTCGTCGGCAGCGTGTGTGCGGAGATCGCGGATGCGGTCGCTCAGAATGCGGTAGTTGTGTCGGTGGCTGCCGGCGTGACCGTTGCGACTCTTGAGGGCGCACTGCGCGACGGCCAGCCGGCGGTGCGGACGATGCCGAACACGCCGTTGGCGGTGGGGTCAGGATCCATCGGCCTGTCTCGAGGCAAGAGTGTCACCGATGCACAGGTGGAGATGCTGCGCGAGCTCTTCTCGCCGGGCGGCCGGGTGCACGTCATCGACGAGTCGATGATGGATGCGTTCTGCGGCCTTGCCGGATCGGGGCCGGGCTACCTCTACTACGTGGCCCAGCACATGACCGCCGCCGGCGTCGAGCTGGGCTTCGAACCCGAGGTCGCTGCGCAGCTCACGATCGACACGCTACTGGGGGCTGCGACCATCGTGCAGCAGGAGATCGAGCACGACGCGGGCGCTGCTGCGGCCCTGCGCGAGGAGATGGTGCTTCCCGGTGGCACGACTGCGGCCGCGTTCGACGTGTTCGATGCGCGCGACATGGGTGATGCGGTGCGCGCTGGTGTCACAGCGAGTGCCGAACGTACGGCCGCAATTACCCGGGAACTCGCCGCCAAGAACGGCTGAGCGGCGGGACATCCCATTCACCGAACGGCTCTCTGCGTTGTTCACATGAGCGAGGCAGAGAGCCGTTCTGCGTGATCCTTCACAATCACTGCGACCTCCTCGATACGCTCGGGGGTCATGTGCACGGCGAGGCCCGAGACGCTGATAGCGCCAATGCAGTGGCCCGCGGGGTCCGAGAATCCGGCGGCAACGCATTTGATGCCGATTGATTCCTCCTCTTGATCCACGGCGAAGCCCCTGTCGCGGATCCGATGGAGCTCGGCGACGAGCTCATCGGGGTCGGTAATGGTGTGCGGGGTGATGGGGTCGAGGCCGCTCTTCAGAACATGCGCAAGAGCCTCGTCGTCGCTCATCGACGCGAGGATCACCTTGCCGACGCCAGTCGTGTGGGGGCGTTCGCGCTTGCCGATCTGGGCGGTGAACTGGATATTGCCTGGCTGCTCAACGAAGGAAACATACAGCGGGTATCCGTGGTCGACGACGGCTAGCCGGGAGGTGGTGCGGGTGGCGGAGGCAAGCGACTGCAGCACTGGCTGGGCCGCATCAATAATGGGCATGCGCTTGCGAGCTTTCTCGCCGAGTCGCATGAGCGACATGCCCAGCAGGAAGCGCGGGCCTGGCTCAATCCGGGTGACGAATCCATACTGCTTGAGTGTCTGCAGCAGTGCATGGGCGGTGCTCTTGGAGACGCCGAGCTCTTGGGCGATCTGTGTAAGACCAAGGCCTGAGGAGTGCTGCGGGTCGCCCAGCATGTTCAGAATGCTCAATGCGCGGGCAACGCTCTGTACCTGACCGGCTCGCTGTACCGGCTTATCGCCCAATAGTTCGTTCATACCGAACAGCATACGTTAATTTCGAAAATTGGTTGACTTGTTTTCGATATGTGCATAGGTTTTTCTTCAGGCCGAATGACGTTCGGCTATGTCGAACGATGGAGTTTGTATGCCAGAAGTGCTTTTCGAAGACATGAGTGTCGAGTTCCCGGGCCCGCGCGGGCGCCCGCCCCGTCTTGCGGTGAGCGATATGAACTTGCGGATCGCCGATCAGGAGTTCGTCTGCCTCCTGGGGCCGAGCGGATGCGGCAAGTCGACCGCCCTGAACGTGGTCGCCGGCTTCCTGGAGCCGACGGGCGGCACGATGCTCGTCGATGGCAAGCCGATCAAGGGTCCGGCTCCGGAACGCGGTGTCGTGTTTCAGGACGCCAACATCTTCCCGTGGCTCACGGTCGAGAAGAACATTCAGTTCGGGCCCAAGCTGAAGCGCAACTCACCGAATCTGCGCGAACGCACCGCGGAGCTCATCGAACGCGTCGGGCTGACGGGCTTCGAACAGCACCTCCCGCTCGAGCTCTCCGGCGGTATGCGTCAGCGTGTGGGTCTGGCTCGCACGCTGATCAACGATCCGTCGGTTCTGCTCATGGACGAACCTTTTGGCGCACTCGATGCCCAGACCCGCATTCTGATGCAGGAGCTGCTGCTCGAGCTCTGGGAGCGCGACCGCAAGACCGTCATCTTCGTTACGCACGACATCGACGAAGCCTTGCTGCTCGGCGACCGTGTAGTCGTCATGTCTGCGAGCCCCGGAAAGGTCAAGGAAGTGCTCGAGGTCGACCTGCCGCGGCCCCGCACCTTCGAGGTCACCGAGAACGAGAACTTCCTCGCCATGCGACGCCACCTGCTCGCAGAGCTCCATAGCGAGTCTGAAAAGGCCGAAGGCATCGCCAGCGCCTGAACCGCGCACCAGTTTTTCACAGCACAACAGTCGCGACGCCGAATGAAGCGGTCGAGACCATCACTCGAAGGAGAGAACCGATGAATATCAAAAAAGGAATGACCCTCTTTGCTGCGGGGGTCGCGGCACTCGCACTCGGACTGACCGGTTGCAGTAGCAGCGGCGGGAGCGGTGGTGACGGCGGTGGCGGGTCGGTGACGCTCGGCAACGTGCCGGCGCTCTACTGGGCCGCATGGTCGGCAACCAATACTGCGCTCGAAGAGGGCGACGGTGACGTCGATGCCAAGGTCGTGCAGTTCAAATCCTCTGCCGACGTGTTCATCGCAATGCGCAGCGGTGACCTGGACATTGCATCCATGGGCATGAACGTCATGGTCAACGGCCTTGCCGAGAACCCCGACGTGCCGATGCAGATGGTTGCGGGAATCTCGCCGGGTCGATCGCAGCTCATCGTTGCGGAGGATTCAGGTATCGAGAGCTGGGACGACCTCAAGGGGAAGAACCTGGGCGTGATCCGCGGTTCAACGGATGAGCTGATCTTCAAGATTGCCTTGGCCAACGCCGGTATCGACATGGAATCCGAGACCGAGGTGACGACGCTGCAGGCCTCAGCCGACCTGCTGCTCGCGCTGCGTAACGGTGACATCGATGCTTCCGTCACCTACCAGCCCTACACGGCCCAGGCGGTTGCCGACGGCATCGCCGTGATGCCGGAAGAGATGAACGCCGAGCTCACCGAATGGGCGAGCGTGCCGACCGGTGTGTACGCGAGCGACGACATCATCGAGAACGACCCGGATGCCGTGCAGGCAGTCGTCGACACCTTTGTTGCCGAAACCGAGAAGTTCGAGGACAAGGACGTCTGGGTTGATACGGCACTCGAGTACCAGGCCGGCGACCGCGACCTGCTGCTCTCCGCGATCGAGAACGACGAGCCCTGGTACTACATGGAACAGGACAAGATCGGCACGATGGCCAAGGCCATGGCCGAATTCGGCACCGTGTCCGATGACGTGAGCTCCGAGCTGCTCGAACGCATCAACTACGACTTCCTCTCGAAGGCGACGGGTAAGTCGCCCGAGGAACTCGGCAAGTCGAGCGGGAACTAGACGCATGACAGATACCACTGCAGCCCAGGGCGGGATCGGTGAGGCGACTCGAGCCGTCGCTGTACCGACCCAGCGGGGGACCAAGAAGCGCAAGAACAATCACGGGAACGGGTCGACCACCGGCAAGGTGCTCCTACCGATCATCCTCCCGCTGATCGTCATTGCGATCTGGCAATACACCGGTAGCCAGAGGATGATCGCCGATGGCCTGTTCCCGAGCTTCACGGCCTCGGTCGCCGCGTTCGGAGACTTCCTCTTCGCAACCGCGGAGCAGAGTGCACCGTACTCCGGTGACTGGGGGACCTCGGTACTCGACTCCTCGCAGCGCATCCTCTCGGGATACTTGATTGGCTCGGCCCTCGGAGTGGTCCTCGGTCTGCTGTCAGGGTACTCCCGGGTCGTGCGGCAGCTCGTGAACCCGATGATCGATGCACTGCGTCCGATCTCGATCACCGCGTGGATTCCCCTCGCGCTGATCTTCTTCGGGATCGGCAACGCACCGGCCATCTTCCTCACGAGCATGGCGACCTTCTTCCCGGTGTACGTGAACACCTTGATCGGTGCGATGTCGGCGGAGGGGCGTCTGCTGCGAGCAGCATCCATGCTCGGCGCGAACAAGTGGCAGATGCTGATCCGGGTGACGCTCCCGGCGACGCTGCCGTCGATCGCGACCGGTATGCGAGTGGCCCTCGCGCTTGCCTGGACCACCGTTGTCGTGGCGGAGATCCTCGGTGCGCGCTCCGGCCTCGGATACGTACTGATGGACGCCTATAACCAGTTCCGCTTCGACTACGTCGTCGCGTGCATGATCAGCCTCGGTGCGCTGGGCTTCCTGAGCGACCGACTGCTGGCGTGGCTGTTCAAGCGGCCGCTGCGCTGGGTCGAGCACGCGGCGAAAGCCTAGTCATCTCAACCTCCGGCAGGTGTGGTGCCTGCCGGAACTCGAAAGGAAACACGCAATGCGAGACACAGATGTGTCATGGAGAGGCTACTTCGCAGCCATTCCCACTCCCTTCTCCGCTGATGGGGAGGTCGACCTCGACTCCTTGAGGGGCGTGGTCCGCTATTACATCGGAGAGCGGGCTCACGGACTTGTGGTCAACGGCAGCAGCGGCGAATGGTACGCGCAGCAGCCCGAGGAACGCGAGCGCGTGGCGGCGGTCGCCGTCGAGGAAGCGAACGGTGAGCTTCCGGTCATCATCGGAGTATCGAGTATCGAGCACGAGGTCACTTCTCGCTTGATCCGTCATGCGGCGGAGATCGGGGCTGACGGAGTCATGCTGTCGCCTCCACCAGGGTGGCGACTGACCCACGAAGAGATCGTCGACTATTACCGGCGCCAGACCGCAGCCGCAGACATTCCGATGATGCTCTACAACATCCCGTCAGACGTCGCGACGGACATGTCGCCGAGCTTGATCAGTGAACTCGCGGACATCGACCGAGTGGTTGCCGTCAAGGAGAGCACTCGTGACGACCGCCAGCTCTATGAGACCTGCCGGCTTGCGGGCGACCGGCTCAGGATCTTCGGCAACCTGATGAACAGGCCAGGCCTCGGGCTGATCGCGAGTGACTGGGGCGCAGACGGCTACATCGGCAGCGGAATGCTCTTCGGCCGTGAACTCGCTGCAGCATTCGACGCGGCAGCTGCTGGTCGACCCGACGATGCGCGTGAGCTCATTGACCGCCTGGTTTCTCTGCAGGAGGCGCTCAACGACGTCGACGGCAACGGATTGTTCGGGGGCATTCCCGGCCAGCTGAAGGCGATCGTCAATTTGCTCGGCCAGCCGGGCGGCTACCCGCGATTCCCGCGCAAGCCCGTTGAGGGAGAGGAGCTCGAGGCACTGCGTCGAACTCTGCGCAACCACGGATTGGTCGGGGTTGGAGACTGACCATGATGCTGACCCCTGAGCTGCGGAATCTCGAGGCCGAAGCGCTTCCTCTCGAGATCCTCAGAGCTCGCGCGGAGCAGCGGATCGCTCCGGCGGCCTGGGCCTATCTCATGGCCTCGGCCGGAGACGGGCGCTCTGCGCTCAGAAGCAGGTTGGCATATGAGCGGGCGACGCTTCTGCCCTTCTTATGCCGGAATGTCAGCGGAGTATCGACTCGAACGACGTTGCTCGGCGAGGAGATCCCGCACCCGTTCGTCGTCGCGCCGATGGCAAGCCATCGGCTGTTCCATCCGGCAGGCGAGCGCGGTACCGCCGAGGGTGCTCGGCGGACGGGAACTCCGCTGACACTCAGCATGGAATCGACGATCGCTTGGGGAGAGGTCGGTGCCGAGCGGCATTGGTGCCAGATCTCGCCTCAACGCGATCAGTCGGTCGTCGAGGAGCTGGTCCGAGCTGCCGAGGATTCCGGTGCACGGGCGATCGTCCTGACGCTCGACACCCCGGTTCCGGGAACGCGCTATCGGCAACGAGTCGCCATGCCGACGTTCCCCGATCATCTCGAGCGTCCCATGATGCCTCCAGGAGACGGTTCGTGGGGAGCCTATACCTGGGATGGGTTGACCTGGGATGATGTGGAGAGGATCGCTGGCTTGACCAGCGTTCCGGTGCTCGGCAAGGGGGTCTTGCGGCCAACTGATGCAAGACGTGCGTTGGATGCGGGGCTCGCCGGCGTGATCGTCTCCAACCATGGGGGTCGCAACTTCGACGGGTTGCCCGCGCCGCTTGAGCAGTTGCGAGGGATCGCCGACGCAGTCGGTGACTCAGGGCTCGTGATGGTGGACGGGGGAATCCGGAGCGGCACCGACATTCTCGTCGCACTCGCTCACGGGGCCCAGGCTGTACTCATCGGGAGGCCCGTGCTGTGGGGTCTGGGTGCCGATGGCGCCGACGGGGTCGAGACCGTGCTGAGTACGCTGCGAAGTGAACTCGAACAA
The DNA here is from genome assembly GCF_053567335.1 of Leucobacter sp. GX24907. Lineage (NCBI taxonomy): Bacteria > Bacillati > Actinomycetota > Actinomycetes > Micrococcales > Microbacteriaceae > Leucobacter > Leucobacter sp. GX24907. The sequence goes on along the minus strand of NZ_JBSGPD010000005.1, from coordinate 121,673 downwards.
ACAATGGCGCTCTGCGGTATCGCCTCGATCGCTGAGATCGATGGGACCCTGCTCGGCGAAACGCTGATGCCGGATCCTCGCTGATCCGAGTATCGAACTATTTGGAGAACAACAGGAGATGTGGCAGTACTACCAGCCGGCACCCACCGAGTTCGCTCGGATCGAGACCGAGGCTCCTCAGCCGAGCGAACTGGTTGAGGGTGAGGTGCTGATCCGTTTCAGGGCGGGTGCGATCTGCGGCAGTGATGTACCGAAGTACCTGGGGCATATCGACTCCGACAATCTCGATACCGGACATCCGGGCGCCCCATTACACGAGGCGGTCGGCATCATCGAGTCGAGTCGAGACGACGCCTTGCAGCCGGGGCAGCGTGTGGTCGGGATCATCAAGGGGTCTCGCGGGCTCAGCGAGGTGATTCGCAACCCGGGATGGATGCTCGTGCCAGTCGACGACCGGCTGGATGACGTTGCTGCAACGGTGATTCAGCCCGTCTCGACCGTGCTGAGCACTCTCTCCCACGCGACGAAGCTCCAGGGTGCTCGGGTGGCGGTGCTCGGTCTCGGGCCTTTGGGGTTGCTGTTCACGCATGTGGCGAAGGCACTCGGTGCCGCGCATGTGATCGGGGTGGATCGGGTCGATCGCTCGGACGTTGCCGAGCGCTTCGGAATCGACGAGGTCGTGCGCAGCGATGTTCGGTCGTGGGCGGAGAACCTCGACCCGACGGAGGCTCCGGATCTGGTCATCGAGGCGATCGGGCATCGCCAGGAGTACGTCGTCGATGCGGTTGAGGCAGTTCGTGACGGAGGCCAGTTGATCCTCTTCGGATTGCCGGAGGATCACTACGTCTTCCCGATGCGAAAGTTCTTCCGAAAGAACCTCACGTTGTGGGCCGGGACCACTCGCGACTGGCAGAAGTACCTCCGCGAAGCGCAGGCCTATCTGTTCGACCACCCGGAGCTCGTACGCGACTACGTCACTGATGTCTTTCCGGTGGACCGCGTTGATGAGGCGTTCCGCAGCTATGCGGCACCTCGCAAGGGGCGAATCAAGGTCGCACTGACACCACCGGCCTAGGCGAATGCCTCGGTGATGGGGCGCAGCTTGATCACGGTCTCGGCGAGTTCGTGCGCCGCATCGGATCCAGCAACGATGCCGCCGCCGGCGGTGGCCGTGACGAGACGTCGACCGCCCTCCGCTCGTTCCACCTGAGCGCAGCGCAGGGCGATGACCCATTCACCGTCACCGTCGGCGTCGATCCAGCCGACGGCACCTGCGTAGCGGCCGCGATCGAAGGGCTCGAGCTCGCCGATCGTGGCGACGGCGTCGGCGGTCGGCGTGCCGGCCACCGCGGCGGTGGGGTGCAGGGCGCCGACGAGTTCGATCGCGTTGACGGTCGAGGGTCCACCTGCTGATGTCGGTGAGAAGGGCTGGTCGTTCGCGGCTTCCGGCGCCTGCTCGGGTGCCGCAGCGCGCGGTGTTCCGATCGTGGCGCCGAGGTCGGTGCCGAGGTGCCACACGTTCGGAAGGCGAAGAGCGAATGGCTCCTCACTCGTGCGCAGATCCGGAAGATAGGGCGAGAGCGCGGTAACCACGCTCTGCACCGCGAAGGCGTGTTCATGCTGATCTTTCGCGCTCGTCAGCAGCTCATCGCGAGCGCGCAGATCAGCTGCGGGCTCGTCGCGACGGGCGCGAGTGCCCGCGAGCACGCGCGCCGACACCGCGCCATCGGTCGAGCGGATGAGCGTCTCGGGGCTTGCCCCCACGAGGCCGTCGATCGCGAACGTCCAGCAGTCGAGATAATCGTCGGCCAAACGGCCGAGTGGCACGCGCAGATCCGCTTCCTCTGCGATCTCACCGCGCACCTGTCGAGCGAGCACCACCTTCTCGACATCGCCCCGTGCGATGCGAGTGCTGGCCTCGCGTACGCCGTCGAGATAGGCGAGCGTGCCAGGATCCTCGGAAGAGAGATCGGCGGCCGGATCGAGATCCAAGCCCGCCCAAGTGCCGGAGGGCGCAGGAGTGGGGGCCTCTGGAGCGGCCGAAGCTACGGGGTGTCCTCCGCTCTCCGTGGTTTCCGTGACTTCCGAGTCTCCTGCAATCCCGGAATCGCCCGCGAACTCGGCGATCTCCGAGATCTCTGTGATCCAGGCCGTGCCCCGGTGCCGCGCGACCACGGTGCGGGGCACGATCAGCACGCTCGAAGACGCGCTGTCATCGGCGAACGCGAAGGTGCCGAGCGCGAGCAGTCCCGTGCCGGGCAGACGAACCTCATCGTCGACAATGGCGAGCGCCGCAATCTCCCGCCAGGTGCGTGCGGCCTCCTGGAACCTGTCGGGGCCTCGAAACTCGAGGCGCAGAACGTGGCCGATCCCGACGCATCCGCGATCTTCTCTCGTCCACAGCAGCGGATCGACCGGGTCGACCAGTGCCAGGATGTCGGGCACCTCTGCAAGGCGCCGAGTCATCGCACGCAGTCGGGGCAGGGCAGTCGTCACTCAAGACAATGTACCCGTTCGGGCTGGAGACTCGGACGCCCGCGCACTCCCGGCGGGCAGTAGGGAACGAACGACTAGCATGGGGGTGTGACTCGACCCGATACCGCTACCAAGCAGGCCGCCGAGGTCTCGACGATGTTCGATGAGGTGTCGCCCAGGTACGACCTCATCAACGACGTGCTGACCGTCGGTAATGATCGCCTGTGGCGTATCGCTACGATCCGCGCGATCGAACCGCGTCCCGGTATGCGCGTGCTCGACCTCGCGGCCGGCACAGGCACCTCCTCCGCCGCGATCGCGAAGCACGGAGCTCACGTGACCGCGGCTGACTTCTCTGACGGCATGCTCGCAGAGGGACGTAGGCGGCACGCCGACAACGACCTCATCGACTTCGTCTGGGCCGATGCCACCAATCTCCCGTTCGATGACGACAGCTTCGATGCTGCGACCATCTCGTATGGGCTGCGTAACGTGCAGGATCCGCAGCGCGCGCTCGCAGAGATGCACCGTGTCGTGCGTCCGGGTGGTCGCGTCGTCATCGCAGAATTCTCGACGCCGCCGTCGCAGCTGATTCGCGCCCCCTACCGCTGGTACGGTCGCCACTGTCTGCCGCGCATCGCGGGCATCATCAACCGCAGCGCTGCAGAGGCCTATCGCTACCTCAACGATTCGATCGAGGCCTGGCCCGATCAGCGCGAACTCGCCGCCTGGCTCGTCGACGCCGGGTTCGAACGGGTCGCCTATCGCAACCTGACCTTCGGGATCGTTGCGCTGCACCGAGGGTTCGTCACCGCGCCCTCCGTGGGCTGCGGTGATCCCTCCCGTTCTTCCGGAGGAACCGCATGAGTCGGCCGATCGCCGAAGACACCGCGACGCAAGCACTTCCGCTCAGGCTCTTCCGAGGCCCCGGCGACGTACGTCAGGCGAGACGCATGCAGCAGCAACTCGAGATCATCGAGACCGAGTTGCTCGAGCATCTGCGGTTCGCCTCGGCGGTCGCGGACGCTCCGGCCCGCTACCTCATGGAAGCAGGTGGGAAGCGGATCCGCCCGATGCTCACCCTGCTCACGAGCGAACTCGGTGACGGGCCGAGCGACCTCGTGCGACGCGCCGCGCAGTCGGTCGAGCTCACGCACCTTGCGTCTCTGTACCACGACGACGTCATGGACGAGGCGCATCTGCGCAGAGGCGTCCCCTCCGCGCAGAAGGTCTGGTCGAATTCGGTGGCGATCCTCGCCGGTGATCTGCTGTTCGCCCGCGCCTCGAGCCTCGTCGCGGGCATGGGCGAGGAAGCCATTCAGCTGCAGGCCCGCACCTTCGAGCGCCTCTGCCTCGGGCAGCTGCACGAAACTGTCGGCCCCCAGCCCGACGACGACCGCATCGCGCACTACATCCAGGTGCTCGCGGATAAGACCGGTGCCCTCATCGCCTCGGCTGCCCGTATGGGTGCCATGTTCGGGAACGCGCCGGTCGAGTACGCGGACGCCGTCATGGAGTACGGCGAGCGCATCGGCGTCGCCTTCCAACTCATCGATGACGTGATCGACCTCTCGCCGCAAGCGGAGCGCACCGGCAAGCGTGCCGGCACCGACTTGCGCGCAGGCGTCGCCACACTGCCGCTGCTGCTGTTGCAAGCCAGGGTCGCGCAGGGAGGATCATCCGCCGACGCCGAGCTGCTGGCGCGTATTGAGGCGGGTGTCGCACGTATCTCCGAGGGTGAGGACGACTCGCTGCTGGATCCTGAGGTCGAAGCGCTCAGGAACCACGAGGTCACCCGCGAGACCGAAGCCACCGCGCGCCGGTGGGCGGCCGATGCCGTCGACGTACTCGATGTGCTGCCGCGTTCGGTCGTGAAGCGCGGTCTTGAACGCATGGCCGAATCGATCGTGAACAGGGAAGGTTGAGCAGAACCACATGAGCAAGATGCGACTGGCGATCGTTGGCGCGGGCCCCGCGGGAATCTACGCAGCGGACCTGCTGCTGAAAGCCGAACGAGACTTCGAAGTCGAGATCGATCTGTTCGAGCAGCTGCCCGCCCCCTATGGTCTCGTGCGGTACGGCGTCTCGCCCGATCATCCCCGCATCAAGGGCATCATCACGGCACTGCGAGAGGTGCTCGATAGCGGGCGCATCCGCTACTTCGGCAATGTGCGCTACGGCGAAGACATCACGCTCGACGACCTGAAGCGGCACTACAACGCCGTCATCTTCTCGACCGGAGCGGTGCGCGATGCGGCGCTCGAGATCCCGGGTATCGACGCCGAGTCGTCGTACGGTGCTGCCGATTTCGTGAGCTGGTTCGACGGTCACCCCGATGTACCGCGCACCTGGCCGCTCGAGGCCGCGCAGGTCGGCGTCGTCGGCAATGGCAATGTGGCGCTCGATATTTCGCGCATGCTCATCAAGCACGCAGACGACCTGCTGCCGACCGAGATTCCTCAGAACGTGTACGAGGGACTCAAGGCGAACCCGATCGAAGAAGTGCATATCTTCGGGCGCCGGGGGCCCGCGTACGTGAAGTTCACTCCGCTCGAGCTGCGTGAGCTCGGCGAGGTGCGCGATGTCGACATGGTGCTCGACGAGCGCGATTTCGACCTCGACGACCCGTACGTCGATGAGAACCTGTCGAAGAACAAGCAGGTCGTCGTGATGACCCGCATCATGAACAAGTGGCGTGATGAGCAGAAGGCCCGGGAGGCCGGTGAGGTGGAGCCGTCGTCGCGCCGCCTGTTCATGCACTTCTGGTCGAAGCCCGTCGAGGTCGTCGTGGAGGATGGGCGCGTCGCCGGGCTCAAGGTCGCCCGCACCGCGCCTGACGGCCGTGGTGGGGTCATCGAGACCGGTGAGTTCGAAGTCATCCCGATGCAGGCGCTCTACCGCGCCGTCGGCTACTACGGCTCACCGCTCGACCGCATTCCGTTCGACGAGATGCGCGGCGTCATTCCGAACGAAGCCGGGCGCGTACTCGACGAGGCCGGAGAGCGCATGCCGGGCATCTACGCGACGGGCTGGATCAAGCGCGGCCCGGTCGGGCTGATCGGCCACACGAAGTCTGACGCGATGGAGACCCTCGAGTGCCTCATGGCTGACGCCGAGACCTGGTGGCAGCCCGCCGACCCCGACAGCGATGCGATCCCTGCGCTGCTGAGCGACCGTGACGTGCCGTACACCACGATCGAGGGGTGGCACCGTCTGGACGAGCACGAGCTCTCCCTCGGAGAGAGCGAGGGGCGCACGCGAGTCAAGGTCGTGCCGCGCGACGACATGACGCGCATCTCCCGCGGGGAGTAACTTCTCTACTGCGCAGGGCCGCTCCGGGCGCGGCATTCCTTCGGGCGCAATGCAGATTCTTCCTGGCGCAATGCAATAGGGCGCGTATGGTCGTCACCCCTGAGGGATAACGACCATACGCGCCCTATTGCATTGCCTTGGGGCTAGTTCTTGGGGTTGCGAGTCTCGACCGCATCGAACGACTCGGCGGCCATCGAGTAGCTCGTACCAGCCGGAATGATGATGCTGTCGCCGGCGTGAACCAGGTTCTCGTTTCCGTCGGCATCGAACACCGAGAGCGTGCCCGCGGTGACGTAGAGAGCGAGATCGTAGTTGTTGCTGTGCACGTCGCCCTTGAAGTCGCGCAGCTGCCAGAAGTGCAGCGAGTACGAATCGCAGCTGACGAGGTCGAGTTCGCCGCGCGAACCCTGTTCCGCTTCGGCACCGCGAACGAGGCTGATGGTCTGAGACATGGAAGATGCTCCTTTGAAGATGTGTCGGGGCCGGTGGGCACAGGCCGCTCAGCCGATGCTATTGCTCCGGCAGGCCCGACACAATGCCCCGACGCGGGAGTCGGCGGCGAAATCACCGCAAGGATCGATGCGGGAATTTGCGGGTAAACCACGCGCCGAGACCGCATCCTGCCGTGGCGCCCCGAGGAGAAAGTAGGCTCTATCTCAGACAATGCGCATCGGAGGAGCCCGAACCCACATGGTGATCAAGAACGAACCCCTCGGCGATCAGGTTGCTCGAGAGCTCCGACGCGATATTTTGACGGGGACTCGGGCGGCAGGTGAGCTGCTGATCGAGAAGGCTCTGTCCGAGGAGTACGGGCTCAGTAGGGGGCCGGTGCGCGACGCGTTGAACCAGATCAATCAGGAAGGGTTCATCGAGCAGAACGGACGCAGCTACCGTGTGCGCGCCGTGATGGCGGAGGACATCGTCGAGTTCGTCGAGATTCGATTGGCGCTCGAAACGCTCGCGGTTGAACGCGCCTTGAAGCGAAACCCTGACTGGTCGCATTCGAGAGCGGCGGTGAAGCAGATGTTCGCGGCGGTCGAGCGTGATGATCTGCAGGCGTTCGCGGAAGCGGATCTTGCTTTCCACAACGGGCTGCTGGAGGCTACTCCGCAACGACGTCTCCTGGAGACGTATCGTTCGCTGCAGCGCACGCTCGCCATCCTGCTCGAGATGAATCCCGATCTCGATAGGAATGGTCTCTTGAGCACTGCGGTCGAGCACGAACAATTGCTGGGTGCCATCGAAGCCGGCGACCCACGGTGGCCTGAACTGCTCCGCCAGTCTCTCAACGAGGGCTACGAGGGGCTGCTGTCACGCTTCGGCGGTCACTGGGGCCGCGAGGGTTCTTCCGGGGAGTAGGCCCGGCGGAGACTCGTCCGCGCTTCCAATCGGCGGTCGCCTTGACTTCGTTGGATGCGGCCTGCTTGGATACCTCTAACGGTAAACGGTCAACCGTTTGCTGGGGAGCGTGCAAGCCCATGGCTCGGACCCGCGCGCTCTGGTCGACGACGACCTGGAGGACGGCGAACGATGCAACCCAATGGCAGTGGTGCGGAAAACAGGCGACTTCGCTCGGAGCACTGGTTCAATAACCCCGATCAGCCCGGCATGAACGTGCTGTATCTGGAGAGCATTCTGAACTACGGGCTCACCCGTGAGGAGTTGCAGTCGGGGAGGCCGATTATCGGCATTGCACAGACGGGCTCGGATCTCTCGCCGTGCAATCGGCACCACCTTGATCTTGCGAAACGTCTGCGTGAGGGTATCCGTGAAGCGGGCGGCATCGCGTTCGAGTTCCCGATGCACCCGATCCAGGAGTCGTGTCGCCGCCCCGGGGCCGCGCTCGATCGCAACCTCGCCTATTTGGGGTTGGTCGAGATATTGCACGGCTATCCGCTCGACGGTGTCGTGCTCACAACGGGCTGCGATAAGACGACGCCCGCGGCGATCATGGCGGCAGCGACGGTTGACATCCCTGCCATCGTGCTTTCGGGCGGGCCCATGTTGAACGGTTGGCTCGATGGGGAGCGCGTCGGTACCGGCACGGTCTTCTTCAAGGCCCGGGAGAAGTTCGTCTCCGGTCAGATCACGGAGGATGAGTATTTCGACACCGTTGTGCGCGGTGCTCCGTCGGTCGGTCATTGCAACACCATGGGTACTGCGACGACCATGAACTCGATCGCAGAGGGGCTCGGCATGAGTCTGCCCGGCTGCGCGGCGATTCCCGCCGCATACCGGGAACGATCGTCCATCGCATACGAGACGGGTCGCCGAGCAGTGGAGCTGGTGCACGCGGATCGAAAGCCCTCGGATCTTCTCACGCGCGAGGCGTTCGAAAACGCGATCATGCTGGTGTCTGCGCTCGGCGGATCGACGAACGCCCCGATTCACCTCGCGGCAATGGCGCGTCATGCGGGCATTGACATCTCGATTGAGGATTGGCAGCGCATCGGAGAGGACGTGCCGTTGCTGCTGAATATGCAGCCAGCAGGTAAGTACCTGGGTGAGGACTTCCATCGCGCCGGGGGAGTCCCGGCGGTGCTGCATGAGTTGCTCTCGGCAGGGCTCCTGCACGGTGAGGCGCTGACGGTGAACGGGCGCACGATGCGTGAGAATCTGGACGAGTACGCGCGAGAGGCCGACGGCGAGGTCATCCGGCCGTTCGAGCGGCCGCTGCTCGAACGCGCCGGGTTCCGTGTGTTGACGGGGAACCTGTTCGAATCCGGCATCATGAAGGTCTCCGCGATCTCCGACGACTTCCGTCGCCGCTTCCTGTCGAACCCCGACGATCCTGACGCGTTCGTCGGTTCTTCCTTCGTTTTCGATGGGCCGGAGGACTATCTCGACCGTATCAATGACCCCGAGCTGCCGATCGATGAGCACAGCATCCTCGTCATGCGGGGCACCGGCCCGGTGGGCTATCCCGGTTCGGCTGAGGTCGTCAACATGGATCCTCCCGCCAGGCTCATCGAGGCGGGCATCCAGTCGCTCCCGTGCATCGGAGATGGACGGCAGTCAGGAACCTCAGGAACTCCCTCGATTCTGAACGTCGCACCCGAAGCGGCTGTCGGTGGCGCTCTGGCGCTTCTGCAAGACGGAGACAGGATCCGTGTCGATCTGCGTCGACGAAGAGTCGATGTGCTGCTTTCAGACGACGAGATCGTGCGGCGGCGCGAAGCGTTCGAGCGCAACGGCGGGTACGGGTATCCGCCGTCGCAGACACCCTGGCAAGAGATCCATCGCGCCACCGTCGGGCAGCACGATGGAGGCATGGTGATCGAGGATGCCGTGAAGTATCAACGGGTCTTTGCGAAGGATCCGGTGCCTCGGAACAGCTTCATCTCTTGAGAACGACTCAGGGTTGACGGAGGGTGCGGGGAATGGTTGACTATGATCGCACTCCAAACGGTTAACCGTTGACTAATTTAGAAATCAGCACTTCTCGGACAAGGGCGTCTATGACATACCAGCGAAAGACCAGGCGGCGACTGTTCGCCGCACTCGGAATCGGCATGATCTTGCCACTGCTCGCCTCGTGCTCCAATGGAGCCGCGGCTATCGGTGGCCCCGAGTATTCGATCGTGATCGGACACGAAGATCAGACCGCCCACTACAACCATGAGACCTACTTGCGTTTCAAGGAGCAGGTCGAGGCGGAATCGGATGGGCGGATCGGCGTCAAGGTCGTGCCGAACGAGCTCTTCGGCGACATGACCTCGCTCATTACGTCTGTGCAGCTCAACAGCATCCAGATGACCTCCCCTACGACGAGTGTGCTCGCGCAGTTCTCGCGCGACATGAACGTTTGGGACACGCCGTATCTGTTCGATGATGTCGATCACGCGCACCGCGTGCTCGACGGCGAGTACGGCCAGGGTCTGCTCGAGGATCTCGAGAAGGTCGATCTCATCGGCTTCGGCTATTGGGAGAACGGCATGCGCCACATCACATCGAAGGGCGTCGAGATCGACGGGCCCGATGACCTTGATCGGGTGAAGCTTCGCGTGCAGCCGAACCCGCTGCAGCTGCAGGCTTGGAATGCCACGAGTGCGAATCCGACTCCGATGGCCTACGGCGAGGTCTACACGGGTTTGCAGCAGGGCACCATCGATGCCCAGGAGAATCCGCTCTCCGTAATCGTCGACGCGCGCTTCTACGAGGTGCAGGACCGTGTCACGTTGACCGGGCACGCGTACTCGGCGGTACCTCTCATCATGTCGAAGAAGTTCTACGACGGTCTGCCCAGCGATCTCCAAGAGGTCGTCACCGACGCCGCGCTCGACAGCATCGAGTTCAACCGCGAGCTGGGGGCGCAGTCCGAGCTCGACTCGGCGCAGGTCATCGAGGATGCCGGCGTCGAGGTCGTCGAACCCTCTGCCGAGGGACGAGAAGCGTTCAGGGAGACGATGCAGGACGCTGCCTTGCCGTATCTCCGCAAGATGGTCGGTGACGAGCCCGTTGACGGCCTCCAAGCCGCGATCGAGGAGGAACGGCAATGACCGAGAAGACGACGCTCATCAGTCTCAGCCAGCCGAAGGTCTGGTGGAAGCGTGGATCGATCGAGGAATACCTCGGAGGCGCCTTGCTCGGCGTCATGGTCGTCGCGATCTTCCTGCAGATCGTCGCTCGATACGTCTTCGGAGATGCGTTCTCCTGGAGTGAGGAGCTTGCGCGGTACTGCGCCATCTGGCTCATCTACATCACACTCGGCGCCGTCGTGCTGAAGGCCCAGCACGTGACCGTTGACGCTCTGGTCTCCCGTCTCAAGGGACGCATGAAGCAGGGGTGGGAGCAGGGCATCCAGCTCGTCATCCTGGCACTCAACATCGTGCTGGTCGTGTACGGCACGATCCTCGTGGCGAGAGTCGCGCAGCTCGGCGCGCTTTCGCCGGCGCTGCAGATCCCGATGTGGGTCGTGTACGCGGCAGTCCCCGTCGGACTGCTGCTCGCCTCGGTGCGGGCGGTCCAGGCGAGTGTCGCCATCTGGCGTCCGCACCCCGAAACCGATCCCTTCGACGAAGAAGCGGAGGCCTGATCATGGCTGCGCTCATCCTCACACTGGCTCTGCTGGTCGGCCTCGCCTTCGGTATTCCGATCGTCTACGCCTTCTTGCTGGCATGCGCGGTGACGATCCTCGTCGCTGACACCGGCGTCTCGTTCACCTTCGTCGCACAGTCACTGACCACGGCGGTGGACTCGTTCCCGCTCATGGCGGTGCCGTTCTTCATTCTCGCGGGCCTCATCATGGGCCGCGGCGGCATTTCGAAGCGACTCTTCGCTCTCGCGAACGCACTCGTGGGGCACTTGCCCGGCGGTATCGGAGTCGCGGCGGTGCTTACGGCAATGTTCTTCTCTGCGATCTCGGGATCGGGCCTCGCCACGGTGGCAGCTGTCGGCAACATCATGATCCCTGAGATGGTGAAGGTCGGATACACCAAGAAGTACTCGGCTGCGCTCATCGCGGCCGCCGGCACCATCGGCATCGTGATTCCGCCGAGCATTCCGCTCGTCCTCTACGGTGTCGTCACCGGCACCAGCATCGGCGACCTCTTCATCGCGGCCATCATGCCGGGCATTCTGATGGGCCTCGCACTCATGGGTTGGGTGATCGTGCACGCCAGGCGCAATCATATTCAGGCGAGCACCCGAAGCACCGGTCGTGAGCGCGTGCAGGCCTTCATCGGCTCAATCGGTGGACTGCTCATGCCCATCATCATTCTGGGCGGCATCTACGGTGGTGTGTTCACGCCGACCGAGGCAGCGGTTGTCGCGGTGGTGTACGGCATGGTCGTCAGTCTGGTGTTCTACCGGGAAGCATCGCTCCGAGACATTCTCTCCACCTTCGGTCGGGCTGCGATCTCGACGAGTGGCCTCATGGTGATCGTCGCGGCAGCCGTGGCCTTCGGATACTTCCTCACTATCGAAGAGGTGCCAGAGGCGATCGTGGCAGCGATGAGCGGGCTGAGTAGCAACCCGATCATCATCATCCTCCTGGCGAACCTGATGCTGTTGATCATCGGCACCTTCATGGACACGATCCCCGCGATCCTGCTCACCTCGCCCGTGCTCGTCCCCGTACTCATGGAGGTCGGCCTCGACCCGATCCACATCGGCGTCATCATCACCGTGCAGCTCGCGATCGGCTTCATCACTCCGCCGTTCGGGCCGAACGTGTTCATCGCGTCGAACACCGCGAAGGTACGCAGCGAGGAAGTCGTGATAGCGATCGTGCCCGGCCTTCTCCTGCTCATCGGTGTCGCACTGGTCGTCAGCTTCATCCCGTGGCTGTCGATGGCGTTCATCTCTTCCTAGAAAGGCACTCCCTACGCGCATGACCAAGCGAATCGTCATCACGGACCACGAGTTCGACACCCTCGAGGAGTTCGAACGCATCGCCGCCGAGGTCGGAGCGGTACTCGAGGTGCACAATGTCACCGACAAGGCTGCGGTGATCGAAGCCACCCGTGGTGCCGACGCCGTCGTCATCGACTACGCGCCGATCGACGGTGAAGTTGCGGCAGGCCTCGCCCCGGGAGCCGTGGTGATTCGCACGGGCATCGGGTACGACAACATCGATGTGCCGGCCGTGCGAGAGCAGGGCGTGCGTGCGTGCAACGTGCCTGATTATGGGGCGAGCACGGTCGCCGACCATACGGTGATGCTTGCGCTCGCCGTGCACCGCAAGGCTCTCGAGCACCACCGTGCGATCACGAGTGCCGAGGATGGTTGGGCGCATGCCATCGACTTCGGCCCCGTGATCGATCTCGGCGACGCGGTCTACGGCCTCGTGGGGTCGGGTCAGATCGCCCGACACGTGGCGAAGCGTATGCAGGCCTTCGGCGCGACGGTGATCGCGAGTGATCCATATGTCGATTCCGCGACGATGGCGGAGCTCGGAATCAAGCTCGTCAGTATTGACGAGCTTGTGCAGCAGGCCGACATCATCTCCTTGCACGCTCCGCTCACGACTGAAACGCGTCACATCATCGGTCGTGAGCAGCTGGCCACGATGAAGCCTGGAGTCACGCTGGTGAACACAGCTCGGGGCCCATTGCTGGACACGGTCGCGGCGGCGGAGTTCCTGCATGAGGGACACCTCGGAGGGCTCGGTCTCGACGTGTTCGAGACCGAGCCGCTCGAAGCCGGGCACCCGATCCGTACCGCGCCTCGGACGCTGTTCACACCTCACGCGGCGTTCTACTCAGAGCGTTCCCTGAGCAACATGCGACTCTTCGCAGCCGAGGAGGCGGCGCGCGCAGTGCTCGGCGAGCCGCTGCGCTGCGAGGTCATGCGATGACGCAGCACGACGTGATCGTGATCGGCGCCGGCCTCGCGGGCGTCACTGCCGCCCGCGAACTCGGGCGGGAGGGATACAGGGTCCTGGTGCTTGAGGCCCGAGGCCGTCTCGGCGGCCGGGTCTACACCGCGCCCGGTCTCGGCCAGCAGCTCGAGCTCGGCGGCAACTGGGTGCACTGGATGCAGCCGCATGTGTGGGCCGAGATCACCCGGTATGGCCTGCCCGTCGACCGAGGCCCGCAGAATGAGCGCGTGTTCTGGAAGGTCGGGGAAGCAACACGAAGCTGCACACCCTCCGAATACATGGACCGTATTGCCCCGGGTATGCATGCACTATTGCGGGACGCAGCAACACTGCTTCCTCGGCCTGACCGGATCGAGACGAGCGAGGCCTGGACGGCGGCCGACCAGCGATCTTTGCAAGAAGTGCTCGATGAGTTGGACCTCGATGACGAGGTTCGTGATCTCAGCGAGTCGGTGTGGGTGGGGCACTGCAACGGTCTGCTCCAGGATGTGGCCTACACTGCCGCCCTGCGCTGGGCCGCGGCAGTTGAAGGGCAGTGGCGTGCCATGCATGCCGCGAGCGGCACCTATCGGATTCAGGGCGGTAACCATCAGCTGCTTGAAGCGATGGCGGCCGACTTCACCGGGGCGAACGGCGGTGCTGCGAGGCCAGGCGAGATCCGGCTGGAATCGCCCGTAGTCGCTGTTCGCCACGGAGAGGATTGGGCGGAGGTCGACACTGCCGACGGCACCGTGCACCGGGCGGCACGCGTGATCTCAACGCTCTCGCTGAATATTCTGCACGAGCTGCCAGTCGAACCCCCACTGCATCCGGTGAAGCTTGCGGCCAGTCGCCAGGGGAGCGCGTCGAAGGGGATGAAGCTCTGGATTCGTCTGAAGGGCAGGGTTGCCCCATTCAGCGCGTATGCGACGCAACACCATCCGATCGCCGCGATCCGCACGGAGTTCGTCGGTGACGAGGACACCGTGGTCGTCGCATTCGGTGCCGACGGGTCTCGTATTGACGTCGACAGCGTTGAAGACGTCGACGAGGCACTCAAGCTCTGGCGTGATGACCTCGAGGTGCTGGAAGTAGCCGCGCACCGCTGGCTTGATGACCCCTACGCGCGCGAGACCTGGATGATGCATCGGCCGGGCATGTACTCGTCGAGCCAGGCCGAGCTGCAGCGCAACGAAGGTGCGCTCTATTTTGCGAGCGCAGACACGGCGAACCTCTGGCCGTGCTTCTTCGACGGGGCGATCGAAAGCGGCATGCGCGCCGCGCGGCAGATCTCAGCGGACCTGAGATAGTCGGAAGGCCTCCGGGATTCAGTTTGTGAGTTTGTTCAGCAGGTCGTCGCCGGGATCGGAAGACCCCGATCCAGCGGGCGCCGATTCCGAACCGGATGCGCCGGTGACGGCCGCCCCCGCGACTGACCCGTTGCGACTCGCGTCGGCGATGGCGCGCTGCGACGCGATCACGGCGTCCTCGATCTGACTCTCGCCCTTCTCGAGCGCCTGCAGATTGCGCGCGCGCAGCGCACGACCTGTCTTGTCCGCCTGCACGATTGCGTTGCACTGCGACTTCACGGAGTCGATGACCGTCCAGATCGTCTCTTCCGTGATGATCGGCGCCTGCGCCGCGTTGGCAACCGCCTCGACTGATTTCGCAGTCTCGCTGAAGGCGCCCTGGATGAGCTTGTTCGTGCCGGATTGCACGGACTCGCCGAGCTGAGCCCCTTCCTTCGCGAAGGCCGCCTGCTGCCACAGCGCCAGCGACTGCCTGGCCGAAGGAAGACCCATGGTGCGGAAGGCGGCGAGCCTTCGGCGCAGTGCGAACGTCGTGACGACGAGATTGCGGGTTGCGGGAGCATGCGCGAAGCCGAGGAAGAACTGCGAACGCCAGTCCGACCACGTCTTCTCGGTCTCCGAGAGCACGAATGAGAGGTTCGCGTGGATCTCGCGCAACTCGCTCGTCGAGATCGTCTCGCCGTTGTAGTCGACGGAATCCGATCCCGACGCTTCTGCAGCTCGCAGCGCCGAGTCGGCGCCCTCGAACTCCTTGCGCAACTCCTCGATGACCTGCTCGAGCGCGGCGAGCACGGCGACGACATCGTCCATGTGCGACAGGGTCTGCTTGTGCAGCAGCTGCCCGCGCGAGATATTGTCGGCGAGCGCCGACTCCATCTCCTGCAGTTTCACCTCTGCGAGGTCGATCTTGTCTACGATCGGCTTCGACTCGCGCACCATCGTCTTCAGCGTGTACTTGCTCTTCTTGAACCAGCCCTTGACCGACTCGACCGCATTCTCGAGCTTCACGGAGCGCCACTTCTTCTCGAAGCCGTCCATCTCGCGCAGCATGTCGTTGACGATCTGATCTGCTTCGGGCACCTTGATCTGCCTCTGCGCTTCGAGCAACTGCGTGGAGGCGGAGTTCATCTTCTGCATCACGCCGCCGCCGAACGAGACCACTTGGTTCACATCGGCTACGAACTTCTTCGCAAGACCGGGTGCCCCCTGCTCGAGATCGGCTCGCTGCTTCTCGGTGAGCAGACTACGGAACTTGAACGCCGCATCCTCTGGTCGTGCCGCTTCGACATCGGTGCTCGCCACATCGGCGATCGCGCTTTCGAGGGCGGTGCCCTGCACCTCGTCGCTCTGCGTGTCGGCCGGCTCCATGAGCGCGGCGAAATCGACCGCTACGGTCTCCTCTGACATCGGTTTCCTCCTGGGTGCGTGGACTGGATCTCGGGTTACTCGTCACGGTTGCCGCTTGGGCCCGGCTGAGCCGCCCTCGCCGCGATCGCTGTAGACATCGGACAGCTTGGCCTCGTCGACGGTCTTGATGAGCGAGTCGAGTGCGACCTGGAATTCGAGGTCGCGGGACTCGTTGACCTGCCGGATGTTCTCGACCGCCTGCTGGTCGACCGAATCGACGGCGCGCTGCACCTCGGTGAGCCGTGCTTCCGGGTGGCTCCAGTATTGGGGGTTCGCGAGGATGTCGCCGTAGTAGTCGTCGTCGAGCGCCTTCAGCAGCTTTGAGAGCGTATCCTTGTACTGCGCCTGCAGGAGTCGCACCTGCTGGTTCGTGCCACGCTTGCGAACGCGCACGAACAGCTCCGAAACGTGCCCCTGGAGTCCCAGGATGCGCGGAGCCAGGTCGGGTAGTGCCTCGGCCCGATCGACGAGCCTCTCGATCGCGTCCTCCACGAACTCGCCGTCTTCTCCGTCGAGTGCGTCGGAGAGTTCCTTCTGCAGCTTCCGGTTCGCGGCGAGGGCCTTTCCAGCGCGGTTTCTCGACCGTTTGCGCAGGCCGAGCGCGAGGCCGGTGATCGCGCCCGCGACAGCGAGAACGCCGATGATCCCGAATAGGATCCCGCCGACTGGGAGCCCGTCGCCTCCGTCACCGGATCCGCCGGAGGGATTGAGCGTCGCCGCCACGGAGGCGACCGCGACGCCTCCGTCGGCTTCTCCCTGGGAGTAGAGCGATTCGCTGATCGCTGCGGCGTCCTGATCGGAGGAGACCGCGAAGCGATCCTGCGCCCGATCCTCGATCACGATGACGGTGTCGGATCCGGTCGCCTGCTGCACTCCGCTCGCGATGGCGCTGGACTGAACGCTCTCGGCCTGATCCGGCTGCGGGATCACGACTACCTGCACTCCGTCGGGAAGCGCTCCTTGCAACTCGGCGGCGTTCGAGATCGAGGCGCCGTCGTACAGGCACACGGGCTGATTGCCGCACGTCTCGATGATCGTATCGATATCGGACACCCGCGCCTCCTCGAAGTCTCGTTGTGGTTGACCGGGATCCGTGCGGAACCCGGTGGAATCTCCCGACTAGAAGTTGTTCATCACCGACTGGAAGGTCTCGGTGATCTTCGTCGGATCGGTCGCGTCGAAGACCTGTCCGCCGGATGCCCGAGCGAGCTTCTCAAGCGAGTCGAGGTCGGCGGCTGACGAGTACGCGATCGCGAAGATGCGTACCGGCTTGTCGTTGCCGCCTTCCTGCTGATCTGCATTGATCTTCTGAATCAGCGAATCGAGCTGCGTGATCGAATCCGTGTCCTCGCCGTCTGAGAGCACCACGATCGCATTGATACGGCCGGTCTCGGCGTGCTGCTGCATGTAGTCGTAGGCGGTGTTGATCGCGTCGTAGAGCGGCGTGCCCGAGCGCGGAGCATTGGCGAGATCCTGGATATCGCCCTGCAGGCCCTCCTTGTCTCCGCCGAGTTGGCCGTATGGGCGGACGACGCCGATGCCGTCGACCTGTTCGTCATCGATGTTCGAGGTGAGGCCCGTGGTGAAGGCCCAGACGCCGATCTCATCGGTCGAGCGCACCTCGCCGAGCGTGGTCGTCGACCCCTCGATGGCGCCGTCGAGGCGACTCTTACCGCCACCGATGCCCTCATCCATCGACCCCGAGATGTCGATGAGTTGCAAGATCGCCGAGGGCTTGCGGATCTGCGCCCACTGGTCGATAGCGGTGGACACCACCTCGGGGGCCGGCTGTGGAAGTGAAGTCTTCGGCTGCTCGGGATCGATGCCGACGTCGCTGTTCAGAGTACCGCTCACATCGATGCTGTCATCGAGGGGGCGGAAACCGTACTCCGGCAAGGTCTTTTGGGCCGCATCGGTGTGCAGGAACTTCACGAAGGCCGCCGCCGCATCCTTCTGCTCGGGCGTCACCCAGTCGGCGCTCAGTGCGACCGCAGGATTGTCACTCCACATCGACCCCTCGCTCGGATACACCGCGACGAGCTTCTCATCGGGCGGGGTGAGCGTCTCGCCGGGCTGCACGGTGTGTGAGTCGGGATTGCCGATGTTGTAGTTGTAGAGCGAAGTTTCCTCGAGTGCGATCGCACTGACATAGGAGGATCCGCTGCCAGAACTCTTGTCTGCGAGGTTCTGCAGGACCTTGCCGGTGGTGTCACCGTAGTGGATGGCACCTGACTCGAAGCCGCTCGAGAATTTCTCGGCGGATGCGACGTCGTCGGCGCTCAGGTCCTTCTCCTTACCCGACGCCGCATAGGCCTGCATGAGCAGCGTCGAGAGGCCGGTGGTCGAACTATTGGGGTTGGTCTTGGCGATCTTGAAAGACCCCCAGATCGACTTGCCCACCGCGCCCCAGCCTTCCGGATCCTCGATGAGGTCGTGAATCTGCGTGATGCTGACGTCTTTACCCGGATAGCCGAGTGCTTTCGCCATCGATTCCGGCATCCCGAACACGATGGGCGTCTTCGCGAAGCTCTCAGCTCCCGCGACGACCTTCTCGCCTGCGATCGAGGCGACGCGGTCGGTCCACACCGTCGAGGCGGGCGACCACACCGATGGCGCGGTGTCAGCGCCGAGCGCCCATTCCTTCGTGGAGTCCGACAGGTACTCGGCGGCTTTGCCGGAGGCGACGTTGACGGGGCGCACCGTCGCGCACTCTTCCAGGCCATCGTGCTCCGAAGATTCCTTGAACCTCTCGCCGAGGTCCGCCATCAGGTTGACTTTCTCGGACGATGTGGCGACGGTGATGGCGGTGCAGCCGTCTTCGGCGACCGTGGAGTCCGTCGCACCACCCGGCGAACAGGCAGTCAGCGAGAGGGCGGTGATGCCGCTCGCGACGACTGCGGCCATGATCCGGCGGTGGAGCGCTCCATTGGACACTGTCGCTGTTCCTTCCCCATTGAGATGACACGACGGGCGGCTGTCGATCGTCCGGGATCCTGCGGTTTCGCACCCCGGGTGAGCACAGCCGACAACGCTTGTCGACCACGCGTGCCAAGATCTTCAGTCTATGGCACTTCATGTGGAACACGCCTGAATAAGGTTCACGAGGTTCCATCCGCAAGCGCCCGCGCTCTATCAATCGAGCTGATGTACGAGCGCGTCCAGTGTTTCTGAGGTGCCGCCGTCGATGCGCACCCGCACCGAGTCACGGTGGTCGACGGCGGTTGGCCCGCGATTGATCACTGCGATCGGAATCGCGCGACGTTCAGCTCGATGCACCAGGCGCATGCCGGTGTTCACCGCGAGCGAGGTGCCCGCGAGCAGGAGCGCACTCGCGTGAGCGACGAGTCGCTCGGCCTCGGCGAAAACCACCGGTGGCACAGTCTCACCGAAGTACACGACGTCGGGTCGCAGCGTGCCTCCGCAGACCGGACATACCGGCACCGTGACCCCGCGGAAATCACCGATCACGGCGTCGCCGTCGGGCGCGACCTCGGCGTCGGCGTTGGCATCGACGAAACCGGGGTTGAGCTCGTCGAAGACGCCCAACACCTGGCGGCGCGTGGTGCGATGGCCGCAGTTCACACAGCGAATCGTGTCGCCGGCGCCGTGCAGCTCGACGACGGTGCGAGATCCGGCCGTACGGTGCAACCCGTCGACGTTCTGGGTGATGACGCCCTCGGTGCGGCCCGCCGCCTCGAGCTCGGCGAGAGCGCGGTGTCCTGAGTTCGGTGCGATACCCGCCGTGCGCAGCGCTCCGATGCTGGCACCGGCCCAGAAGCGCTGCCTGTAGGCGTGGTCTTCGAGAAACTGTGAGATGCTCATGGGCGTGCGCGGGGGAGAACCCGCGCCTCGGTAGTCGGGGATCCCGGAGTCGGTGCTGATCCCGGCTCCGGTGAGCACTGCGACCGGCGCATCGGCGAAGAGCGCAGCGAGCGCGTCAGTGCCGTCTTGGCCTGTGAGCATCTGCGTCATGACTCCTCCTGTCGTCCCTCAGAGACACGCTACCGCCTTCCGCTTTCGCCTCCTGGCGCCGTCGCTCCCGGTGCCCGAACTTCGAAGCTGAACGCGGATAGGATCGGTGACATGACCTCTGCGCGCGACCAGCTCATCGAACTCATCACGAAAGAAGCCGTCTTCCACGGCGACTTCACGCTCACGAGCGGCAAGAAGGCGAGCTACTACATCGATCTGCGCAAGCTGTCGCTCGATCATCGGGCGGCGCCACTCATCGGTCAGGTGATGCTCGACCTCATCGACGACGTCGACGGCGTGGTTGCGGTCGGCGGTCTCACCATGGGTGCAGACCCGATCGCTTCGGCGATCATGCACCAGGGCGTGGCGCGTGGCAAGACCTACGACTCGTTCGTGGTGCGTAAGGAGCCCAAGGATCACGGGCGTGGACGCCAGGTCGAGGGCCCTGACCTCGAGGGCAAGCGTGTCATCGTGGTTGAGGACACGTCTACGACCGGCGGTTCGCCGCTCAAAGCCATTGAGGCGCTGGAGAAGGTCGGCGCCCAGATCGCGGGCGTCGCGGTCGTGGTGGATCGCCAGGCCCCGGCCAAGGCACGCATCGAAGAAGCCGGATACGAGTACCGCTATGCGATCGGTCTCTCCGACCTGGGGCTCGATCCGCAGTAGCGCGTGAGCACAGGCGCCCGGGTTCTCGTCGGAAGCGTATCTCGCCGACGGGAGTAGGCTCGGGGCCGTGACGGACTCTTCAGCGCCCCATCCCCGGGAACGCCGATACCCACTTCTCCCGCTCATTCTGGTCGGGGTGTTCGCCGGAGCGCTCTCCGGTCTCTTCGGTGTCGGCGGCGGAACGATCATCGTCCCGGCTTTGGTGATCTGGGTCGGAATGCCGCAGAAGATGGCGGCCGGCACGTCGGTCGCCGCGATCCTGCCCTCAGCGATCGTCGGCGCGATCAGCTACGCACTGCAGGGGCACGTTGATTGGGCAGCGGCGCTCTGCCTCGCGGTCGGCATCGTCGCCGGCGCTCAGCTCGGCAGTTTCCTGCTGTCGAGGCTGCCAGTATCGGCGATCCAGTGGGGCTTCATGGGCTTCTTGCTGATCGTGATCGTCAGCCTGTGGTTCGTGGTGCCGTCTCGCGACGACGCCATTGCGCTGACCCTTCTCACCGGGGGACTGCTGGTGCTGACCGGCTTCGCCACCGGAGTGCTCTCGGGCCTCGTCGGCGTGGGCGGTGGCGTCGTCGTTGTGCCGGTGCTCATGTTCTTCTTCGGAGCGAGCGACTTGATCGCGAAGGGCACGTCACTCGTCATGATGATCCCCGGTTCGATCTCGGGCACCCTCGGCAATCTGCGGCGGCAGAAGGTCGACCTGCGTGCCGCGCTCGCGGTGGGCATAGCGGCGAGCGCATCGGCGCCGTTCGGCACACTGCTGGCCGTCGGCTTGGACCCGTTCTGGGGCAACGCCGCGTTCTCGATCTTCCTGCTCTTCATCCTGGCGCAGATGCTCTACAGGAAGCTGCGCTCGGGCAGAGCGTAGCTTCGAAGCAGCATCTTGAACCCGAATCAGAAGAAGTCATTGAGATTGTATACAGTATTGGATAGTGTTCTCAAAAGGTGCTTCCTCGAAGGTGCGGAGTTCCTGGGGTCGGATGCAGACGCAGTGCGAAACACCTGCGATGGCCCCGAACCACTCAGAGATCGATCGACATTGGCGTTGACGAGATGGGATCAGTTATGAAGAAGAGAAGCATCATGGTTGCCGTTGCGATGAGCGGTGCCGTGGCACTGACTGCGTGCTCCTCTGGAGGTGGGGATGCGAGTGATCGCTTGGTCGTCGGTTCGTATGGTGGCGACACCGATGTCTTTCTGAAGCAGTTCGTCGATCCGCTTGTGCGCGATGCCACTCCTGATACCGAGATCCTGTACTCGAGCGGAGACACCGCGACATTGAAGTCCAAGCTCGTTGCAGAGGCCAACAGCGCAAGCGGGACATTCGATGCCGTAATGCTCTCGGATAAAGACCTTGCGGCCATGAAAGAAGCAGATGTGTTGATGGAGCTGGATCCTGACAAGATCTCGAACTGGGAGAACATCGATGAATCACTGGTCGATGACTACTGCGTCCCCCATTTCCATTCCGCGATCGGCATTACGTACAACCCTGAAATGGTCGACCAGGACGTGACTTCCTGGAACGATTTCTTCGACATCGCGGATGCGGGGCAGGCCGGTCAATGGGACCGGTGGAGTGACTACGTGTTCTACGGAGCGGCAGCTGCTGCTGCGGGAGGGGACCCGGGCACTGACCTCGCACCGGGCTACGATACGGCGCTTGAAGCTGCACCGAAGATGAAGGCCTATGGCACCAGCACGCAGATCAAGTCCGGCCTGATCGCCGGAGAAATCGCAGCGCTGGTGAATACGCGGGCCAATGCTGCCCAGTGGAGTGCGGAGGCCGGAAGCGAGTTCGTCTCGGTGGTCCCTGAAGAAGGAACGCGAGAGTACATCGCTTACGCCTGCATCCCGGCGAACTCTCAGAACCCGGATGCGGCATACGAGTACCTGAACGGGGTACTCGATCCTTCGGCCCAAGTGGGGTTTGCGGAGAACATGTACTACGCGCCGGCCGTGACGAATGCAGAACTCGATCCAGAACTGCAAGAGGCGATCACGCTCTCGGATGACGAGTCTGAGCGAATCTATACGCCAGACATCCCTGAGCTGACTGCGAATCTCGCTGAGGAGAGCCGCATGTGGGATGAGGCAGCGCGTTCATGACACCAGGGAGGACGCATTCGAGGAGGTACTCGTGGCTCCTGTTGGCGCCGGGTGTACTTCTGCTGGTCGTGATGCTGATCATTCCTCTGATCGGCATCGTGCCGTTCAGCTTCGGGAAGCCGAGCGCGACGGGCTTCTCAGATGGCGGATTCTCGTTTGAGAACTACCTCAACATCTTCACGGATGACTATCTTCGAGGGGTGCTCGTTCGCACCTTCGCGATTGCGGTCGTGACGACGATACTGGCCCTGATCTTGGCGCTTCCCGTGACCTACTTCATCTCCAGAAGCAGGCCGAAGCTCAAGGGATTCCTCATGATCCTGGTGCTGTTCCCGCTCCTCGCAGGAGGTGTCGTGCAGTCGATCGGCTGGGTCGGCATTCTGAGCCCGTCAGGAATCATCAGCCAGTGGGCGCAGGCCTGGGGGCTCAGCGATCGGCCATTGGAATTCATGCAGACCCCGCAGACCATTGTCGTGGTGATGGCGCTGATCGACCTCCCGATGATCGTGCTCTCGATCCTGAGCTCGCTCGATTCCATCGGGGACTCGACTGAGCGCGCGGCCCAGTCGCTGGGGTCATCACGGCTGCGAGCGTTTCGCACCGTGACGATCCCTCAGATCATGCCCGGCATCGTTGCCGGTACGACTCTGGCCTTTGTGCTCACGGTGAATGCCTACCCCACTCCCGTGCTTATCGGTGGTTCTCGTGTCGCCATGGCGTCACCCGAGATCTATTCGATCGTGACCAGGAACAACGATTGGACGCAAGGCACTGCACTGGCGCTGCTGGTGGTGGCACTGAGCTTCGTGATCTCGGGTCTGTACGGCAAGTTCATGTCGCAGCGCTTCGATAAGTGGAGGGTGAAATCATGAAGATCCAACGCCCCATCCTGGGGTCGATCACTGTATTCGTGTTCGCCATATCGCTGCTCCCAGTGCCTGTGCTCGTATGGTTTTCCCTCTTCAAACAGTCCTATCTGGTGGTCCCCCCGGCGGGCGGCTACACCCTGGACTGGTACTTGCAGCTTCCGCAGCAGCGTGAACTCTTCGGAGGGCTTGCTTACAGCCTGCTGCTCGCGCTGGTCACGGCAGTCGTCGCCACGCTCCTGGGCGTGCTCGCGGCATTGGCGATCAAGTATGGGCGCATCAAGCGGACCGGGTTGATCGAGAATCTGATGACGCTTCCTCTGACGGTGCCGAACATCGTGCTCAGCATGGCCCTGTACCTCTTCCTGTTCAGGCTCGGACAGATGCTGGGGCTGAATCTGGCTGGAAGCTTCTACACGCTTCTTGCGGGGCATGTGCTGATCACCCTGCCCTGGACCTTCCGACTGATCTCTGCGGGGGTGCTTGGGTTGAGTGAGGATCTTGAGCGTGCGTCCATGGATCTCGGCCGTACTCGATTCCAGACCTTCTGGAGAGTGTCGCTTCCACTGCTGAAGCCAGCGATCTTCTCGTCGGCCGTGCTCGCGTTCATCTTCTCGTTCGGCAACCTCGAGATCAGTCTCTTCTTGATCGCCCCGGGCGAGACCACCCTGCCAGTAGCCATGATGCAGTACGTTGCGACGCGTCTTGATCCCACGGTCGCTGCGGTGGCGGTCGTGCAACTCGTATTGATCGTTGTGCTGCTCGCGCTTGCAAACAAGTTGTTCGGTTTTGGCCGAACCTTTACCGGAGGATTGAAGCAATGAATACGAAACCTATGGGTTCGTACAGTGGGGAAGATGTGGGCTTGAGCCTGCAGCACCTGCGCAAATCATACGGCAAGAACACGGTGTTGCATGATCTGTCGCTCGAAGTCGAGCGCGGCAAACTGCTGAGCCTGCTCGGACCGAGCGGTTGCGGAAAGACCACGACGCTCAACATGATCGCAGGCTTCCATGAGCCTGATTCCGGGCGAATTCTGCTCGCAGGGGAAGACATCACATCGGCTCCGCCGAACCGGCGCGATACGGCCATCGTGTTTCAGAACTACGCGCTCTTCCCGCACATGACCGTCGCCGACAACATCAGCTACGGCTTGAAAGCTCGGAGAATGCCTGCCAAAGAAATTGCGGCCCGGACTCACCGGATGATGGAGCTGCTCGACATCGGGGTACTGGGCAAGCGATACCCCGGTGAGCTTTCGGGCGGTCAGCAACAGCGCGTCGCACTGGCTCGTGCGATAGCCGTTCAGCCCTCGCTGCTGCTGCTCGACGAGCCGCTCTCGAATCTCGACGCGAAGCTTCGTCAGGAGATCCGACTGGAGATACGCAAACTTCAGCAGGAACTGGGCCAGACTGCGGTGTTCGTGACCCATGATCAGGAGGAAGCGCTCGTCATCTCCGATTACATCGCAGTGCTGAATCGAGGCTGGCTGGAGCAGTACGGGACTCCTGAAGATCTGTGGGAACGACCGGAAACCACCTATGTCGCGGATTTCATGGGAGTTGAGAACATCTTGGCGGTGGAGCACGGCCGAGTGGGCGTGAGCATCGCCGACGGCAGCCGAAATCAGGGCGTCCCGGTTCCGGTGGATAGAACGGATATCTCCCATATCGGCTTTCGGCCTGCTCATGCCAGACTCTCCGCTTCCGAGGAGCCGAGAGGTCCCTCGAGCGCTGCCCTGGTGTTGGAAGCCGAAGTGATGACGCGTGCCTATCTGGGGACGAGCTTCCGTTACAACTGCGAGGTGCATGCGCCGAACGGGCGGGCGCTGCAGATCGATCAACCGATTGGTGACGCGCAAGCCGAACCCGGGGAGCACGTGCGGATCGTGATTTCGACGCAGGGTCTCCTTCCACTGGTCGCGTCCGAGGCAGGCGCACGAGTGGTGACCGAAGCGGTCCAGCAGGTCGGTGCTGCCGTATGAAGACCAAACGAGGCGGAGGAAACATGTTCACCACACGACCGGAACTCGTCGGAAACTTCGGAATGGTGTCAAGCACTCACTGGCTCGCTTCCGCAGCGGGTATGTCGATCTTGGAACGAGGAGGCAACGCGGCAGACGCTGCTGCCGCTGCCGGATTCGTGCTCCAAGTCGTGGAGCCGCATTTGAACGGCCCCGGCGGTGAGGTGCCTATCCTGGTCTGGTCTGAGCGCGATCAAGAGGTGTCTTCGATCTGCGGGCAGGGAGTGTCTGCTGCGACAGCGACGGTGGAGAGCCTTACGGGCTTGGATCTTGACCTGATGCCCGGAACAGGGCTGCTTCCGGTGGTGGTGCCGGGGGCGTTCGGAGCCTGGACGCTGTTGCTCGAACGGCACGGCTCCTTATCGTTGCCCGAAGTGTTGGCGCCGGCATTGCATTACATGGAACGAGGGCAGCCTCTGCTTGCAACGGCGTCGGAAGCGCTCGGATCTGTTGCAGACATGTTCAGGGAGCACTGGCCGACTTCTGCGGAAACATGGTTGCCTGAGGGGAAGGTCCCGAAGGGTGGAGAGAAATTCAGGCGTCCGGCTCTGGCGGCCACCTATCGGAGGATCATCCAAGAATCAGAAGCCGCAGGGGGAAGCCGTGAGCAGCGACTCCAGGTTGCCCGAGATGTGTGGTACCGAGGGTTCGTCGCGGAGGCAATTGATGATTTCTGCCGCAACCACGCAGTCATGGACACTTCTGGTGAGAAGCATCATGGACAACTGACCGGAGACGATCTGGCTGCTTGGGAGCCGACCGTCGAGGCGCCGGCCACGATCGAGTACGGAGAGTATACGGTCTGCAAGACGGGTCCTTGGGGGCAGGGTCCTGTGCTGCTGCAGCAACTTGCGCTCTTGAAAGGATTCGATCTCGAGGGGATGGGCCCTGGCTCCGCAGACTGGGTGCACACGCTCCTGGAGTGCGGAAAGCTGGCATATGCGGATCGTGAAGCCTGGTACGGGGATCCCGATTTCAGCGATATTCCGCTGAATGATCTATTGAGTGATGCATACAACGATGAACGACGACGTCTCGTCACCGACACCGCCTCACTGGAACTTCAGCCAGGGAACCCAGGGGGACGAGCCGCTCGGCTTCCGAGGTATCCGACCGAATCGAGCGCGGGGTTGTCATCCAGCGGCATCGGTGAGCCCACAGTCGGCGTGAGTCGAGATTCGCGCGGGGACACCTGCCACGTCGACGTAGTCGACAGTTCGGGGATGATGATCTCGGCGACGCCGAGCGGAGGCTGGTTCCAAGCGTCGCCGACTGTTCCGGGCCTCGGCTTCTGCCTAAGCACGCGAGGTCAGATGTTCTGGTTGGAGGAAGGACTCCCGAACTCTCTCCGCCCCTCCGCGCGCCCGCGAACCACGCTCACGCCGTCATTCGCGTTGCGCAACGGAGAACCCTGGCTCGCTTTCGGAACGCCCGGCGGCGATTCGCAGGACCAATGGCAGCTCCAGTTCTTCTTGAACGTCGTGCATGGAGGGATGAATCTGCAGGAAGCGATTGATGCGCCTGCCTTCCATTCGACCCACATGCCGAGTTCCTTTTATCCGCGCGATGCGTACCCGGGGGAGGTCCATATGGAAAGCCGCTTCGGTGACCGGGTGCTTTCGGAACTGCGGCGCCGCGGGCATCGAGTGGTCGAACGCAATGCCTGGTCGGAGGGGCGCCTGAGCGCTGTCGCCCGAGATGGCGACTGGTTCAGGGCTGCAGCCAATCCGAGAGGAGCCCAGGGCTATGCTGTCGGCAGATAGGTGTAGGCGGTCCGCTTCTGCTCAGCCAGGTCGATTGTGAAAAGGGTAAGTCAAATGTCATTGCTTCAAGGATCGCAGGCCGAACAGCAAGCGGATATCGAGAAGATCACGCCGGACAAGTCCCTTCCAGAACGAGTGTATGAATCCATCGAGCAATCGATTGTGGATGGAGTTCTGACTCCTGGGACTCATTTGATCGAGGAAGACTTGGCACGTCGACTCGGTGTGAGCCGCAATCCTGTTCGGCAGGCGCTTCTGCGGCTCGCACAGGAAGGCTTTGTCCAGCATCAGCGCGGGCGAGGCGCCTTCGTGCACTCCCCGAGTGTGCAGGAGATCGATGACATCTTCCACGTGCGCACTCTCTTGGAGAGCGACTGCGCTCGGTTGGCAGCCGCGAGAATCTCTGAGGACGGTCTGGAGGAGCTGCGAAGGTTACTGGAAGTGGGACGAGAAGCCGTGGCAGAGGAAGACACTCGCCAGCTCTTGGAACTGAATGACCGCTTTCATGGTGTGATCATCGCTGCTGCGAATAATCCGATCATGGAGCGATTGATGGTCGGACTTCGTCGGCGGATACGGTGGTACTTCTCGTCGGTAGTGGTGCGCAGGGCACCCTCCTCCTGGCAAGAGCACGAGGGAATCTACGAGGCCCTGTGTGCGCGAGACGGAGAGCGAAGTGCAGCGTTGATGGCGGAGCATGTGGGGCAGACCTCGGCGAAGATTCAACGCGAACAGATCCCGCATTCGGTGCTTTCCCTCGATAGAGAGCGAACTCCATGAAATCCGAAAGGCCGCGATCAGCCTGCATCGTCAGCATCGAACCACCTACCTGAAACCTGAGCAACGCGAGCACACCTCTGACAGGTGCAGATGCGCACGTGGCCCAGAGCAACGGGTTCTGAGACCGGCTTGGCACCCACTGCTCCCGATGTCTTGGAGTCCTGAACATCCCGGAACGAAGCCCTTCGGCGGACGACGGGTCGAGATTCCGTTGTTCTCCTCAGCCACGCCTTGAGATAGGAAGAACTATGAAGAATCAACCCAAATCCAGGCCGGGGATCCTTTCCTTACTTCTCGTCGGTATCGCCGGCGGCTTGCTTTCGGGTCTATTCGGTATCGGTGGCGGAACCATCATCGTTCCTGCTCTGGTCCTCTGGTTGAGCATGCCCCACAAGCTCTCGGCTGGGACCTCGGTGACCGCGATTCTCCCGACCGCCATCGTCGGAGCTACGAGCTATGCGCTCCAGGGGAATGTCGTGTGGATGGCCGGGCTTTTCCTCGCGATCGGGATCGTGGCCGGCGCTCAGGTGGGCACATTGCTGCTGGCGAAGCTCCCCACATCAGCAATTCAGTGGGGATTCATGGTGTTTCTGGCCGGAGTGATCGTGAGCCTCTGGTTCGTGGTGCCGTCGCGCGCCGATCACCTCCAGATCGATGTGCTGACCAGTGTGCTGTTGATGTTGGTCGGTTTCGTCACCGGCATTCTCTCGGGAGTGCTGGGAGTCGGCGGTGGAATCGTCGTGGTCCCCGCATTGATGTTCTTCTTCGGGGCGAATGATCTCGAGGCCAAGGGCACCTCGCTGCTCATGATGATCCCTGGGTCCATCTCCGCAACCTTTGGCAACTTGGCGCGCAAGAATATCGACGTTCGGGCAGCCGTGGTCGTCGGCATCGGGGCCTGCATCTTCGTGCCGATCGGAACGCTGATCGCCACTTGGATCGACCCGTTCTGGGGAAATGTCGCGTTCTCCGCGTACCTGATCTTCATCCTGGGGCAGATGCTCTTCAGGAAGCTGCGCTCCGGCAGGGCGTAGCGCGGCGCGCTCCGCGCCCCGGCTACAGGAGATCCGCCACCGAGTGCAACACCTCGTTCGGGCGGAACGGGAAGCGCTCGATCTCCGCCCGATCCGAGATGCCGGTCATGACGAGGATCGTGTGCAGACCGGCCTCCATGCCCGCGACGATATCGGTGTCCATGCGGTCGCCGATCATCGCGGTGTTGTGCGAGTGCGCGCCGATCCGGTTCATTGCCGAGCGGAACATCATCGGGTTCGGCTTGCCCACGATGTAGGGCACCTTGCCGGTGGCCTTGGTGATGAGCGCGTTGATCGCGCCGGTGGCGGGCAACGGGCCCTCAGGGCTGGGCCCGGTCGCGTCGGGGTTGGTCGAGATGAATCGGGCGCCACGATCGATGAGCCGGATCGCTTTCGTGATCGCATCGAACGAGTAGCGCCGGGTCTCGCCGACAACGACGAAGTCAGGGTCCGTCTCGGTCATGATGTAGCCCGCGTCATGCAGCGCAGTGAACATGCCGGCTTCGCCGAGCACGTAGGCGGTGCCGCCGGGCTGCTGTTGCTTCAGGAAGGCCGCCGTCGCGAGCGCGCTCGTCCAGATGCGGTCTTCGGGCACCTCGATACCCGATGAGGCGAGTCTCGCGCTGAGGTCGCGCGCCGTGAAGATCGAGTTGTTGGTGAGTACGAGGTACGGCTGCTCGGTGTCGCGCCAGCGCTGCAGCAGTTCGGCGGCGCCAGGAATCGCGCGGTTCTCGTGGACGAGTACGCCGTCCATGTCGGTGAGCCAGTACTCGACACCGTCGCGGGTGGGTGCAAGGAGTGCCTCGGTCGTCGGTGCCGGGGCGGGTTTCTGCTTCTCGGTCATATCGCCAGAGTAGCCGCACTGTGTGAACGCACGGTTTCACGGAACGGGGAGCCTGCAGGGCCGAATGGCAGACTGTGAGCATGCATGAGAGAGCCGGGATGCCCGCCGAGGCGCAGGATCTGATCGACGTCGATGCGCTGCTGACGGCGTATGCGGAGATGGTTCCGGACCCGGCCGTACCTGCACAGCGAGTCGTTTTCGGCACCTCAGGGCATCGCGGCTCGGCGCTGACCGCTTCGTTCACCGAGGCGCACATCGCGGCGATCAGTCGTGCCATCGCCGAGTACCGTGCCGCGCAGGGAATCCGCGGCCCCCTCTTCCTCGGGGCCGACACCCACGCACTCTCAGGGCCCGCCGAAGCGACCGCGCGCACCGTGCTGTCAGCGGCGGGGGTTCGGGTGCTCGCCACCGCTGGCACCGGTGACGAGGCCTTCGTGCCGACTCCCTCGGTGAGTCATGCGATCCTCACCCACAATCGCGACCGTGCCGCGGGCACCGCCGAAGAAGTACGTGCCGGCGACGAAGTGGGCACCGGCGAAGTACCCGACCCGGATCGCGCCGATGGGATCGTCATCACCCCGAGTCACAACCCGCCCACCGATGGCGGTATCAAGTACAACCCTCCGCACGGTGGGCCCGCCGACACCGACGCGACCAATTGGATCGCAGATCGGGCGAACGAGATCCTGCAGCTCGGCGGCGAGGAATCCTTGAGATCCGCAGCCACTCATGAGGCCGCGCCCATCGGTCATTACGACTTTCTTGGAACCTACGTGGAGGGTCTGGGGGAGGTCATCGACCTCGAGGCGATCCGCGATGCCGGGGTCCGATTTGCTGCGCATCCCCTCGGTGGTTCGGCGACCGCGTACTGGGCGGCGATCCGAGACCGCTACGCACTCGACCTCACCGTGCTCGGCCCTGGCATCGACCCGCAGTGGGGCTTCATGCGACTCGACTGGGATGGGAGGATCCGCATGGATCCCTCATCCGCGCACGTCATGGAGACCGTCGCCGAGTACCGCCAGGACTTCGAACTCGTCGTCGCGAACGATGCCGATGCCGACCGTCACGGCATCGTCACACGCGACGCGGGGTTGATGAACCCGAACCACTTCCTCGCGGTCGCGATCGACTACCTGCTCGAGTACCGACCCGACTGGCCGGTCGACGCGGGGATCGGCAAGACGCTCGTATCCTCCGCGATGATCGACCGCGTCGTGGCCGCGCACGGGCGCCGGCTGCTCGAGGTGCCCGTGGGGTTCAAGTGGTTCGTGCCCGGCCTCTCAGACGGCTCGGTCGTGTTCGGCGGGGAGGAGAGCGCCGGGGCCTCGTTCCTCCGCTTCGACGGGACACCGTGGAGCACCGACAAGGACGGGATCCTGCTGTGCCTGCTCGCAGCCGAGATCCGAGCGGTCACCGGACAGGCGCCTTCAGAGCGGTACCGGGCCCTCGCCGAGCGTTTCGGGGACCCGGCCTACGCGCGCATCGATGCGCCGGCGACCCCCGAGCAGAAGGCCAGGCTGCGTGCGCTCAGCGCCGATGACGTCGCCGACACCGAGCTCGCCGGCGACCCGATCACTTCGATTTCCACGGAAGCGCCCGGTAACGGGGCCGCAATCGGAGGACTGAAGGTCGAGACGGAGCACGCCTGGTTCGCGGCACGCCCGTCCGGCACCGAAGACGTCATGAAGATCTACGCCGAGTCCTTCCGCGGACCCGAGCATCTCGCCCTCGTGCAGGCGGCGGCGCAGGCGCTCGTTACCGCAGCACTCGCGTAGATCGTTCGGGGTGCTCGCGTAATTCGGCCGCGGTGCCCGTGTAGATCGGTCGCGGTACTCTGGTACCCATGACAGCGCGCCCCGAGACCCTCCGCCGTTACTCCTACCTGGGGCCGGCGGGGACGTTTACCGAGGCCGCACTCAAGCAGGTGCCCGAGGCCGTCGGGCAAGAGTGGAACCCGGTTGCCAACCTCGGCGAGGCTCTCGGCGATGTCGTCAGCGGCGACAGTGATGCGGCGATGATCGCGATCGAGAACTCGATCGACGGCGGGGTCACCGTCGCACAGGACGCGCTGGCGACGATCCCCGGTTTGCGGATCACTGGCGAGTATCTCGTTCCGGTGAACTTCGTATTGGTCGTTCGCCCCGGCACGAAGCTCGAAGACATTCGTGTGGTGAGCGCCCACCCGGTCGCATACGGGCAGTGCCGCGCGTGGCTCGACGACCAGGTGCCGCGTCACCAGCATTTGCCGGCGGCCTCGAATGTGCAGGCGGTGGTCGATCTCTTCGAGTCCGACGCCGACATCGACGCTGCGATCGCACCTCCCGGTATCGAGGCGCACCACGATGTCGAGGTGCTCGCATCCGGAATCGCAGAGAACCCCGATGCTCAGACCCGCTTCGTGTTGGTCGGTCGCCCCGGGCCGATCGGTCGTGCCACCGGAGCCGACAAGACGAGTCTCATCGCGGAGCTCCCCGCAGACCGGCCCGGTGCCCTGCTCGAGATGCTCGAGCAGTTCGCCACCCGCGGGGTGAACCTGACGCTGCTCGCCTCGCGCCCCATCGGTGACCGCATGGGGCGCTATCGCTTCGTCATCGACGCCGAGGGACACGTCACCGATGAGCGCGTCGCCGATGCCCTGCTCGGACTCAAGCGCTTCAGCCCGCGCGTCGTCTTCCTCGGCTCCTACCCGCGCGCCGACCGGGTGGCGCCCGTCACGCAGGCGGTGCACGACGACGAGACGTTCCGAGAGGCGCGCGACTGGTTACGGATGATTCTCACCGGCACCGACTGACGGTGGTGAGCACCGGCACCGACTGAGAGCGGTGAGCCCTGGGCTTCTTCGGATCCAACGGCGTCTCGTGCAGTAACGCCTCGCGCAGTAACGCCTCGTGCAGCAGCGCTTCAATATGGGATCAGCACGTAGATATGCCAAAATCACCGAAAGTGGGCATATCTACGCGCTGATCCCATATCGAAGTGCTGATCCTGCCCTGAGAAATCAGCGCCGGTATGTGCGTGAGAAATCAGCCCGGTGCGTGTGAAAACTCAGCGCCGGTGCGCGGCGCTGAGTCAGCGCGCGGCGCCGAGTCAATTCGCCCGACGCCACTCGCTGAGCACGCGCACCGTGAGCGCGCCGGGGTCGACGGTGCCGTGCACCGACAGCGCGAGACCGAAATCGTCGCCATCGAGCTGGATCGGCTCCGGCTTCGTCACGGCGAGCGCGTACTCTGTCGCGCGCACGTAGGAAACGCTCCGGGTGTCGTTGACGAGATCGATAATTCGACGACCCGCCTTCGACTTGCGCAGCACACCATTCTCCCACCCGATCTTGTTCCAGATCCGCAGCCATGAGAACGGCCCGAGCGGGCGCAGGGCGACGACATCGAGCTGCCCGTCGTCGATCTCGGCGTCGGGAATCAGCAGCACCCCTCCTGGCATGAGCCCGCAGTTGCCGATCATGACCGTGTAGACCGACAGCGGCTTCACATCCGACCCGTCGACTGCGTAGTGGATTTCGAGCGGCCGATCCTTCAGCATGGTGCGCACCCCGGCATCGACGTATGCGAGCCATCCCAAGCGCTTCTTCAGGGTGGATCGGGTCGCGCCGATCGTGCGAGCGTCGAGGCCCATGCCCGCGAGTACGAGGAAGACGTGCTCGTCTTCGGACTCGTCGGCCCGCACGATCGAGACGACACCGAGGTCGATCGGACGATTGGTGCCGCGGAACGCAGCGCGAGCGACGGCAGACACATCACCCAGTGGCACTCCGAGGTTGCGTGCGAGCAGATTGCCGGTGCCCTGCGGCGCGATCGTGAGCGGAACACCGGTGCCCCTCAGCGTCTCGGCGACCGCGCGGATCGTTCCGTCACCGCCCGACGCGATGATCAGCGAGGCTCCGTCGGCGAGGGCCTGCATCGTGGCCGAGATGCCGGCGTCGTCGGCATCGGTTGCGTACCAGCGCGTCTTCGCCCATCCGGCACGCTGCTGCTCTGACGCGATCGCAGAGCGGAGTGCCGTGATGTCGGTCTTCAAGGGGTGATAGACGACGGCAGCGCTCGGCAGAGCAGGCGCGGAGCGTGGAGCCATGACCACCAGAGTAGCGCCAGGGTGTTCCGAAGCGGCACTCAGTAGACTGGCGGGGTGATCGATCCAGTTCTGCTTCGCAATGATCCCGAGACCGTCAAGCGTTCCCAGCGCGCCCGAGGCAACGATGAGAGTGTCGTGGATCGGGCGCTCGCCGCCGACGCGGCGCGCAGGGCCGCACTCACCGAGTATGAGACGCTGCGGGCCGAGCAGAACCAGTTCGGCAAGCAGGTGAAGGCCGCCTCGAAGGAGGAGAAGCCGGCGCTCATCGCCAAGGCGCAGGAGCTCGCAGCCGCAGTGAAGGCTGCGGACGCTCGTGCGAAGGTAGCCGAGGAGGAGTTCACGGGGCTCTCGCTCGCGATCGAGAATCTCGTGATCGATGGTGTGCCCGAGGGCGGTGAGGAGAACTTCGTCACCCTCCGCACTCACGGCGATCTGCCCGAGTTCGACTTCGAGCCACGCGATCACCTCGAGCTCGGCGAGCTGCTCGGGGCGATCGACATGGAGCGCGGAGCCAAGGTGTCGGGCGCACGGTTCTACTTCTTGCGCGGCGTCGGCGCCCGCCTCGAGATCGCGCTCATGAACCTCGCGCTCGACCGCGCGCTGGCCAACGGCTTCACGCCCCTGATCACGCCGACACTCGTCAAGCCAGAAGTGATGCAGGGCACCGGCTTCCTCGGCGAGCACGCCGACGAGGTCTACCATCTGCAGGATCAGAATCTCTACCTCACCGGTACCAGTGAGGTCGCACTCGCCGGGTACCACTCCGACGAGATCATCGATCTCAGTGACGGGCCACTGCGCTACGCCGGGTGGTCCACGTGCTATCGCAGCGAGGCCGGCTCGCACGGCAAAGACACGCGCGGGATCCTGCGAGTGCACCAGTTCAACAAACTCGAGATGTTCGTCTATGCAGACCCGAACGAGGCCGAGGCCGAGCACGATCGCCTCGTCGCCTGGCAGGAAGAGATGCTGCAGCTACTCGGCTTGCACTACCGGGTGATCGACGTTGCAGCGGGCGACCTGGGGTCGAGTGCGGCACGCAAGTTCGACATTGAGGCGTGGATCCCGACCCAGGGCACCTATCGCGAGCTCACCTCGACCTCGAACTGCACGACCTACCAGGCGCGGCGTCTCGCCACGCGCTACCGCACGGAGAGTGGAAAGACGGCTCCTGCAGCAACGTTGAACGGCACCCTGGCGACCACTCGCTGGCTGGTGGCGATCCTCGAAACCCACCAGCGCGAGGATGGCAGCGTGGTCGTGCCCGAGGGATTACGACCGTACCTTGGCGGCCTCGAGGTGCTCGAACCTGAGCGCGACTCCTCGAAGCAGAGCTGAGCGCAATGACGACGGCTCGAATGAACCCTGCGGCACGCTACCTGGTCGCCCTCGATCTCGACGGGACCGTACTCAATCACGGTCACGTGGGCGAGCGTGCGCCGAGCGGTGACGGCGGGACCGGTTTCGCGGCATCCGCTCCCATCGACCCGGATCTCGCTGAGGCGATCCGTACCCTGCACAATGCCGGGCACGAAGTCGTCATCGCCACGGGACGCTCGGTCGATGCGACGCTGCCGATTATCGAAGCGCTCGGCATCCGTCCGGAATGGGTGGTGTGCGCGAACGGCGCCGTCACCCTGCGGCGCACCGCGCTCGGCGATCGCGGGTACCGGCGCGAGTATGTCGAGGCTTTTGACGCGACCGAGATTCTGCGGCGTGTGCGGCCGGTGCTCGCAGGAGCTCGCTACGGGGCGGAGCTCGCCGACGGATCCTTCCTCTACACCGACGCAATTCCGTCAGGCACGCTGCCCGTAGAACAGCGGTTGGTGTCCTTCGACGAGTTGCTCGGTAAGCAGGTGTCGCGCGTGCTCGTCATGTCGCCCTCGCACCGCCTCGAAGACTTCATCGACGCCGCCATGTCGGTTGGGCTCAGCAACGTGACCTACGCGGTCGGCGACACGATCTGGCTCGATATCGCTCCCGACGGGGTCTCGAAGGAGAGCGCGCTCGAGGTCGTGGCATCGCGGTGCGGTATCGCCGGGAGCCGGGTCTTCGCCGCGGGCGATGGGCAGAACGATATCGCTATGCTGCGTTGGGCCGGACGAGCAGGAGATTCGGTGGCCATGGGGCAGGCGAATCGGGATGTGCGGGCTGCGGCGAATCGTGTGACCGGCACGATCGAAGAGAACGGGCTACTCCAAGCGCTGCGTGAGCGCTTCCCTGAACTGCTCGGGTGAGTGGCAGCGCGCGAGCTCGGCTGACGATCCGCTAAGCTCTTCGGCGGAGGGTTGTCCGAGCGGCCGAAGGAGCTTGTCTTGAAAACAAGTGGGCGGTAACTCCGTCTCAAGGGTTCGAATCCCTTACCCTCCGCCACGAGAAAGCCCGGTCAGATCCTGAGATCTGACCGGGCTTTCTACTTACGTTCTTGCGGCCTGAAAGGCGCGCTGCGAAGTTAACCCCCGAATGCGTCCTTCACGCTGTCCTTGGCCTTCTCTGCAGCCTGCTTGGCCTCACCCTTCGCCTGATCGACCTTTCCTTCGGCCTCGAGGCGCGTGTTATCAGTGGCCTTGCCAGCGGCCTCCTTGACGTTGCCCTTCAGCTTATCCATACCGGCTTCAAGCTTGTCCGATGCACTCATATCGACTCCTCTCATCCATGGACGATTGCGAGAGCAAGCCTGCCAGGCGCGTGCAGTATGGAATAGGGGGTTGCGGAAGAGGCCTTGAGGCGAGTATTGAGAATCACTGACGTGCTCGCGCACCCGGTCTCAGACTGCTGGGCCATCGTTGTCGATGATCTCTTCGGAGACAGGAGCGGGTAGGCCCTCGCGGCGAGCATCGGCGAGACGGGTTTCATGCGCCGTACGGATGATTCGCGAATAGTGGTCCTTGTGCGGAATCAGCTCGTCACGGAACTTCTGCGGCACGGATTCGGCACGTGAGGTCCACGTATCCATGAGCGTCGCCGCAGCGTCGCGGGTCTTGGCCGGCACCTGCTCATCAAGCTCTGTGTATCGGTGCGCGTAGCGTTCCGCATTCTGCAGCGCTCGGAGCGCGCGCCCCTTGGGGCTCAGGAGCGATGCGACCACGGTCACGGTCAGCACGGCCATGATCACGAGCAGCGACAGCGGGGTTGGAATCTCCACGACCGGAACATTCGCACCGTCATTGATGAAGAAGAGATTGTTCTCATGCAGGGCGTGGAGGATCAGTTTCACTCCGATGAACCCGAGAATCGCCGCAAGGCCGTACGAGAGGTACACGAGCCGATCCAGCAGGCCGTCGATGAGGAAGTAGAGCTGTCGCAGCCCCATGAGTGAGAAGGCCGTTGCGGTGAAGACGATGTAGGCATCCTGGGTCAGACCAAAGATCGCAGGAATCGAGTCGAAAGCAAACAGGAGGTCGGTGGCGCCGATGGCGATCATCACGAGCAGCATCGGAGTGATCACTCGGCGACCGTTCTCTCGGGTGAACAGTCGATCACCGTCGAATCGATCAGAAGCCGGGAGGAAGCGCTTCGCGAGCCGCACCATGACGTTGTCTGCATCATCGGAGTTGTCTGGACCGCCTGTCAGCTCGCCCTTGAGCTGCTGACCGGCGACGAGCAGCAGCGCGAGCCCGAAGAGGTAGAAGACATCGGACCATGCTTCGATGATCGCGGCGCCGAGCAAGATAAAGGCGGTACGCGAGATGAGCGCAAAGGTAATGCCAAAGAGAAGTACCTTCTGCTGATATTCGCGAGGCACCTGAAAAGACGACATGATCACCAGGAAGACGAAGAGGTTGTCGACGCTGAGCGCCTTCTCAGTGATATATCCGGCGTAGTATTCGATCGCATGAGAAGTGTCGCCGAAGGCGAAGAACACCAATCCGAACAGTAGGGCGACGCCGACATATATGGCTGACCAAACCGCCGCTTCAGATATTGATGGCGCGTGTGCTTTTCGCACGTGTGCGAAGTAGTCGAAGAGGAGGAGCGCAACGATCACAGCGATCGTGAGCGTCCATGTCAGAGCATTGATTTCCAAAGGGTCCTCCTGGTGCGTTCGCCAAACCGCACAAGTCTCTCCCGCCCAGAGGGCCTTCGCGCCGGTCCGGTCTCAGTGCCGAACGTGATGACGATCGCGAAGAGTTCGGGATACTCCCCTGCTCATAGGCGACTATAGCAGCAGGACGGGAGCCTGCATGCGAATCCAGCTGCGGCGATCCTCTATTCTCGTACCGACCTTGCCTGTATTTGTTTTGTTTCTTCTCAGGCACGGAGATAGTGGGGCGCTATTCTGTGTGCAGATGAATCGAATTCGAACCTTCGAATTCGATATCGATTCACAGCATCGAATAGACCCGAAGGATCACCATGGCGAAGCGCATCATCACCGAACTCATCGACGACATTGACGGCGCACCGAATGCGCGCACGGTCTCGTTCGGGCTCGAGGGGGCCGACTACGAGATCGAGCTCAGCGAGGAGAACCTGAGCGAGCTGCGCAACGCGCTCAGCCCGTACATTGCGAAGGCCAGGCGAGCTGAGGGATCCGCTGCGAAGCCTCGCCGTCGTAGTGGCGCAGCATCGGGGGCACGCAAGGAAGAGCTGCAGGCAATCCGTGCCTGGGCTCGCGACAACGGCCACGCCGTGAGCGACCGCGGCCGCATTCCCGGCGCCGTGATCGAGGCCTACCGCTCCGCTCACTAGGCGTGTTGGGGGGGCTTAAGGCCCCTTCCAGCGGAGTCGGGTAGGTTCGAAGGATATCTGCGAGCACGAGGCGTTGTGCTTGCACTCGACACCGGGGAACGAATACATGGCAGAAGACATGGCGGAGGATTCCGCGAGCTGGAGCAGTGCGCGGCATGCGCGGCTGCGCCGCTCTAACACCTGGGCGAATATCGCGCGCGTTGCGCTCACTGCCGCTCTCGTCGCAGTGTTCAGTACGGTGTCGGTCGCTGCCTACGCGGTGCTGGCTCTCCAGCAGAAGGTCGAAACGGTCGAGCTCGAGGGCGAGGCCGACACAGTGGGTGCCGGTCTGCAGAGCATCGATGGTGAGCTGACGATTCTGCTGGTCGGGTCTGACTCTCGGAACGGGCAGTCGATCAATGACGGTGAAGAAGGCGAACTCAACGACGTCAACCTGCTGCTGCACGTGTCGGCGGATCATGAGAGCGCGACGGTCATCAGCTTTCCGCGCGACCTGATGGTGCCGATCCCGAGCTGCCCGGGGCCTAACGGCGAACCGAACTACTACCCAGCGATGAGCGAGCAGCAGCTCAACACCGCAATCGGCTACGGCGGATTGCCGTGCGTGGTGAAGACGGTCTCTGAGCTCACCGGCATGGACATCCCCTACGCCGGCCTCATCACCTTCGATGGTGTCATCGGCGTCTCGAACGCGATCGGTGGCGTCGACGTGTGCCTCGCACAGCCGATCGTCGACCCGAAGGCCGATCTTGATCTGCCTGCCGGCATGAACACTCTCGTCGGCAAGGATGCCCTGCAGTTCCTCCGCACGCGCCATGGCGTCGGCGATGGCGGCGATACCAGCCGCATCAGCAACCAGCAGGTATTCATGTCGGCGCTCGTGCGCCAGCTGCAGAGTTCCGAGACGCTTTCAGACCCGCGCAAGGTGTACAGTCTCGCAAAGGCCGGCGTTGAGAATGCGTTGTTCTCGAAGAACATGGCGTCGGTGCCGTTCCTGCAGGCAGTGGCCGGCACGGTCAAGGACATCGACGTGGATCGCATCGGCTTCATCCAATACCCGACGTTCAACCACCCGTACGAGGAGGGACGTCTCACACCGAACTACGACGATGCACAAGTGATGCTCGACGTGGTCAAGTCGGGCGTGCCCTTCGAGCCCGGAAGCGTTGGCGAGGGTGTCGAAGCGGGTGCTGAGGACGAGGGTGCGCAGACGCCTCCGACCGAGGAGGCTCCCGCGGAAACCACTGAGCCGTCGACTGACGGAGCGGCCACCGAAGAGCCTGCTACTGAAGGCGGCGATCGCGTCAAGCTGCCGGAGAGTGTGACCGGACAGCTCGCAGGCAATGAGACGTGCTCTGGCGGGCGCACGGTCTTCTAGCGAGTAGGGCGCTCTGAAAACGGGAAAACCCCCGCGTGAGCGGGGGTTTTCTGGCGGAGATAGGGGGATTTGAACCCCCGGTCGAGTTTAACCCCGACCCTTCATTAGCAGTGAAGTCCGTTCGGCCGCTCCGGCATATCTCCGTGAACCATCTTAGGGGAAGATCCCTCCACTGTCGAAATCACCCGGGATTGGCGAGGCTCGTCTTCCGCGTGTTTCCGCGGTTCGCCGAGTCCCCATGGCAAGTTTCAGTCACGTAGGCCCTGGAGTGCGGCGATTGCACGGTGCAAGGTCTCCGTGTCCTTCACAAAAGTGAACCGCACCCAGTTGCGGAGCGCATCGGCGGTCGCCGATCCTTCTGCGCAGAATGCTGAGATGGGAACGCAGGCGACTCCGAGCCGCTCGGGAAGTGCTCGGGCGAACGAGGCGCCGTCGGTCGCATCCAAACCGAGGTCCGCATCACCGGCACTGCCACCACTGGCAACCCCCGCGATGAAGGGCGATGCATCAGCGCAGACGAAGTAGGTACCGTCGGGCACGATGAGACTGAACCCGGCTGCGCGAAGCCCGTCGACGAGTAGGTCGCGTCGGGTTGCGAGCGACTCCCGCAGCTCCGCAATATCGGTGTCGCCCTCGGTGAGGGCTCTCGCGATTGCCGGCTGGAACGGTGCGCCGTTCACGTAGGTCAGAAACTGCTTGACGGCGACGACTGCTTCGATGAGTTCGGCAGGCCCGGTCACCCAGCCGATCTTCCAACCAGTCAGCGAGAACGTCTTGCCCGATGACGAGACGGTGAGCGTACGGTCGCGCATCCCGGGCAGAGACTCGATCGGAATGTGCTGTTGCCCGTCGAAGACGAGGTGCTCGTAAACCTCGTCGGTGACTACAATCGCATCGGCCCGCTCGGCGGCGCGCCCGATGGCCTCGAGTTCGTCACGCTTCAAGACAGTGCCCGTCGGGTTGTGCGGAGTGTTGACGAGGATCATGCGCGTGCGCTCTCCGACAGCGCGGTCAAGGTCGGCAGGATCGAGCCGGAACCCGTACTCGCCAGGATGCAACGGCACGGTCACGTGCGTAGCGCCGGCCATCGCGATCGCCGCCGCATGAGAGTCGTAGAAAGGCTCGAGGGTGACGACCTCGTCTCCCGGGCCGGCGAAGGCGAGGATGGCGGCGGTGAGCGCCTCGGTCGCGCCCGCAGTGATGAGCACCTCGGTGTCAGGGTCGGTGTCAAGCCCGTAGTGGCGCGAGCGATGCTCGGCGACGGCGTTCCGGAGCTCGGGGATGCCACGGCCGGGCGGATACTGATTGGCCCCAGTCATGATGGCCTCGGCCGCGGCCCGTCGAATCCACTCGGGTCCATCGGAATCAGGGAACCCCTGCCCCAAATTGGCAGCACCGTGCGCCGCAGCGAGCGCGGACATCTCGGCGAAGATCGTCGGTCGTACGGCGCCGTCGGGGGCACGCAAGCCCGCTGCTGCGGCGATGGTTCTCCAGCGTTCGGTCACGGCTCAAGTGTAGAGAACACGAGCGAGGAGCGCTCAGGCCCACAGCTTTTGAGGCGATGCCCCAGCTTTGCGTTCTAGCCTGGAGGCATGTCTGAGCCGACGCCCGACGACCTCGAGCGGGCGCACAGGATCGGCCGCCCGGTCGGCCGATTGATGGAGCGCTGGCGCGGACTCATCCGCCGCTATCCGTGGCTGAACGTCGTCTACAAAGTACTCGTCACCGTCATCGGCGGTGCGATTATCATCCTCGGGTTGGTCCTCGTGCCGCTGCCCGGCCCCGGATGGCTCATCGTCTTCATCGGTATGACCGTGCTCGGCTCCGAGTATCACTGGGCGAGGCGGCTCACCGCATGGCTGCGCCGCGCGTTCGCCCGCTTCTGGGAGTGGTGGCGCTTGCGCCGGGCCCGGAAGCAGGCAGAACGGGACGCTACTTGACCATTGGGATGTTGAAGATGAACTCCGGCTGCGCGCCTCGACGGTAACCTTCCATCGCCTTGACTGCGGCGATGATGTGGAAGATGAACAGCACGAGCGATGCGAGGCCGAGCAGGCTGCCGAGGAAGAAACCGATCAGGTCGATCGGCATCACGATCCACGTGAGCACATACACGCCGGTGCGTACGAGCGAGAAGTTCAGGTTGTCGCGGTGGTACGCGTTCGCCAGCTGGTCGCCCTTGTCCTTCTCCATGAGGTAGAAGATCAGCGCCGGAATCCACACGAAGAATACCGACAGCCAGTAGTTCAGCGTGACCGTACTGCTGTGATCGCCGGTCGCTGCCGTGGCGCCGGGAGGCGACGCGTACCCGCCGGCAGGGGGCGCGTAGCCACCAGCGGGCGGCGGATCATGCGGCGCTCCCGCGGGCGTTGCGTCTACGGGAGCGGCCTGCTCTCCACCCTGCGGAGCGGTATGGGATCCGGCAGGTTGCTGCGTGTCGCCGAGCCCGTGCTGGTACGCGCCATCTGCGGCGGCTTGCTCATAGTTGTGAGTTGTCATGGGCGGCTGAGGTGGCATGGGCCGGCCTTGCGCGGTAGTGTCCTCGCCGCGGCCTTCGCCGGAAGGGTCGGGGATCTGTGCGGACATGATGCGCCTCCTTGCAGTCAGGGCTTCCTCAGACACTACCGCGTTGAGGCGCCGCCGGGTAGATCCGAGAGGCAGAACCAGCGGATCTTCCCGGGGGCACCGGTCTCAGAAGATGTCAGGGCTCGGTGACGAGGAGTGGAGAATCGCGACGTCGGCGTGACGGTCGAAACGGTACCCGACTCCGCGTACGGTGCGCACGATGTCCTGGTACTGGGCGAGCTTCACCCGCAGACGTCGTACGTGAACATCGATGGTGCGTTCGCTCGGAGTCTCGCTGGCAGGAGCGTCTGCCCACAGTGATGAGATGAGCTCCTCGCGGCTCACGGTCCGGCCTTCGCGCAAGACTAGGAACTGCAGCAGCTCGAATTCGCGGAACGTGAGCACGGCAGGAACATTGTCGAGCAGCACGCGCTTGCGCGAAAGATCGATCGTGACGCCTCCGGCGGCGCGATCCTGCTCATCTTCCTCAGTGTGGTTCTGCTGCGACTGGCGGGCCTGAGCTGCGGGGTCACCGAGCGCCAGGCGCACGACGTCGACGTCGCGTCCCCCCGCTCCTTCGGGGGCGAGGGCCACTGCCGCGTAGGTGTCGGCGGCGGGCGCCAGTTGCGAGACGAGACTCTTGAGCTGAGCGACGATCGCGCCGAGCTGCGGATCGCCCTCGGCGATCTTCTCCTCGCTGAGGCCGATGTAGAGCGCGAAGCCACGAACCTCGGTGCCCTCGGGCACTCGGCGTCCGGCAGCGGGCTGCGACGGCGCCTGTTCGGGCAGATCGCCGGCGAGGTCGGGGCGAGCGGCACGGAGGGCCTGGAGGGTGTCGTTCTGCGGGGCGGTGGCAATGGTGGTGGTCATGATGATGAAGTCCTTTGATGCGGGTTCGTTGCGACGGGCCCGGTCAGATGAGGCCAGTTCGCGGTGTTCGAGAGAGGCGCTCGATGCAGAAGATCGGCGCGCTGCCGCTGTGATCAGCGGTGTGAGCTCGTTACGCGCACATTCGACAGTGCATGACAGACCCGGCCATCATCATGCCGGTACGCCCAATGTTCACCTCGAAGGCGGACTGGGTCGTCAGAGTGTCATGCATGGCAATAGTTAATAGAACTTTGCCGAATGTGTCAAGTGAACCGTTATTCAGCAGTCCCGTACAGACGGTCGCCCGCGTCGCCAAGACCCGGCACGATGTACGCGTTCTCGTCTAACCCCTCGTCGAGAGAGCCGAGTACGAGCGTTACATTGCGGTCTCCCGCGGCCGTGCGGATCGCCTCGACGCCTTCCGGCGTTCCGAGCACGCAGATCGCAGTGATGTCGTCGGCGCCGCGTGCAAACAGGAAGTCGATTGCGGCGGCGAGGGAGCCGCCCGTGGCGAGCATCGGATCGAGAACGAAGCACTGTCTGCCTGCGAGCGAATCGGGCAGACGCTCCGCGTAGGTGGTCGGCTCAAGCGTCGTTTCATCGCGCACCATGCCGAGAAACCCGACCTCGGCAGTCGGAACCAACTTCACCATGCCCTCGAGCATGCCGAGCCCCGCGCGCAGGATCGGAACGATCAACGGCAGCGGATGGCTGAGCCGGACACCGGTGGTCGGCGCGACAGGAGTACGGATATCGACCTGCTCGACGCGCACCTCGCGGGTCGCCTCGTAGGCGAGCAACGTCATGAGCTCTTCGATGAGCAGGCGGAAGGTCGGCTGCGAGGTCTTCTCGTCGCGCAGAACCGTAAGCTTGTGGGTGATCAGAGGGTGATCGGCAACGAAGACTCGCAT
Organism: Leucobacter sp. GX24907; assembly: GCF_053567335.1. NCBI lineage: Bacteria > Bacillati > Actinomycetota > Actinomycetes > Micrococcales > Microbacteriaceae > Leucobacter > Leucobacter sp. GX24907. The sequence goes on along the minus strand of NZ_JBSGPD010000005.1, from coordinate 77,307 downwards.
GATCTCAATTGTACGGGTGCGTGTCGGTTGCAGCGCACGGTTCCGCGGAAGGGGTCGCATGGGTGTGACGACGATCCCGCCGTCGGCCGAAGAGCGAACGGCCATGGGGCTTGCACTCGGTCAGGCCCGCTGTGCCGCGGCACAGGGCGAGATTCCGGTCGGGGCGGTCGTACTCGACGCCGCGGGTGCAGTGCTCGGGCGCGGGCGAAACGCGCGAGAGCAGAGGCAGGATCCGACGGCGCATGCCGAGGTGCTCGCCATTCGCGAGGCGACCGCGAGCCGCGGAGACCGTGTGCTCGCCGATTGCACGCTCGTGGTCACGCTCGAGCCGTGTGCGATGTGCGCAGGCACGATTCTTGCGGCCCGAGTCGGTCGTGTCGTATTCGGCGCCTGGGATGAGAAGGCCGGCACGGTCGGAAGCGTCTACGACCTGCTGCGCGATGGCAGATTGCCGCACGCCGTGCCCGAAGTGGTGTCGGGCGTGCGCGCCGACGAGTGCGCCGCGCTGCTGCGGGATTTCTTCGAGCAGCGCCGATGAGACGGAGCCCTGGGTCCGAGCGCTGCGAGCATTCGATCAGCTCGGCCGGGGAGGTCAGTCGCTCGAGAGCATCACGATCGAACTGGTCGACGGCGCACTGATATCGGGGTCGAGATAGACGTCTGGCTCGATGTAGATGTGCTGGGCTTGCGGCACGGCCTTTCCGACTCTGCGGTTCGCGAGATGCAGCACTGCCGAGAGCTGGTGCATGCTGAGGCCAGGATCGACGCCGATCTTCGCGGCCACGACGAGCTCGTCAGGAGAGGTGCGAATCACCTTCATGCGGATGATCCGCTCGACATTCGAGTTCGCGAGCAGCGCGGCCTCGATCAGCTCGATGTCTTCCGCTGCGACGGTGCGCTCGGCGCGGCTTGCGCTCATGGGACGTTGCCTCCGGAGATGTCGTTGAGCCGGCTCGGCTCGAGTGGAAACCATCTTACCGGCGAAGCCTAGACGCGAGAGCTCCGAACGGGTGGAGAACGCTCCGTGAGGCTCGGATCAGGCGATCGACGCGAAACGCTCCACATCGGCCGCCGTTCCCGACACGATGATGAGGTCGTGCGGTGAGATCACGGTCTGCTCGGTGGCATGCGTGAACGGCTGGCCCGGCGTCTTCACTCCGACGACGGTGACTCGATAGCGCGTGCGCACGCCGCTGTCTTTGAGCGCGTTGCCCCGGATCGACCTGGGCGGGTACATCTTCGCGATGACGTAGTTGTCATCGAACTGGATGAAATCGAGCATGCTGCCGGAGAGCAGGTGGGCGACGCGTTCGCCGGCCTCTCGCTCGGGGTAGATGACGTGGTTCACGCCGATGCGCTCGAGAATCTTGCCGTGCGATTGCGAGATGGCCTTGGCCCAGATCTGGGGGACACCGAGGTCGACGAGGTTCGCCGCCACGAGCACGCTCGACTCGATCGACGAGCCGACGGCGACTACCGCGATCTGGAAGTCGGCCGCGCCGATCTGCTCCAGCGCCTCGATCGAGCGCGCATCGGCCTGCACCGCATGAGTGACCCGGTCAGCCCACTTCTGCACGAGTTGCTGATCGGTATCGACGACGAGCACCTCGCGGTCTTGGCGATCGAGTTGCCCGGCGGTCGAGGCGCCGAAGCGCCCGAGTCCGACGATGAGTACGGGTTCGTCACTGCGGATGTCAACCAACGATCGGCCTTTCTTCGGGGAGACGGTAGAAGCGGGTGGTGTTCGTCGAGGCGACGGCCGCGGCGAGTGTGATGGTACCGACCCGACCTGACCACATGACCGCGGCGAGGATGTACTTGCCGGCGTCTGGGAGGTTCGGCGAGAGCCCCGTGGAGAGCCCGCAGGTGCCGAAGGCGGAGATCACCTCGAAGAGTACGTGATCGAGGGATTCTCCCGTGAGATGGAGGAGCGCAACGCTTGCCGCGATGACGATGGTGGTGCCCCAGATGAGCACCGAGACCGCGATGCGCAGCACACTGTCGGGTATCCGGCGGCCGAAGGCCTGGATGTCGCGATACCCCCGAGCTTCCGCGTAGGCGGCGAGGAACAGCACCGCGAGTGTTGTGACCTTGATTCCGCCAGCGGTGGAGGCTGATCCGCCCCCGACGAACATGAGCATGTCCATGACGAGCAGTGTTGAGCTGTTCATCGTGGAGGGGTCGATGATCGCGAGCCCGCCGGATCTCGTCATGACGGAGGTGTAGCCCGCGCTCAGAATCGTCTCCCATGCCGGATGGTGCCCGAGTGTGGAGGTGTTGTTCGCCTCGAGTCCAGCGATGGCGAGCCAACCCAGGATGACGAGCAGAAGTGTCGTCGCGAGGGTGAGTCGGGAGTGCAGGCCGAGACGACGGTTCGAACGCAGCCCCTTGCGCGCCACGACGCGGAACAGTGCGAGCAGTACCGGGAAGCCGATCGCGCCGAGAAAGACGCCGATCGCGAGCATGCTGAGCAGATACGTATCGGTCGCGTACGGCGCGAGCCCTTCGTGCATGGGCACGAAGCCGGTGTTGGTGAACGCGGAGGCAGAGAGATAGAACGCATTCAACAGGGCGACATGGAACGGTGCCCCGTCGATCATGAGCCGTGGTGCGATGAGCAGGGTGAGCGTGCCCTCGATGACGAGCAGGCTGATCGCGACCGCACCGAGCAGGCCGCTGATGTTCCCGAGACCGACGGTCTCGCCCTCGCTGAGCCTGCGAGCCGCAGCAGGATTCGAGTCGCCGGCCGCGAGGAGGCGTTGACGCAGCCCGAGTCGGCGCATGACGGTGAGGCCGAGGATGCTTGCCAGGGTGAGGACGCCGATGCCGCCGATCTGGAACCCGACAAGAATCACGAGATCGCCGAAAATCGACCAGTGGTCACCCATGTCGACGGTTGAGAGCCCGGTGACGCAGATTGCTGAGACCGCAGTGAAGAAGGCATCGACGAGCGGAGTCGATTCTCCTTTCGATGAGGCGATCGGCAACGACAGCAGCGCAGTCCAGACGATGATGAGCGAACTGAAGACGAGAATCGCGAGGCGCGGCGGCGAGGAATGCAGAAATGCGCGCCACCACGAATGCCCGCCGGGCTGCGATGGTGCCGGGCGAGCGGAAGCACCAGGTGCTCTGCTGGGGCGTGCCCTCACTTCGCCTTCTTTCCGGTGCCCGTGCACCGTGCGTCAACGCTGTTTCCGGGGCGGATCCCGGACGCGATTGTCATGCTACACAGGCGGGCGACTACTCTGGAGGCTATGCCAGACATTTTCGGGGTGATCGCCGACGCGACGAGGAGAGACATCCTGCGGGTGCTGCTGGAGCGCCATCTGCAGAATACTGAGATGAGCGTGTCCGAGATCGTGGCGCAGCTGGAGACGAGTCAGCCGACGGTGTCGAAGCACCTGAAGGTGCTGCGCGACGCCGAACTCGTGAGCGTGCGCGAGGAGGGCCAGCACCGTTACTATTCACTCGACCCCGAGCCGCTGGAAATGGTGGAGGACTTCGTGATCCCCTTCCTCTCGGCGGGTTTCGACACCGAGGTCACCGTCGAGTACCTGTCGGAGGACGGGAGCCGCCTCCCCGGCCCAGAGGGAATCGAAGACGGACTCGAGGACGAGGTGCTCTCGGAAGAGGCGACGGAGACGGCGGTGAAGCTCGGACGCGCAGCGGCTCGCGCAGAACACCGTGTCAAGGAACTCGTCGCCCGCTTCAAGCTGCGCGCCTGATTCGGTGCCGGGGTTCGGTTTCGCATCGAAACCCCTGAACGTCTAGACTGTTCGTCTTGTGGGCCACGCGACGTGCGCCCCTGAAAACGTTGTGAGGTAACCGTGGGTTCAGTCATCAAGAAGCGACGCAAGCGCATGTCGAAGAAGAAGCACCGCAAACTGCTTCGTAAGACGCGTCACCAGCGTCGCAACAAGAAGTAGGCCTCGCGCCACTTCGCCCGGCGTCGTCCCCATATCGTGGACGGCGCCTTTCACGTGCCTGAAAACACCGTCGGAGACGTAGACTGGTCACTGTGACCGCAGTATCTGTGACTCTCATCGGCAAAACCGGCTGCCATTTGTGCGCTGACGCGCGCGCCGTGATCGAGACGGTGCGTGCAGACCTCGCATCCCGCGGCATCGCGACTGAGCTCGAAGAGCTTGACATCCTCGACGACACCGAGCTCGCGAAGCGACACTCGGAAGATGTTCCGGTTGTGCGGATCGAGGGGCGTCGGCATGCGATCTGGCGGGTCGATCCCGAACGTCTGACCGCCGCGATCGAGCGAGCGTCGGCGAAACGGGTGGCGAAGCAGGCCCCGAGATCGAAGAACCCGTTCCGACTTACGAGGAGAGCGTCATGACCGTCCGACACATCGTCACTTGGAAGCTGAGCGGCGAGAGTGTCGCCGAGCGCGATGCCCAGTTCGTCGAGATCGAAGCGGCGCTGACGCCGCTTCTCGAGACGATTCCGGGGTTGCGCACGCTCGAAGTCTTCCGGAATGCGCTGAATCACGACGCGAACTGGGACGTCACCCTGCTCAGCGAGCATGACGATGCCGAGGCGCTCGCAGCGTACGCGGTGCATCCCGATCATGTCGCGGCGGGGGCCGTTGTGAAGCGGTACTCGGTGTCGCGCGCCGCGGTCGACGCGATCCTCTGATCGGAGATCGCCCGAGCCGTTAGAGGCGCGAGATCTCCTGACGTGGGCGAACGGCGATATCGGTGATGTGCACGTCAGTCGGCGCATCCACGACGAATCGCACTGCTCCGGCGACGGATGCGGGGCGGATGTAGCGCTCCGGCTCGTATTCGGAGTCGGAGATCATGCTGCGCAGCATCGCCGTGTCGGTCTGGCCTGGCGCGATCGTGGCGACACGCAGACGATGCGGTGCTTCGTCGATGCGAAGCACATCAGCGGCACCCCGCAGTGCGTGTTTGGATGCGGTGTAGACGGCATTGCCGGGAACCGGGCGAGTCGATGCGCCCGAACCGATGAAGATGACGGTGCCCTGGGCCTCGCGCAGTTTCGGCAGCGCGTGGCGTGTCAGGAGCACCGGCGCGATCACATTCGTGGCGAACTGGGCCTGCCACGCCTCGGCGGTCGCGGAGTCGATGCGCTGCGGCGTCGAGACTGCGGCCGCGTGCACGAGCACGTCGAGACGTTCCAGGGGCGCCAGGTGCTCGACGAAACCGGCCTCGTCAGTCACATCGAGACGCCAGGTTTCGCCGTCGGTCTCGCTTGCGAGCGCGCCGAGACGATCCTGATTGCGACCGATTGCGATGACGCGATGGGTGCGTGAGAGCTCGCGCACGATTTCGCCACCCATCCCGCCGGAAGCGCCGGTGACGATTGCGATGGGTCGGTCAGTCATGGAGGGCCCCTTCGGTACGGTGTTCATCAGCACGGTGCTCATCAGGATGAGCACCGTCCGCTTTCGCTGCCACCGCTCGGGTGGCAATGGTCAGGGCGCTGCGGGCCACGCGATCGGTCTCGCGCAGCATGGGCGGGTCGGTTCCCGGCATCGGACTGATGATGGTGCCGTGCAGGAGGTCATCGACGGGGATGCCGGCCACGTGCACCGCCGGGTCGGCGGTGCCGTCGGAGTGGAGCAGGATTCCGGTGGCCGCGTCGATATCGAAGCTGGCGGTCGGGCGCTCGGCGCCGTCACGAGCGACGACGTTGAAGGGCCGCGCGCGGCCGGCCGCGAGCAGCGAGTGGGCGAGCGGGTCATCAGTCGCCGTGATGTCGTGGGCGTGCATCCATGCGTCGATGAGGGTGGTCGAGGTGATGCGGGAACCCGCGACGCGGTCGGATACTGCGGAGAACCCGTCTTGCTCGATAGTGAGGTCTGCGGCGGGGCCGATGAAGTGGACGAGTCCGGCGTCTGCGAGTGCGAGCAGCTGGCGGTTGCGGAAGGCGGGCGGGCCCGAGCCCACCATGCCGCCGAGCGACATGAGCAGCCGGTAGCCGGTGGCTCGCGAGTCGTAGTCGAAGCCGCCGTTCGTTCCGATCGTCGAGGCGACCGCGCGGGCGGCACTGATCGACCAGAGCCCGGCCTTCACGGGGCTGTCGCGGGCGAGTTCCGCCTCTCTGAGGTCGGTGGCCGTGCGATCGAAGACCCAGGCGTCGTATTCCTCGGGCGATGCGAAGGTGCGTTGCGCCGGGTGCATCTCGCCGATGAGGTCGAAACGGTCGGTAGCGTCAGGCACGAGTGGTGCGACGGCGGCGGCGAGTCGGGACGGGGCAGTGTCGAGGTCATCGGCGTCGAACGATGGATCGGTGAGGATCGCGTCGAGCGTGTCGATGACGACGCGACGGGCCGCGTCGACGCCTCCGGGCAGAGCGTCGGGACGCATGCGGTGCAGTGTCTCGAGATAGTCGAGGTGCGCATCGGCGACGATGCGCGGCCAGAGTGCGCGGTTGAAGTCGATGGGCCGGGGCATCGACTGCCAATCGACGGCGCGCAGGAGGCGCTGCGCAGGTTTCGGCGGGAGCGAACGGTAGAGCGATTTTGCGCGGAACGGGACACCGCGGTGAGACGTTGCGTGCAGGATCGGCTCTCGTCCGGAGGGAACATAGCGCAGGCCCGAGACGGTCGTCGGGTCGGGGAGGAATTCACCGCCGCGACCGATGGTGAGCAGCGCCATGGTGTCGAAGAAGCCCATGCCGAGTCCGCGCACGATGATGTCGGATCCGGGCGCGACGGCTTCGAGATCCTGCTTCACGGGGCTTTCCGGGCGTACCCAGGTGAGCTCGGACCGCTCGCTCACGGCCGTCGTCAGTTCTCGTTCGGATGCGGTTGCAGCGCGGGGCATCCAACCCGTCGCGAGGATCACCGCGTCGACTTGGACGCTGGTGCCGTCGGCCAGGAGGAGGTGCTCGCGCTCGCCTCGGCGAGTGATGTCGAGGGCTCGGGTGCGATGCCGAACGACGCGCACGTAGCTCGGCAGCGCGGCGACGGCTCGTTCGTACGCCCAGGCGAGGTACTCCCCGTACAGGGCGCGGCTCGGGTGCGATTCCGGTACTGTCTGCTCGAGCTCCGCACGGTAGTCGGTCGCGAAGCCTGCTCGCGCAGGGAATCGGGTGAAATCCTCCTGATGTTCCGCCGGAATGCCGGCGATCGCGGTGGTGGTCGCGTCGGAGGGGAAGGCGGCGTGCAGTGCGAGCACGCTCCATTCGTAGAGTGTAGGACCCGGGCGGACGGGACCTGCGACGGTGCTCGAGGCCTCGGTGAAGAGCGTCACGGCATGGGAGAGGGTGTTCATGCAGAGCTCGCGCGTCTGATCGGTGCGCCAGATGGATCCGGCCCCCGAGGGGGCGTCGTCGATCACGTGCACATCGAGTGAGTGACCGTGCCATGGAGCAGCAGGATCATCGAGGTTCGCGCCGATCCGTTCGATCAGCGAGGTACCGCGGGGCCCTGCTCCGATGAGTGCGATTGCGGAGCCGGTCGGAGTGGGCGAGGCGAGCATGGACTCCATTCTCAGGTGGATGGGCTGCGTTCGAGGAAATCAGATGACCGCATGTGACGGCCGAGGGTGATATGTTACAGCGTCGATTTCCTATTTCTTATGGCAGGCATAAATAATAGGCGAGGTTGCGCCCCCGCGCGAAAGCGGATCAGCGCCTTGCATCTTGACCCCGAGGAGAACCCATGAAGAAGCGCCACATCGCCTGGCTCGGAGCATTGACCGCCGTTGTCGTCGCGATGACCGGCTGCTCCGCCAACAGCGGCGGCGGAGACTCCGCCGAGGGCGGTACCGTCACCTACCTTGAGCCCCAGGCCTGGCTGACCCTGTATCCGCCGTCGGGTGGCTTCTACCCGAACGGCGGTGTGATCAACCAGATCGCTGATCGTTTGCTCTATCAGGATCCGGAGACGCTCGAGCTCGAGCCGTGGATCGCGGAGGAGCTCCCGGAGGTCAACGAGGATGCCACCGAGTACACGTTCAAGCTGCGCGAGGGAGTCACCTACTCGGACGGCACTCCGCTCGACGCCGAGAACGTGGTGAAGAACTTCGATCTCTACGGCCTCGGTGACGCAGATCGGGCGCTCCCGGTGTCGGAAGCCATCAACAATTACCAGGGCGGCGAGGTGATCGATGATCACACGGTGAAGTTCACGTTCGATGCTCCGTCTCCGGGTTTCGCGCAGGCCGTGTCGACGATCAACTCGGGTCTGCTGTCGAACGACACGCTCGACCGCACGGGCGACGAGTTCGGCCCGGGCAACGCGACCGAGATCATCGGCAGCGGTCCGTTCGTGATCGAAGATGAGGAGATCGGTACCGAGACGAACCTCGTCACCCGCGAGGACTATGACTGGGCGCCGCCGTCGCTGGAGCAGCAGGGGCCGGCGAAGATCGACGGCGTCGATTTCATCGTGACGTCTGAGGCGAGCGTGCGCGTGGGCACTGTCGCTTCGGGGCAGGCCGATATCGCCCGCACGATTCCCGCTCCTGACGAGGAGCAGTTCGCCGCCGATGGCCTGGAGCTCTACGCGGCGGCCACGAACGGTGTCAACAACGGGCTGAACTTCCGCTTCAACCACCCGCTGCTCGAAGACATCCGCGTGCGTCAGGCGCTCATCGCGGGCATCGACCGTGAGGCGATCGTCGACACGCTCTTCACCGACAGCTACCCGCTCGCCACGGGCGTACTCGCCAAGACCGCGCTCGGCTACCTCGACACCTCCGAGTACTACGAATACGATCCGGACAAGGCTGAGTCGCTGCTCGACGACGCCGGCTGGAAGGTCGGGTCGGACGGCATCCGTGAGAAGGATGGTGAGAAGCTCGTACTGACCTTCAACGAAGCACTGCCGCAGCCGCGCTCGAAGGATGTCGTCACGATCATCCAGGAGCAGCTCGGCGAGATCGGTGTCGGCGTGGAGCTGTTCGCCGGCGATCAGGCTGCACAGGATGAGGCGCAGCGCGACCAGCGCACCATCCAGGTCTACCACTCGATGGTCGGACGCGCTGATTTCGATGTGCTGAAGTCGCAGCTGCATTCCGAGAACCGCAACGCGCTCTCGAACCTCGACTACGAGAGCGGTGAGATCGCCGACCAGAAGATCGACGACCTGCTCGCGCAGATCGCATCGGTGCCGACTTCTGAGGAGCGGCAGGCGGCGTCCGAGGCTGCGCAGCAGTACCTCGCCGAGAACGCCTATGTGCTGCCGATCTTCGAAGAGCCGCAGGTGTACGGCCTGCGGTCCGAGCTGCAGGGCTTCCGCACCGAGTCGATCGGCCGCCCGGTCTTCTACGGCGTCACGCTGAACGGCTGAGGGATTCCATGAATCGAAGCCGCCCAACTCGGATCGGCTCGCTGCCGCTGCGAAGCAGAGCATATGCCTGCTGCGCAGCGGCAAGCGCGTTCGATCTCCATCCCGAAGGGAGTGTTGAGCAGTGAGTCGGGGAGCGCTGCTGCGGAGGATCGCCCAGGCCATTCTCGTGCTCTGGCTGGCCTATACCTTCGCCTACATTCTGCTGGCCGCGCTGCCCGGCGATGCGGTGCTGGCACGATACGGCAACCCGGAGCTGGGGCTCAGCCCTGAGCAGATCGAGGCGATCCGCGCCTCATACGGGGCGGATCGGCCGATGATCGTCCGCTACTTCGATTCGATCGGTGCCTTCCTCCGAGGCGATCTCGGGTACTCGGTGCAGAGCGGCGCGGCGGTCTCCGACTTGATCGCGGAAGCCCTGCCGTCCACGTTGCTGCTCGCCGCCGTCGCACTGGTCGGGGCGATCGTGCTCGCCGTCATCATCGCGTTCACGGCGAGTTACGGTCCGTTCGGGTGGCTGCGCGGCTTCTTTCGGAACATCCCGCCGTTCTTCATCTCGCTTCCGGTGTTCTGGGTCGGCATCGTCTTCATCCAGATCTTCTCCTTCCAACTCGGACTCGTGCCGGCGGTCGGCGCGAGCGAAGCGCAGTCGCTGATCCTGCCGGTGCTCACCCTGATGGTGCCCATCGCGGCTCCGCTCGCGCAGGTGTTCCTGCGCAGCATCGATGAGGTTCGTGGTCTGCCGTTCGTATCGGTCGTGAAGGCCCGCGGCGCGAAGACGAGCTGGTTGCTGTGGCGAAACGTCGCACCGAATGCTCTGCTGCCCGTGCTCACCATGGCGGGCCTGCTCTTCGGTGAGCTCGTGGGCGGTGCGATCGTGACGGAGGCCGTCTTCGGCCGTCAGGGCATCGGCAGCCTCACCGCTCAGGCGGTCTCGCATCGGGATACCCCGGTGCTGCTCGCGGTCGTCATCATCGCGGCGGTCGTATTCGTCACCATCAACCTCATCGTCGATCTGCTGTACCCCGTACTCGATCCGAGATTGCGTGATCGCGGCGGACGAGGTCGGCGTGGGGCTCGTTCAAGCGCGCCGTCGGAGGCATCGGCCGGGTCCGCTGCGAGCGCCGTGATCGCTCCGCCGAGCACCGAGACCGAGGAGGACGCACGATGACCGCGATCCACACCACCACTCCCGTGCGGGGCCGAGGGGCGCGCCTCGCCGACGCGCTGCGCCGCACGCTGCTGCGCCCCGGCGCACTCGTCTCAGTGCTCGTACTGCTGATTGCGCTCGCCTGGGTGCTGGCTCCCGGGCTGTTCACCTCGTACAACCCTGTGTCCTCGGCCGGCGAAGCCTTGCAGGCACCCAGTGCGTCCCACTGGTTCGGCACCGATGCCACAGGACGCGACCTCTTCTCGCGCGTCGTCTTCGGGGCACGGGAGTCGATCGGGGCCGCACTGCTTGCTGTGCTCGTCGGACTCGTCTTCGGGCTGCTCATCGGCGTCACCGCTGGAGCGATCGGCGGCACAGTCGACGAGATCCTCATGCGCGTCGTCGATGTGCTGCTCGCGATCCCGACGCTGCTGCTCTCGCTCAGCATCGTGATCCTGCTCGGTTTCGGAACCGCGAACGCCGCGATCGCGGTAGGTGCGACATCGGTTGCCGTGTTCGCGAGACTCTCGCGTTCGCAAGTGCTGAGTGTTCGCGCGAGCGAATTCGTCGAGGCCGCATACGGCTCGGGAGGCAGCTTCTTCGGAGTGCTGCGCCGGCACGTGCTGCCGAATTCGCTGACCCCGGTGATCGCCCTCGCAGCACTCCAGCTGGGATCCGCGATCCTGCAGATCGCGACGCTCGGCTTCCTCGGGTACGGTGCACCGCCACCCACGCCCGAATGGGGGCAGCTCATCGCCGAGGGGCGCAACTACATCGCTACCGCCTGGTGGCTGACGACGCTGCCAGGCCTTGTCGTGGTCGCCGTCGTGGTCGCCACCAACCGCCTCAGCCAGGCGATCGGCGCAGGAGGAGAATCATGACCGAGCGTCTGCTCAGCATCCGCGACCTCGCGGTGGAGTACGAGACGAGTCGCGGCCCGGTTCGAGCAGTGCGCGGCGTCAGCTTCGACGTCGCACCGGGCAAGGTGACCGCCGTGGTGGGTGAATCAGGATCGGGCAAGACGACCGTGGCCCAGTCGGTCATCGGCCTGCTCGCCTCGAACGGCCGCATCTCGTCAGGCAGCATCACCCTCGCCGAACGCCGTCTCGGTGAGACCGAGCTCGTGGGTCTCTCGGAGCGGCGGTGGCAGGATCTTCGCGGACGCTGCATCGGACTGATCCCTCAGGATCCCGGCAACTCGCTGAACCCGGTGCAGAGCATCGGCAAGAGCGTCAGCGAATCGCTGCGAGTGCACGGCAGCAGCAGCCGTGAAGAGGTGCGCGATCGCGTACACGCACTGCTCGAACAAGTCGGCATCGACAACCCGATCAAGCGCGCGAAGCAGTACCCGCACGAGTTCTCGGGAGGCATGCGGCAGCGCGTACTCATCGCCGCGGCCATCGCGAACGACCCCGAGCTGATCATCGCCGACGAACCGACGAGCGCGCTCGACGTCACCGTGCAGCGTACGGTACTGGACCTGCTCGACCGGCTTCGCGAGGAGATGGGCACCGGCGTGCTGTTCATCACGCACGACCTCGCAGTGGCGGCGGATCGAGCCGAGAGCGTGGTCGTGATGCGCGGCGGCGAGGTGCAGGAACAAGGGTCCGCGGCACATGTGCTGGCCGATCCTGCATCCGAGTACACGCAGCAGCTCATGGCCGATGCCCCCGCGTTCGGGAGGCTGGTGGATCGGGGCGGTGACGAAGTGGCGGAGCCCGCCACAGGCGAGACCATCACCATCGCATCGCCCGCGGCTGCGCGCGAGCCGGCTGCCTCGTCAGATCGTGCGGAGCCCCTCCTCGAAGTCAGCGGACTGCGCCAGGTCTTCGGCCGGGGCGCGAACGAGTTCGTGGCGGTCGACGACATCTCCTTCACCGTCGCACGGGGCACCACCCACGCGATCGTGGGCGAATCCGGCTCGGGAAAGACGACCACCGGTCGCATTATCGCGGGCTTTGCGAAGCCCGCTTCGGGCAGTGTGCGGGCCTGCGGAATCGACCTGGCCGGCCTGCGTGGCAAGTCCCTCCGGGAGTTCCGCCGCAGCGTGCAGATGGTCTACCAGAACCCCTACGCTTCGCTCGACCCGCGGCTCTCAATCGGGCAGACCCTCGCCGAACCGCTCGAGAACTTCAAAATCGGGTCTCGTGCGGAACGCGCCGATCGCGTCGCCGCCGCGCTTGAGCTCGTGGCGCTGCCCGCCGACTTCGCGCACCGCAGGCCGCGCGAGCTCTCGGGCGGCCAGCGGCAGCGGGTCGCGATCGCGCGAGCCCTGATCGTCGAACCCGAACTCGTCGTGCTCGACGAAGCGGTGTCGGCGCTCGATGTGACCGTGCAGGCTCAGATTCTCCGTCTGCTCGCTGGGCTGCAGACAGATCTCGGACTCACCTACGTGTTCATCTCGCACGACCTCGCGGTGGTGCGCCAGATCTCAGACACCGTCTCAGTGCTGCAGCGCGGTCGGCTCGTCGAACACGGGGTGGCCGAAGCGGTCTTCGGCGATGCACAGCATCCGTACACGCAGCGTCTCATCGATGCGATTCCCGGTGCATCGCTCACCTCGGGGCAGTGGGTCATCTGAACCCACGGGCGCAGATCCTCAACCACTCCTGACCATCCATTTCGACCGCGCTTCACCATCCATCTCGACCACGAAGGAAGACGCCATGCCGCTCTCAGACACCATCGACGTACTCGCGGGGGTTGCCGCGGGCGATTCCCTCGATACCGCACGGGCGCGCAGGCCCGAGGCGCGTGAGCACGCCCAAGGCAGCTTCGAAGCACTGCTCGTACCGATCGATGCCTCAGAGGTCTTGCTCCCGGAGCGGGCGGCGGTCGCGCTCTTCGTCGCCCGTCTGCACGGCCTCCCCGCCGCAGTGGAGTTCTACGGTGCGCTCCTTCGCGAGACCGGCGGGGGAGCAGGCCTCGAACCGCTCATCGTCGCCGAAGCGGCCGCGGCTGCGGGAACAGGCCCTTACGGGCGCTTCCACGGCGACAGCGCCCCGCAGCCCTTCGATGCGCAGCGTGATCGCATCGAGGGCCCGGTCTACGAGGTGTCGACCGTCGCTGCTGCGTACGCGCTGGGCGACCGTCTCGCCGCCGCGCTCGAGCACGCCCACATGCTCGTGCTGCACCCGCGCGACGCCTCCCGCGAGCACCTGCAGCGCCTACTCGAATCGGGATGGAGCACGACCGGGATCGTCACGCTGTCACAGCTGATCTCGTTTCTCGCATTCCAGCTGCGGGTGGTCCAGGGGCTCGGCGCCATCGGCGGGACCGAGACGAGCGGGCGAGTGGCCGAGATCCAGGCACTCGCGGCCGAAACCGCGCGCGCCGCGACCGCGCGATCGGGGCAGTCGGAGCCCGTATCGCCGAGCGCAGAGACCCTGCCGGGCCCGCCACGGGTTTCTCCGCCGCCGCGCTTCACCCAAGACGCACTGGGGTGGAAGCCATGGTTGGAGCCGCTGACCGCGGCCGATTTCACCGAACGCCACTACGAGGCCTTGGTGGAACGCGAGCGCGTGCACATGCCCTATTTCCGCCTGCTGGCGCGCGATCCTGAGGCACTGCTCGAGCGCACCCTCACCGACCTCGACATCTTCCAGAACCCCGACGCCGGTCTCGGTCGTGCTGAACGGGAACTCGGTGCCACCGCCGCTTCCCGACTCAACGGCTGCGTGTTCTGCGCCTCCGTCCATTCTGCTGCCGCCACCCGGTACGGCGCCGACTCCGACGACGTGCAGCGCCTGCTCGACGCGGGAGTGTCGGCGCGGTTCAGTGCCGCATGGAACGCGCTCATCGACGCAACTTCGGCGCTGACGGAGACGCCGCCGCGCTTCGGGGAGCCCGAGATTCTTGGACTGCAGGAAGCAGGATTCGACGCGCTCGAGATGCTCGATGCCGTCTACGCAGGGGCGTTCTTCAACTGGGCGAATCGATTGATGCTGTCGCTCGGCGAGCCCACAACCTGATCCGCGATAGGCTCGCAGAGGTCGCCGAGACGCATCAACTGCGACCGCGGCTCAGAGCAGGGAGGGCACACCGCATGACTCAGCTGGACACGATCGGAGCGCTCGCGGGGCTCGACGCCGCGAGCTCTGCGCGCATCAGAGGGCACCGGCCCGACGCGGTCGAGGCGGCAGAGGAGAGCCTGCACGCGCTCTTCGACGTGCCGGAGGGTGACGAGGCTTCCGGGCTCAGCCGCCAGCACCGGCTGCTCGCCGCGGCGCGCGCTGCTCACGCAGACGGCGCTCCGGCGGTCGCCGACCTCTACCTCGAAATGCTCGAGGAGGAGGTCGACGGCGTCGACACGGCAACCGGCCTCGACATTGAACGGCTACGTGCGCTTGCCCTGGAAGGGGCGGATGGTCCTGTCGCGAGCGCGGCGGATCGGTCGATTCGCGCCCTGCTGCGTCACACCGATCTGCTCGTGCAGCGACCTGCCGCAGCGACCTCCGACGATCTCGACGCGCTCGCCGCAGCGGGCTGGAGCGTGACCGAGACGGTCGTGCTCTCGCAGGTCATCGCATTCACCAGTTACCAGACCCGGGTGGTCGCGGGTCTCGCAGTACTGCAGGAGGCATCGGCATGAGCGGGCACTTCACGATGGAGGAGCGGGCCTGGCATGCGTGGGTCGAGCCGGCCGGCCCGGAGACCGCGAGCCCGCGTCAGCGCGAAGCCTATGAGACAAGCGTCTGGCCGAATTCCCCGTACTTCCGGTTGCTGGCCTGGCACCCCGACTCGCTGTCGGCGCGCACCCGCCTCGATCGCGCGATCTTCCTCACCCGCCAGGGGCTCTCCCGTGGCGACCGGGAACTGGCGGCCACGGTCGCTTCTCGGGTGAACGGCTGCGAACTCTGCGCAAGCGTGCACGCGCGCTTCACCGTCGCCTACACCCGGGACGCCGAAGCCATGGAGCGGCTGCTCCTCGAGGGGCCGGAGGCGGAACTCGAGAGCCGTACCCGCGCGATCGTGGATGCCGCTGCTGCGCTGACTGCGAGCCCGAGCGCCTTCGGTGCGCACCACGTGGCGGCATTGCGCGATGCGGGTCTCAGTGACGCGGATATCTCGGATGTGATCCAGGCCACGGCTTTCTTCGCCTGGGCGAACCGGCTCATGCTGAGCCTCGGCGCCCCTGCCGCACCGGAGGGCGAGGACGCTGCCGCGTTGGCGGATCAGCGCGCAAACGACGAAGCCGCCGCGGCCGAGTGAGCGCGCCTTGCGGGGTCCCGCGCAATGACCGGGGTGCACCGCTAGACGCCGCGCTCCGCTTCGGCGAAAATAGGAGGATGACAGACGCCCAGCCTGAACCCGAGGAGAGGCCTGGGCACGTGCATGAACACGAGCACGGTCACAGGCATGAGCAGGGTGTCGAACACGAGCACAGTGGGGCGAACGACCTCGGGGCTCGGCCCGGCGAGCAGCCGCTCGAGTTCTGGGAGCGTCGGTATTCGGGGTCTGATCGAGTCTGGTCAGGGCAGGTGAATTCGGCACTCGCGTCGGTCGTGGAAGAGCTCGAGCCCGGGCGCTCGCTCGACCTCGGCAGCGGCGAGGGCGGTGACGTGCTCTGGCTCGCCGAGCAGGGGTGGGAAGCGACCGGCATCGAGCTCTCGCGCACTGCGGTGGCACGCGCCCGCGAGGAGGCGCGATCTCGTGGGCTGACCCGCACGCGTTTCATCGCCGCAGATCTGGGCGACTGGGTTTTGCGCCCCGCAGTGATTGATGTGCGCTTCGAGCCCTACGACCTGGTGACCGCGAGTTTCTTGCAGTCTCCGGTGGAACTGCCGCGGGAACGGATTCTGCGCACGGCGGCTTCCCGCGTCGCAGTGGGTGGCCTGCTCGTGGTGGTCTCACACGCTGCTCCGCCGGCATGGGCGAAGGGTCACCCGGGCGACTTCCCGACCCCGGAGCAGGAACTGAGCACGCTCGCCCTGGACCCGAACCGTTGGCGCGTGCGTATCGCTGAGGTGCACGATCGGTCCGTGGTAGGCCCTGACGGCACTGATCTGGCAGGAACGGAGACCGTGCTGCGCGACACCCTGGTCGTTGCGCAGCGCATCGCCTAAGTTTTCGTTAAGTGTCGATTTTTTGAGTTATGCTATACCTGACGCGTAATGCGGTAGTGCATGCATCTTGGGGGAGCGCGTGGATTAGGGGGGGCCATGACTCAGAAACAGGACGTCGATCGCACTGCGGACTCGAACTTGAAGCGCCGAGGTTGGACCAAAGCTCGGGCGGTACTCGCAGGAGGCCTGGTGTTGGGAGTCGGCGCGGCAATCACGCTCGCAGCCTGGACCGACCAGGAATGGGTGAGCGGAGTTTTCGGCAGCGGAACGTTCGGCATCGAGGGGTCGGCGAACGGTGGGGCCTTCGGGGAACACCCGACCGATACGCAGGCCGCGGACCTTTCGTTCGCACTCGGCACCGGCGAAGCGGATGCATTGACTCCCGGCGACGAGGTCTACGGCGGCTTCGCGGTGCAGCTGATCGCCGGGAGCGACTACGCGGCCGATGTGCAGGTGACGCAGGATGCGAGCGCCGCGATCCCCGGCACCACGGCGAGCTACCGCTACACGACGACCGAGACCTGCGACGCTGACGCGTACGCCGCCGGAAACGACGAGAACCTCGATGAGTTCTCACTGACTGCTGTGCAGGATCCTGCCTACCTCTGTTTCAGGGTGAGCGCGGGGCCGACCCTGCAGCCCGGGCAGAGCGGCGAGATCGTCTGGCAGTTCGAGGCGACCTCGACCGACACGCTGTAGGCGTTCATGCGCTCCCGCAGTGGCGCGCATCGCGCCCAGCGCAAGGTCGGCGCACAGCCGAGACTCAAGCGGGTCCGGGCGCTGCTCGCCGGCGGTCTCGTGCTGGGTGTCGGCACGGCGGTCACGCTCGCGTCCTGGACCGATCAGGAGGTCGCGAGCGGTGACTTCAGGGCGAGCACCTTCGGCATCGTCGGCTCGACCGACGGAACAAGCTTCGCCGAGCATCCGACGACACCGGCAGCGCTGGCATTCTCGATGTCCCCGAATGCATTATCGCCCGGTAGTACGGTCTACGCGCGATTCGTAGTGCGGACGACCAACACGACCGACGTGGCCGGCACCGTGCAACTGGGAGGGGCCTCCGTGACGGGCACCGGGCTCGGCACGCACCTGCGCTACGGCGTGCGCACGATCCCGGCCACGAGCGCCTGTAACGCGACGACGTACGGCGCGGGCACGCTGGTGGTCGCGGCGAACAGCCCGCTCACCGCCGGCGCGGCCTCCGGCCAGAGCCTCGCCGTCGCCGGCGCTTCGCCGGTCGGCTACTGCTTCGCGGTGACGTTGCCGGCCGGCACTCCGAACGACGCCCAGGGCAAGGTCGCCACCGCGACCTGGACGTTCACGGCGACGTCGAACTCGTAGGGACTCGGGAGACGGCGCGTGAAGAACAGCGCGGAGCACAGGCGGACGCGGGGCGGGGCGGTCGGCGACGCACTGCTCACGCTCGCCGCGCTCGGCGGGCTGCTGTGCATCGTCCTCGTAATCCTCGCCTTCACCGCGAACATCTCGCTCATCATGTTCAAGACGGGCTCGATGTCGCCGACCATTCCCGCCGGATCCCTCGCCGTCGTGCGGGAGATCCCGGCCGCCGCCGTCTCCGTCGGCGACGTGCTCACCGTCGATCGCCCGGGCTCGCTGCCCGTTACCCACCGGGTCACCTCGGTGAGCGGCACCGGTGACACCCGGACGATCACGATGCAGGGCGACGCCAATGACTACGAGGATCCCTCGCCCTACACGATCGTCGACGTGCGCCGGGTGATCTTTGCGATTCCCGGCCTGGCCAGTGTCGTCGTCTGGTTCTCCCACCCCGGGGTGCTCGGTGCGCTCACCCTGGCGACCTCAGCGCTCGTAACCTGGGCGTTCTGGCCTCGTGAGACGCGTGCGGAACGACCTGCGAGGACGTTGCGCTCGGAACGCTCGGAGCGGCCTGGCCGTTCGGAGCGCTCCGAGCGACCGGCTGCGCGGCATGGAGCTTCCGGGCGACGCAGCGGAGCCACGCTCATCATCGCGATCGCGACGGTCGGACTGACGGCGCCGACCGGTCCGCCGGCGCACGCTGCGCCGAGTGAGGAGGTCGTGCGCGGTGAGCACCTGCGGCTCGTGTCGATTCGCGACACCGAGGCGATGCGGACAATGGTGCCGGGCGAACCGGTCCTGTGGCAGCTGGGGGCCACTCTGGAGGGAGCGGAGCCCGGTGAGGTCGAGATGGCGCTCTCCGCAGCCGGCGCGGCCGAACTCGGGCTGGAGCTCGAGATGCGGGCCTGCTCCGTGCGCTGGGTCGGCGGAGCGTGCGCCGGAACGGAGAGGGCGGTTTCGGGACAGGGACCGGTCGACGTGGGCGGCGGCTTCGCGCCGCTGGTCTCCATGGAGCGGGAGCTCTGGCTGCGCATCAGCGCGACCGTGCCCGAGAAGGCGGCCGGCGAGGTGGAACTCGTGGTGCGGGCGACGGCTCAGGGCGAGGAGATCGCGGTCGGGCCCGACCCGGTCGCTCCGCTGCCCGGCACCGGTGGATCCGGGCCGGGAAGGGCCGTGCTGCTCGGTGCGGGGGCGGTGCTGCTCGGGATCGCGGCCGCCGGTGCGCGCCGGTTCCGCGCGGGCGCGGTCGGGCGAGGGCGGAACGACGGCGCCGGTGCGGAGGCGACGGGATGAGCGCGCCGGATCATGAGGTGCCGTGGATTCGGCGCGGCAGTGATGGGAACCGCGGGGGCGGGGCCGCCCATGGTCGCGGTATCCGTGGTGCCACCAGTGCCCGCAGTGCTCGCGGTGCAGGCGGCATCCGCGCCGCAGACGGTGCCCCTCGCGGTGCCCGCTGGCGCAGAGTCGCGGTGCTGCTCGCGGCTGCGGCACTGTTCACAGTGCTCGTCGCGCCGAGGCCGGCCGCGACCGAGGCCGGATGGAGCGACGCCGAACGGGGTACGGCCTCCTTCGCCGCGCTCACGGTGCCGGCGCCGGTCGCGACGGCGCAGTGCACTGGCGAGGGGTCGCTTCTCGGTCTGCTGCACTCGAAGTTGATCGTCCACTGGCGCCTACCCGACGGCTACCCAGTGAGCCGAGCGATGATCTTGTACTCCGGCGCTGCGGGACTCGTGCCGGTGACCGATACCCTCACCGGATCCGATCTGAAGACCACCGCCACATCGAACGGTTACACGACGTCGATCACGGGTGGTCTGCTGAGCGCCGTGCTCGGTGGAACCCGCACGCTGACGATCCGCATCGTCGACGCGAGCGGTTGGCAATCCCAGGATCTCGTCGCGACGGGCACGTGGCCGCTGCTCGGTCTCGGAGCACCGAGTTGCGTCGTCACGCCGCCGCCCGGATGATCCGCTCGCGCACTCCTCGGGAGTCCGTGATTCCCTGTACTATCCGGTGCGCAAGTACAGGAAATCGCAGACTCGCCGCGGGCTGGGCTCGCTGCGCATCGGGCTGATTCCGAGGCGTCGCGTCCGTAGCCCGAAGCCTACGGCGTGAGGCGATTCGGTCCGCGGAACAGGTAGGTGGTCTCACGGATCGACGGCTGCTTCAGCATCAGCATCAGCACGCGATTGAGGCCCATGCCGAACCCGCCGTGCGGGGGAACGCCGTAGCGGAAGAAATCGAGGTAGAAGTCGAGTTCTGCCGGATCCATCCCCTTCTCACGTGCCTGCGCCTCGAGCACCTCGATGCGGTGTTCGCGCTGGGCACCCGTCGAGATCTCGGTCCCGTTGTAGATGAGGTCGTAGCTCTTCGTGAGTTGCGGGTGCTCGGCGTCACGCATGTGGTAGAAGGGGCGGATCGACGCGTCGTAGTCCGTGAGGAAGACGAAGTCGTGACCGTACTTCTTCTGAACATGTGCGGCGATACGGCGCTCACCCTCGGGGTCCATGTCGGCGTCGGCACGAGGAATCTCGTAGCCTTCGGCTTTCACGATCTCCTTCGCCTCAGCGAGAGGGATGCGGGGGAACGGACGCTCAGGAACGCGCACCTCGACGCCGAAGCGCTTCTGGATTTCCTCGCCGTGCTTCTCCTGCACCGCAGCAAGACCTGCCACGATGAGTTCCTCGTGCAGCTCCATGACGTCTGCGTGGGAGTCGATCCAGCTGAACTCGCAGTCGACGGAGGTGAACTCGGTCGCGTGGCGCGAGGTGAAGGAGGGGTCGGCGCGGAACGCGGGGCCGACCTCGAAGATGCCTCCGAAGCCGGCGGCCTGGGCCATCTGCTTGAAGAACTGAGGGCTCTGCGCGAGGAAAGCCTGGCCCTCGAAGTATTCGACCTCGAAGAGCTCGGCGCGCGACTCGGAGGCGCTCGCCATGAGCTTCGGCGTCTGGATCTCGATGAAATCGTGCTCGATCCAGACCTGACGGAGGGCGTTCAGGAAGGTGGTCTGCACCCGGAAGACGAGGTTCTGCTCGGGGCGACGCAAGTCGAGGAAGCGCCAGTCGAGACGCACGTCGATGTTCGAGTCGTCTGCGACCGGGTTGTCTGGCAGGGCGCTTGTGACGACCTCGATGGTGTCGATCTGAATCTCGACGCCGCCGAGCTTCACCCGCTCGTTGTGCTGCAGTTCGCCCGACACGGTCACGAATGTGCCGTGGGTGAGATCGCTGATGGTGCGGGTGCGGGGAACGAGCACATCTGAGCGCGGGTTCTCGGGATTGGGCTCGCGAAGAACGCCGCCATTCACCAGCTGCACGGCGCCGCTCTCGTCGCGCAGCACCACGAACTGTACGTAGCGCTGGTCGCGCACCTTCTCGACCCAGCCGGAAACACGTACGGGGCCGTCTTCGCGGGCGGCCAGATCCTTGATCAATACACGCTCAGTCACTCCGGTAGTCTACCGGCTCGTCGCGCGCGGACTTTGCTGTGGAGCATCTAATAAATTGCATTCGATAACGTTATGTATCGGTTGGGCGGTGCGGGCACAGCGGATCGCGCCGTGACCTGCGTCCGCACGGTCAGCATCGGGTTCTCAGCTGTGTCGAACGTAGAATGAGAGGGTGAGCGATAAACTCCTGCACCTCGTGCGCCACGGCGAGGTCCATAATCCCGACCTGGTGTTGTACGGTCGGCTGCCCGGGTTCCGACTCTCGGAGCGCGGACACGCCATGGCCGAGGCTGCGGCGCTGGAACTCGCCGGTAGCGACCGGATCGTCGCGAAGCTGTTCGCTTCGCCGCTCGAACGTGCGCAGCAGTCGGCGCGACCCATCGCGAGTGCGCTCAATCTCGAGATCCAGACCGAGGATCGCATTATCGAGCCCACGAACCTCTTCGAGGGAAAGGTGAACTCCGGCCCCGACGCGGCATTCAAGAAGCCGCGGTACTGGTATCGCTTCTGGAATCCGTTCCGTCCGAGTTGGGGGGAGCCCTACCGCAAGGTCGCGAACCGGGTGCGCGCCGCAATGAACGACGCCTGGGACTCGACCCGCGAGGGCGACATCGTCATGGTCAGCCACCAGTCGCCGATCTGGATGGCGCACCTCGACATCACGGGTAAGCAGCTCTTCCACAACCCCGCGACGCGTCGCTGCGACCTGTCGAGCATCACGACGTTCGAGCGTCGGGGCGAGCGCTGGTTCGAGGTCGACTACCGCACCCCTGCGGCAGGTCTGCTCGATAATGCTGTCGACGTGGGGGCGGTGTGAGCAGTACCGCAGGACGCGCTCAGCGGCGCCGTCGACTCGCCCTTCTCGCGGTGCCGCTCGCACTCGGGCTCGCACTCGTGGGATGCAGCAGCGACGGTGACGACCTGCAGGCCCAATGGAACGAAGGCAGCGACAAGGGGTTCATCGAAGGCGATGGTTCGACGCTGACCATCGTTCCCGAAGATCGCAGTGACCCCGTGACCTTCTCGGGTGAGACCGAGCACGGCGGCGCAATCGGGTCCGACGACACGCTCGGCTCTGTCACCGTCGTGAACTTCTGGTACGCCGGGTGCGCCCCGTGCCGAGCGGAAGCTCCGGATCTCGTGGAGGTCTACGACGAGTTCGCCCCTGAGGGCGTCCAATTCGTCGGGGTGAACACGCGAGACCAGGCCGCGCAGGCGACGCAGTTCGCCGAGGAGTTCGGGGTCGAGTACCCGTCGATCATGGACAGCGCGGAGGGTCGGGCCGTGCAGCGGGCCTTCGCAGGTGAAGTGCCGCTCAATGCGGTGCCGACAACGCTCGTACTCGATGCTGAGGGGCGGGTGGCGCACCGGGTACTCGGGCAGCTCGCGGGAGCGTCGCAGTTGCGAACACTCGTGAAGGAGACCCTTGCGGAGAATGCCCGGTAGCCAGTGTTCAGCGATCATGGGTCGCCGCAACGCGGCGGCACCCGTCCCGACTAGCCGCGCGACCGGCAAGTCGCGTCACCAGTAAGCAGTATTCAGTAAGCAGCGTGAGGAGCAGCCGTGGACGTACAGCATCTCGTCGCCGATGGGCAGCTGCTCGTCGCCGGCTTGATCGCGGTCGCCGCAGGGCTTGTCTCATTCCTCTCTCCCTGCGTGCTGCCGCTCGTTCCCGGGTATCTGGCCTATGTTTCGGCGAACGCGGATTCTCGTCCCGGAGCGCCCGTCGAGCGGGCCCCGCGCGGGCGACTCGTGCTGGGGGCATCGTTCTTCGTGCTGGGATTCAGCGCCGTGCTGGTGCTGTTCCTCGCTGCAGCGGGAACCGTCGGGGTCTGGTTGCTCGAGTGGGAGAACGTGATCACTCGGGTCGTCGGCGCCGTCGTGATCGTCATGGGGCTCGTCTTCATGGGACTGTTCGGTCGTCTGCAGTCGACGAAGAAGCTCCGGATCAAGCCGCGCTTCGGTCTTGCCGGGGCGCCTCTGCTGGGTGCCGTGTTCGCTGTCGGGTGGACGCCGTGCATGGGGCCGACACTCGCCGTGATCATGGGCCTCGGCGTGCAGCAGGGTTCGGTGGGCCGGGCAGCGATCCTCGCCGCGCTGTATTGTTTCGGGCTCGGGATCCCCTTCGTTCTGGCTGCATTCGGTTTCGGCTGGATGACCCACACCATGACATTCTTCAAACGGCATATTCGTGTCGTGAACCTGATCGGCGGCGGTTTGCTGATCCTCATCGGTCTCCTGATGGTGACCGGGCTATGGAGTCGGATGATGTATTCACTGCAGGCGGTGATCGGTGGCTTCGGCACGATCCTCTGAACGGTCCGCGCCCGAGGCACGCGGTGATCGCCCCGACGACTACGTCGGGGCGGACGGACCCGCGCCCGAGCGACCCCAGTCACCGGAGCTCGGCTTCGTCGGTTGGCTGCGCTGGTTCTGGCGGCAGCTCACCAGTATGCGCGTCGCGCTCGTGCTGCTGCTGCTGCTCGCCGTCGCCGCAATTCCCGGGTCCCTGCTGCCGCAGCGCAGCGCAGACCCGAATGGTGTGGTGCAGTGGGAGCAGGAGCATCCCGACCTGTTCCCGGTGCTCGACGCGTTCCCCATACAGGCCTTCGACGTCTACGGGTCGGTGTGGTTCTCGGCGATCTACCTGCTGCTCTTCATCTCATTGATCGGCTGCGTGCTGCCACGCATCAAGCACCACTGGATCGCCTGGCGCGGGCGCCCGCCGAAGACGCCCGCGCGACTGGCCCGTATGGCGGGATACAGCGAGATCCGGTTGCAGAACCCGAACGCGAGCGACGTGGAGCGAGCGACATTTGCGGAGCGTGCGATCGAGGCGGCGGCCGAGCTGTTGCGCGGCCAGCGGTACCGAGTCGAGGTGCAGCGGACCAAGCGGCGCAGCCGCAGCGGCACGGTCGAGGAGATCTCGGTGTCGGCCGAGCGAGGCTACCTGCGCGAGACCGGCAATCTGCTCTTCCACACCGCGCTGCTCGGGGTGCTCATCAGCGTCGGTATCGGCGGAGCATTCTCGTTCAACGGCCAGAAGGTGCTCGTCGAAGGCGAGACCATGGTGAATCAGCTCATCGACTACGACACCGTGACCTCGGGCAACGCCTTCGACTCGTCGACTCTCGAGCCCTTCGGGCTCAAGCTCGAGAGTTTCGAAGTGACCTACATCACCCCGGAGAGCGGCAACGCCTCCGCGATCGGACAGGTCGAAGACTTCACTGCCAACATGAAGCTGATCCATGCTGACGGCTCCGAGTCAGACGAGGTGATCCGGGTCAATCATCCGTTGCGCACGCACCAGGCGCCCGTCTACCTCATCTCGAACGGCTATGCACCCAAGCTCACCGTGCGCAACGCTGACGGTGAGATCGTCTACAGCGAGGCAATGCCCTTCATTCCGCAGGACGACAATCTGACGTCGCTCGGCGTTGTGAAGGTGCCGTTCGGTATCGAAACGGCCGACGGAGAGGAGACGCAGCTCGGTTTGCGCGGGTTCTTCTACCCGACGAAGTCCGACCTCGACACAGGAGCGTTCAGTTCGTCGTACCCCGATCTCGAGAACCCGCTGCTCACACTCGACGTGTTCGTCGGTGACCTCGGTATCGACGATGGCGTGCCGCAGTCGGTGTATTCGCTCGACACCGATGCGATGGAACAGCTTACCGGGCGGGCGATCGGCAAGGATTCCCTGGAGCTTGCTCCCGGTGAGACCGTCGATCTGCCGAACGGGCTCGGAACCATCGAGTTCGAATCGGTGCCGCGTTTCGCCTCGTTCGATGTCATGCGCAACCCGGCGCAGACCTGGATCCTGGTGTTCGCACTGCTCGCGCTTGGCGGGTTGCTGTGGTCGCTCTTCGTGCCGCGGCGACGGATGTGGGTGAAGGCCGTGCCGGAGGAAAGCGGGCTCGTGCTGCAGTACGCCGCATTGGCACGCGGTGACGATCCGACGCTTGAGCGGGCCGTGGCAGAACTGCGTGAACGCCATCGTGAACAGCTGTAGCCTGGATGGTCGCTCACAGGCGTCTCTGACACGAGCGGGTTAGACTGCGAGACTGTGCTGAACTCGCTGGAAGAATACTCGACAATCGCTCTGTACTCCGCGATGATCGTGTATTCGATCGCCTTCGTCTTCTACGTGGTGGATCTCGCGAATCGCAGCGGAGATCGAGCACTCGCCACCGCAGAGGGCGCTCCCCAAGCGCGGCGTTCGCGCGCTCTGCGAATCGGCTTCTCGCTCACTGTCCTGGGCTTCCTGCTGCACCTTGCGGCGACGGTCACCCGTGGTATCGGCGCCGAGCGAGTGCCGTGGGCCAACATGTACGAGTACGCGCTGACCGCGACGCTCGCGATCATCCTCGTCTTCCTCATCGCGCAGTTCTTCGTAGACGTCCGCTTCCTGGGTGCGCTGGTGACGGGCATGGCTGTGTTGTTCCTCGGGGTCACGAAGATCAACTACTACGTCGAGATCGTGCCGCTCCCGCCGGCGCTCGATTCCTACTGGTTGGTCATCCACATTCTCGTCGCGGTGCTCGGAACCGCGTTCCTGACGTTGTCCTTCGGGCTCTCCGTGGTGCAGCTGTTGCAGACGCGTCGCGAGAACTCCGACAACGACGGACTGCGCTGGCTCGCGTCCATGCCGAGCGCCGTGCGGCTCGAAGACGTCGCCTACCGCATGGCGATCGTCGGTTTCGTGTTCTGGAGCTTCACGCTCATCGCGGGATCCATCTGGGCTGAGGCGGCCTGGAGCCGCTACTGGGGCTGGGATACCAAGGAAGTCTGGACGTTCGTGATCTGGGTGCTGTACGCCGGATTCATCCACGCACGAGCCACGCGCGGTTGGCGCGGCACCCGCTCCGCCTGGCTGAACGTCATCGCTTTCGCTTCGGTGGTCTTCAACTTCACGATCGTGAATGTCTTCTTCGAAGGGCTCCACGCCTACTCCGGCCTGTGATCTCCCGAGCATGATACCCCCTGGGGGTGTATCATTCTCGCATGAGCGATACCGGGTCGGGCCTGCCAGAGGGCGAGCATCAGCATGGCTATATCGGGCACAAGGACGAGCTGCTCAAGCGCCTGCGTCGTGCTGAGGGGCAGGTGCGCGGAGTGCACCGCATGGTCGAGGAGGAGCAGTACTGCATCGACATTCTGACCCAGGTGTCAGCTGCGACGAAGGCGCTCGAGCGGGTCGCGCTCCAGCTGCTCGACGACCACCTCGGTCATTGCGTGGCCGCGGCTGCTGAGGAGGGCGGCGAGTACGCGACGGCGAAGCTGAAGGAAGCCTCTGACGCGATCGCGCGACTCGTGCGGTGAATCACCGGCGATAATTGCCGAACGAATCTTTCAGACAGATCTGTCGGGCAGAGCCGCCGCAATAGACTGGATGAGTCGACGAAGCGGTTGATTTCCCGGTGTTCCGCTTCGCGCGCCGACCATCGTATGAAGGAGTCCGCATGGCAGAAGACACCCCGGTCGAAGACGAGTTCCAGCACGCCGCCCCGGGCGAGGTCGACGTCACCCCCGAGATCGACGAGATCGCGGAGCTGCGACGGAAGGGCGCGAAGGCCGGCGCGAAGCGCGATGACGGGCCCGATGCTCCCTGGCGTCAGGGCTACCCGTACGACACGAAGCTCTCGCGTCGCGTCTACGAGAAGGAGAAGCGCAAGCTGCAGATCGAACTGCTCAAGCTGCAGGCGTGGGTGAAGGAGAGCGGACAGAAGATCGTCATGCTCTTCGAAGGTCGTGATGCGGCCGGCAAGGGCGGGGCGATCAAACGCTTCACCGAGCACATGAATCCTCGTGGTTCTCGCGTTGTCGCGCTCGAGATACCGACCGACCGCGAGCGGAGTCAGTGGTACTTCCAGCGGTACGTCGCGCATCTGCCGAGCGCGGGTGAGATCGTGATGTTCGATCGATCCTGGTACAACCGGGCCGGAGTCGAACGGGTCATGGGCTACTGCACGCCCCAGCAGTATTTGGAGTTCACGCGCTCGACCCCGGGGTTCGAGCTCATGCTCATCAACTCGGGTATCCATCTCTTCAAGTTCTGGTTCTCGGTGGGCAGGGCCGAGCAGCACGAGCGATTCGTCGCGCGCGGCAGCGACGCGGTGAAGCAGTGGAAGCTGTCGCCCACCGACCTTGCGAGCCTCGACAAGTGGGACGAGTACACCGCCGCGAAGGAAGCGATGTTCTTCTATACCGACACCGCGACGGCGCCCTGGACGGTCGTGAAGTCCAACGACAAGAAGCGGGCGCGCCTTGAAGCGATGCGGTGGGTGCTCGCGAGCTTCGACTACCCCGATAAAGACGAGAAGGTTGTCGGAACACCCGACCCCAAAATCATCGGGTCTCCCCGCGCGATCTACGACGAGGGGGAGGCATCGACCGGCACCTTTCCCGTGATCTGAGACCGGGGCTCGGCTCTATCGGTTCCCACGGCGTCATAGTTTCTTGCAGCTCTGCAGCGTCCTAGGACTCCGGAGGAGCTTCGCCGATACTGCCTCCCCCCGAGCCGCGTCTTCGTGAACGCATCAGCACCGAAACGCCGCCTGCGATCAGCACGAGTACGGCGCTCCACACCGCGAGATAGATCGGCATTTCGGCCGAGGAGATCCGTTCGCCATTCAGCATCGAGGCGACGACGAGCAGCGATGGTTCGACGTAACTGAGAAGGCCGAACAGGCTCATAGCGAGCAGGCGCGAAGCGATGAGATAGCACAGCAGCGCCACCGCAGACCACACTGCGAAGAGCGGGGCGAACCAGACGAGTGATGAGTTCTGCTCGAACGCAGAACCGCTCGTCAGCTCGACTATGAGGAAGTACACGGCGATGGGTGACATGGCCACGAACTCCCAGAGCATGCTGCCGATGTGCTCGGAGGAGATCGCGCGACGCAGCACGAAGTACAGGGGATAGCCGAGCGCAACGACCAGGGTCTCCCATGAGATGCCGCCGACGCGCACGATCTCGAAACCCGCGCCCACGGCCGCGATCCCGCAGGCCAACCACTGCCACCAGACCATTCGATCTCGGTAGAGGAAGCGTCCGACGACGACGAGCACGAGGGGCAGCAGGAAGTATCCGAGGGCGACTTGCATGCCTCGTCCGTGCAAGGGCGCCCAGCCGAAGAGCCAGAGTTGTGTCGAGACGATGAAACCGCAGAGCACCACGACAGGAATGAGAGCGGGGCGTCGGCGCATCCGGTAGAGGAGCCCCGTGGCGTGCATCTGCTGCCGTGTCGCGAAGATCACGAGCAGCACGAATGGCACGGTGATCAGATTGCGCACCGCCCAGATCGTGTCTGCCGGCAGCGGTGAGAGACGAGGCGTCGCGTAGTACATGCCCGCGAAGAGCACAGACGAAATGAGGGAGATCGCAATGCCTCGTCCGCTGAACGATGCGACCGCCCCTCTCGGAGGCGCCAACGACTAGAGGTCGATCGCGCCGATGACCTCCCCGTAGGGGGTCTCGCCGATCGGTGCGAATCCCATGCGCAGGAAGAATGGCTCGGGGCTGTCGTCACCCTGCTCCCAGAGCACCGTCAGGCGCCCCACTTGGCGGCTGCGGGCTTCTGCGATCAGCGATTCGACCGCGAAACGCCCGACGCCCGCGCCCTGTGCTTCGGCATCGACATTGATACGCCAGAGCGCTGCGCGGAACTCCTCCTGCGGCGCCTCCGGATCGAAGTTGCCGTGGATGAAACCGACAACACGGTCGCCGCGAAGCACGACACGCTGCCAAGCGGTATGCGGACGAATGACTGCCGCGGCTGCCGCATATGAGACCGGCGTGATGAACTGCTCCTGGCCAGGCTTCATGCCCAGGCTGTTGACGGCGACGATCGTCGTCGCGGAGAGCTCTTCGAGTCGCAGATCAGTCATAACCTAAGGCTAGCGCTCATGCGCCCGACCGCAAGCCCCTTGACCGCAAGGCCCTCCCGGCCGCGATATTGTGGAGACGCACCGCGGGTCGTGCCGCGACGGATCGACGAAGGAGAAACCCATGCACGTCGTCATCGTTCAAGACCCGGCCGAGGTGGCACGCACCGCAGCCGACCTGATGGCTTCGGTCATTCGGGAACGCGCAGCCGAGGGTATCCCGGCAGTACTCGGGCTCGCCACTGGATCCACCCCAGAGGGCACGTACGCGGAATTGGCGCGTCGCGTTGAAGACGGATCGCTCGATACCGCAGGGGTCCAGGCCTTCGCCCTCGACGAGTACGCGGGTCTTTCCGCCGATCACCCGGCAAGCTACCGAGCCTTCGTGGAGCAGCGCGTCACGAAGCCGCTCCGTCTCGACCCCGCGAGGGTGCACGTGCCCGATGGCACGGCGGAAGACCTCGACGCGGCCTGCGCCGACTACGAGCGGTTGATAGCCGAGGTCGACGGCGTTGACCTGCAGCTGCTCGGCATCGGCGGAAATGGGCATCTCGGCTTCAACGAGCCGGCTTCGGCCTTCGACTCGCGTACGCGCGTGAAGACGCTCGCGCCGCGCACCCGTATCGACAACTCGCGCCACTTCGATTCCCTCGAAGAAGTACCGACGCACTGCATCACGCAGGGACTCGGGACGATCCGCGATGCCAAGCGGCTACTGCTCGTCGCGCAGGGGCTCGAGAAGGCCGACGCCGTGGCGCGCATGGTGGAGGGCCCGGTGACGAGCATTTGTCCGGCGACGGTCTTGCAGTTCCATCCGGCGGTGACCGTCATCGTCGACCGGGCAGCTGCTTCGCGACTCGAGTTGCGCGACTACTACGAGCACATCCTCCTGCACCAACGGCCCGCGCCGGTGCACTGATCATGATTCCGCGCGTGTGCGCTTGCGCGGGCTGAACGTGTTGGTGCGCTGAGAGTGTCGGTGCGCTGAGCCGCCTGAGCGCGGCTCAGCGCGGAGCCGTGGAGGCGAGGTAGCCGACGGTTGCGGCGAACAGCCCCAGCACGGCGGCGAGGATCCAGTTCCAGCCGAAGTCGAGCACCGCGGCGACGGCGGCTGCGATGAGCAGCAGCTCGACAAGCGCCTGGCCGAAGCGGTCGGTGCGCAGCACGGGGCGGGGTGACAGGAAGAGCGCCCAGATGATCACTGTCGCGACAAGGAATCCGAGGCCGGTGAGCACGCCCGGGAAGGGCAGTGGCCACGAGACGAAGCCCCAGACCGTGATCGCGATGAAGGCCGCGAGGTGGCAGGCGGAGCGGAGCAGCAGCAGAACCGTCGCGCTGCGCGAGGACTGGGGGAGTTCCTGAGGGCTGGTCACCCCGATATTCTACCGGCGGTCGGACGGCGCTCTGACCGCGCGCGAGGCCGGAGTGGTCCACTCGAAGTCACACAGAATGGTCCATTGCTGGGCCTGGACGTACTGTTTTTGCATGGACCAATTGGTGGGCGCGAGCGGAGCAATCCGCGGTGTTCGCGTGCTCGACGCACTCGGAGGGTTCTCGGCACCGTGCGACGTGCAGTGGGACCGCGGGCGATTCACCTCGATCACGCCCACCACGGAGTCCGTCGAGGAGCCTCGCTGGCTGATCCCAGGCATCGTCGACGCGCACCTGCACGCTGCATGGCACCGCTTCGATGCGCCCCATCGCCCGAGCGGCGATCCTGACCTTCTTGAACGTGAGACGCGCCGTGCGCTGCGTGCGACGCTCCACGCCGGCGTCACCAGTTGCCGCGATGCCGGTGGGCTTACGCCTGCGCTCACCCGAAGTTCGCCTCTCGGAGAGGGGCCGCGGGTGCAAACCTCGGTTTCGATGCTGGATCGCGCGGCCGTCGATCAGGCGGGCAGCATGGCGCGCGCTGTCGCGCAGGTGCTCGACGCGGGAGCGCAGTGGGTGAAGCTCGTCGCAACCGCATCGGTGACGTCGCCTCCCGGGGCGGGGCTGGAGCCGGTGTTCGAGCAAGATGAGATGCGCGAGGCCGTGCGCACCGCTGCGTCAGCGGGTGCCGGTGTGATGGTCCACGCGTGGGGCGGTCCCGCTATCGATCACGCGATCGAAGTCGGGGCCTGGAGCATCGAGCACGGAATCTTCTTGACCGACGAGCAGGCGAGCGCCGCTGCCGCACACGGCATGACCTTCGTGCCCACCTTGCGCATCTACCGTCTCGTGCAGCAAATGATCGCCCGGGGTCAGCTGCCTGCCGCGCTCCGCGCCAGGGTCGACGAGGCCGTCGGCGCCCACCCCGAAGCTGTCCGTCGCGCTCGGGATGCAGGGCTGAACATCGCGCTCGGAACGGACTACGGCACGACCGAGCAACACGGAACCAATCTGCTCGAATTCGACGCACTCGTCGGCGATATTGGTCATCTCGGTGGGGTTGACGCTCCTGAACGTCCTGATCCCGCACCTGGAGCCATCTCTGCTACTCGTCTCCTCCCTGCTACCGGGCTCACCCCTGGCGAGGCTTTGCTCGCGGCCACACGCGGCGGAGCCGAGCTTCTGCGCCGAGCGGATCCCTCAGCGCCGAGCGGCCGGATCGCGGTCGGGGAGATCGCCGACGCGCTGATCCTGCGCAAGAACCCCTGGGGCCCCGGCGCACTCAGCAGCGCCGCGAGCACCCGCACCGCTGCATCCGAGCCCGATGCCACCCGCAGTACTGACGCGATCTCCGCGATATTGCTCGGAGGCGAGACGATCGTTCCGGATCCTCCCAGACTCATTCACGCACACCCCAACCGAGAGGAACACCAGTGACCCCGATCCCGAAGAAGGCGCCGCGCTTCCGCGCCGTCGCCGTGCTCGCCGCAGCTGCGCTGCTGCTGGCGGGCTGCTCCGGAACCGACCAGCCAGAGGAAGGCGGCGAGCCGGTTGCCGGCGGCACGCTCACCTACGGCCGCACCGCTGCGGTCAACGACCTCGACCTGCACACGCAGATCACGGCGAACAACGCGTTCGCGATCGACAAGATCTTCGAACCGCTCGTCTCCTTCGACGCGGAGGGTGAGATCCAGCCCTGGCTCGCCGAAGAGTACGCGGTGGATGACGCCGGCCTCGTCTACACCTTCACTCTGCGCGAGGGTCTCCTCTTCTCGGACGGGACCGAGGTCACCGCGGACGACGTGGTGTTCTCGCTCGAGCGTCACCTCGAACTCGGGGGCCCGCTCGAGATCGGGGCGCCCGTCGACTCCGTCGAGGCGAGCGGTGATCGCGAGGTCGTGATCACGCTGAGCGAACCGTACACGCCGTTCCTCTCGGAGCTGTCTAACTTCTCGAACGGTGTGCTGCCCGCCGATTTCGGCGGCGTCTCGGAGGAGGACTTCTTCCGAAATCCCGTAGGCACCGGACCGTTCGTCGTCGACGAGTGGGATCCGGAAGGCGACCTGACGTTCGTGAAGAACGAGCACTACTGGCAGGAGGGAAAGCCCTCCCTCGACGGCCTCGTCTACAAGTTCGTGGCCGACGACAACCAGCTGCAGCAGCAACTCATCGCCGGGCAGATCGATGCGATCGAGACGGTGCCGGCGGCGAACGCGTCAGACATCGATGGGAACGCTGCGACCGAGCTGCACTCGGGTGAGGCGTGGTCGACCGAGCAAGTGTTCTTCAACACGCAGAACGAGTTCTTCGCCGATCGCCACGTGCGCCGGGCCATCGCGCACGCACTCGACCGTGAGGGCATCGCGACCGCGACGACCTTCGACACCGCCGAGGTCGCGAACGCGCTGCTGCCGCCGACCATTCAGTACTCCGCGAACGACAGTGTCGAGGCGCTCGGTTTCGATGTCGACGCTGCGAAAGATGAGCTCGCCGAGTCCGAGTTCCCTGACGGCTTCGAGATCACACTGCTGATCGCGAGCGGCAACTCGCAACGGGCGCAGATCGCGCAGATCATCCAGGAGTCGCTCGCCAAGATCGACATCGAGGTGAAAATCGAGCAGGTCGATATCGCGGCATTCCGCGAGCGCTTCTTCGCCTACGACTACGACTTCATGATCAACAGCGGTCAGTCGGATGCGCCCGACCCCAACGGGTTCATCACGTTCCAGGCGGATCCGGAGGGCTTCAGCAAGTCGTACTGGACGCACTTCACCGACGACCGGGTCACCAAGCTCATGCACGAGGGGCGCACCACTCCGCAGGGCGACGAACGCGCGGCGATCTACGCTGAGATCCAGCAGATCCTCGCGGACGAAGTGCCGTACATCCCGCTGTTCTTCCCCGCCTCGCTCACTGGCACGACGACGGAGGTGCACGGCCTGACCGTGCTGCCGAACCACTCCGTCCGATTCGAGGACGCCTGGCTCGAAGAGTAGGCGCGGGGCTCGACATGCTGAGACTTCAGCAAGAAGGTTCTGGCCTGCTGCGGCTCTCGGTACGAAGGTTCTGGCCGGCTGCGGCCCGCAGTGTGCAGGGTCTCGCATGCTGAGGTCTTGCACGAAGATATGGGATCAGCGCCTAGATATGCTAAAAATCGGAAATTCGGCATATCTACGTGCTGATCCCATATCTTCTGCAGGTGCAGGTGCAGGTGCAGGTGCAGGTGCAGGTGCAGGTGCAAGCACAGACACACAGAGACAGACACGGTTGCGGACACGTGAGGAGGCGACGTGCTGCAGAGGAGCGGCGTGCTGCGGCGGATCGGGCTGAGCGTTCTGCGCACGCTCGCCAGAGTGCTGCCCGCGATCGCTCGCACGCTCGCCGTCGTCGTCCCGGTCATGGTCGGGGTCGTTCTCGCCGTGTTCTTCCTCATGCGATTGGTGCCGGGGGATCCCGCCGCCATGATTCTCGGCGAGCGGGCCACACCCGAAGCCGTAGCGGAGCTGCGTAGCGAGCTCGGTCTCGACCTGCCGCTCGTCCAGCAGCTCGGCGCATTCGTGAGCGGTCTCCTCACTCACGGCGACACGGGGGCGTCGCTCGCAACCGGCACCTCGACCCGCGAGCTCATCTTCGACCGTGCGCCGGTCAGTCTCGGCATCGTCGGCCTCGCGGTGCTGTTCGCGGTGCTCATCACGGTGCCGCTCGCGCTCGCGGCCGCCCGCGGCAAGGACGGCTGGGTCGATCAGGCGGTGCGGATCCTGCCCGCTATCGGCATGGGGATGCCACTCTTCTGGATCGGCCTCCTGCTCATCATCGTGTTCGCGGTCGGACTCGGTTGGTTTCCGGTTGGGGGCGTCGGATCGGGACCCTTCGGCACGCTGCGCAGTCTGGTGCTGCCGGCCCTCGCTGTGGCGCTGGGCATGGCTCCTCCGCTCATCCGGTCGCTGCGGGCGCAGTTGCTCGAGGTGCTCTCGGCTGATTTCGTGACGACGCTGCGCGCCGCAGGCCTGCCTGAGCGCTCCATCATGCTGGGACACGTGCTGCGAGGTGCCGCCCTGCCAACGCTGAATCTGCTGAGCGTCAACGTGTCATATCTCATCGGCGGCACGCTCGTCGTCGAGAAGGTCTTCGGCATCAACGGCCTCGGTATGCTGCTGTTTCAGTCCATCAGCAACCGCGATTTTCCGGTCGTGCAGGGGGTGGCGCTGTACTGCGCGCTCATGGTCGTCATCGTGACCCTCGTCGTCGGGGCCTTGTCGGCGGCGCTCGATCCGCGGCTTCGGGCGAGGCGGCGAGCATGAGGCGAGTGTGCATGAAGATGGCGCAGATGAGGGGGCGGTCATGAGGGTCGCGCGCATGCGCGGCATGCGCATGAGACGCAGGATCAGCCCTGCGTTGCTCTGGGGCGCCGTGCTGTTCGGCACGATCCTGCTGCTCGCACTGTTCGCGCCCCTCATCGCGCCACATTCGCCGAGCGCGCAGAATCTCTCCGGTGGGCTCCAGCCACCGTCGGCTGCCCACTGGTTCGGCACGGATCAGCTGGGCCGCGATGTGCTGTCGCGCGTGCTGTTTGCGGCGCGTACCGACCTGCGCATTGCGATTGCCGCCGCGATCGCGCCCTTCGTGACGGGCGTGCTTGTGGGGCTCATCGCCGGATACTTCGGCGGCCCGGTTCGCTGGGTGGCCTCACGCGTCATCGACACGGTCATCGCGTTCCCGTTCTACGTCATCGTGATCGCGATCGTGTTTGCCGTGGGAGCCGGTGAGAGCGGCATCATCGTCGCTTTCGCACTCGTGGGTTGGGTCGGGTACGCGCGTGTCGTCGCCGCGACTGTGGCGGCGCTGTGCGACGCCGGGTGGGTGCAGGCGGCCCGCGGGGCGGGTCTGTCGCACGCCCGGGTGCTGCTGCGGCACATGCTGCCGAACGTGCTTCCACAGGCGGTCGTTCTCCTTGCGACCGAGATCGTGCTCATCATGGTCGCGATCGTCACGCTCGGATACCTCGGGCTCGGCGTGCAGCCGCCCACCCCCGACTGGGGCACCATGATCAGCGACGGGCAGCAGTTCGTCACGACCCACTGGTGGTTGAGCGCGCTGCCCGGGCTCGCGGTCGTCGTCACGGGCATCTCGTTGTCGCTTCTGGGCGATGGGGTCGGAGATGCGCTGCGGGTTGCGGGGCCCGCGAGGTCGGTGTCTCGCCCCCGCGTCGGTACCCGCCACCTCCGCTCCGGATCCCGGCACAGTCCCCGCCGCCGCTCCCGCCCCCGCGGCAATGCGTCGCAATCGGTTGCTATCCGAGCGTCGGAGCAGCAGATTGCGCCTCATTGTTCCGCGGTGGGTGAGATCCGGATCCGCAACCTCCGCATCGAGGCCCGTGACGCCGTCGTCGACGCTGCACCGCTGGTCGACGGCGTGAACTTGGACGTGCAGCCCGGCGAGGCTGTCGGCATCGTGGGTGAATCCGGATCCGGCAAGAGTCTGACACTGCGCGCCGTGCTGGGCATGCTGCCCACGGGCACCGTGGTCGCAGAAGGATCTTCTGTCGCAGTCGGTGGCTCGGCAGGCATGGTCTTTCAGGATCCGCTCACGGCGCTCGATCCGCTCACACGCGTGGGTGCGCAGCTCGTCGAGGTGATTCGCGCGACCGATGCTCGACGAGCTCGTACTGGAATGCCAGCACGGTCGGGGGCGTCAGCACAATCGGGGGCGCCAGCACAGATGGGACCGACGGCACGGACCGGCGCGAGAGCCAGGTCCGAGCGAAGCACACAGGCCCGGGCCCGGGCCCTCCTGCGGCGCGTGCATCTCGCTTCGGGTGGGGGCGAGGAGCGGCGGATCTTCCGCTCATACCCACACGAGCTCTCCGGCGGGCAGCGCCAGCGCGTGGTCATCGCGTTGGCGCTCGCCGCAGAACCGGCGGTACTGCTGTGCGATGAGCCGACGACGGCGCTCGACGTGACGGTGCAGCGGCAGGTGCTCGACTTGCTCGATGAGCTCCGCAGTGAGGATGGGTTGACACTCCTCTTCGTCAGCCACGACCTCGCAGTGGTCGCTTCCGTCTGCTCGCGGATCGCCGTGATGCGGGCCGGGAGGATCGTCGAGCAGGGGGACACGCAACTCGTACTCGGAACGCCCGACTCCGAATACACGCAACGTCTATTGGAGGCGGTTCCGCGGTTGCCCGAGCTGCCGGGCGAGGCGGTGCTGCCGGGCGAGACAGCGCTGCCAGACGAGACTGTGCCGTCGAGCAACACTGAACTGCCATCCGCATCTGTATCACCCCGACCGTTGGTGCTGCGCGTGCGGAACCTCAGCGTTCGATACGGGCCCGCAATCGGAGTCGCATCGGCCACGTTCGATCTCGCGGAGGGTGAAGCGCTCGGCATCGTCGGCGAATCGGGGTCAGGAAAGACGACGCTCGCCCGTGCGTTGATCGGGCAGCTTCCGGCGGGGGGCGAGATCCGCTTCGGGAGTCAGGATCCGGGCGAGATTCTCCTCACTCGGCGACGCACTCGAGAGCAGCGTCGACTGCTGCAGCTCGTGCCGCAGGATCCCTATTCCTCGCTCGACCCGCGGATGACTGTCGGGCAGACGAT
The DNA here is from genome assembly GCF_053567335.1 of Leucobacter sp. GX24907. Classification (NCBI taxonomy): domain Bacteria; kingdom Bacillati; phylum Actinomycetota; class Actinomycetes; order Micrococcales; family Microbacteriaceae; genus Leucobacter; species Leucobacter sp. GX24907. The sequence continues at coordinate 40,184 of NZ_JBSGPD010000005.1, read as the reverse complement.
CGGGGAGGTACTGCGCGTGCACCGACTCGTTCCACGAGAGGCAGTCAAGTCTCGGATCAGCACCCTGCTGCAGACTGTGCGCCTGGATCCGGAGATCGCCCGAGCGTACCCGCATGAGCTGTCCGGGGGTCAGCGCCAGCGGGTGGCTCTCGCCCGGGCACTCGCCGTGGAACCCCGGGTGCTCGTCGCCGACGAACCGACGAGCGCCCTCGATGTATCGGTGCAGGCAGCGATCATCGACCTGCTTCGCGAGCTGCGGCGCGAACTCGGTCTGACTCTCGTACTCATCTCCCACGACCTCGCCGTCGTGCACGAGGTGTGCGATCGGGTGCTCGTAATGCGTGGCGGCGAGGTCGTCGAGCAGGGCGGACGCGAACTGTTTCGGAGGCCCCGGGAGGAGTACACGCGCGCGCTCCTCACTTCGGTTCCTCGGATCTGAGCGAGCACCGGAGGATACACTTCAAGTAGGCGACGAGAGGAGGCGCGCATGGATGCAGTGCTGGACTGGTTCGACCAGCTCCTCAGCGGAACCCTCGTGGAGGGCGGCGTCTTCCTCGCGATCGGCATCGTCGGCGGCGTCTTGTTGCTCGTCTCGCTCGTGCTTGACGGCATCTTCGACGTGCTCGACTTCGGCGACGGTCCGCTGAGTCTTACGACGATCGCGGCGTTCACTTCGATCTTCGGATTCACCGCGTTCGCCTGTACTGGCGCCGGTATGGGGGCCTCGATGGCCTCATTGCTCGGTGCGCTGGCAGGTCTCGTGGGTGGCGCCGCGGCCTGGTGGCTCTCGCGCCTGATTCGTGGCGCGGAGTCGTCAACCGCCGTGAGCGGTAACGAACTCGTCGGCTCCGAGGCGGCCGTCGTGCTCGGGATCCCGGCGGGTGGCCTGGGAGAGGTTGCCCTGATCCGCCATGGAGAGCGCGTGTCGCTCTCCGCGACCAGTGACACGGCGTTGCCTCGTGGCAGCAAGGTGCGCATCGAGAGCATTATCACTGCGACGTCGGTGAGTGTCGTGCCGCTCGTCGACGTAGACTGACCATTCCGCACCGAATAGAAACGGAGCACCATATGTTGTTCGCCGGCTCGGCGATCGTCGGCATCTTCGGAGCCGTCATCGCGCTCGTGCTGATCGCGCTCGTCATTATCAAGCGATACCGCATCGCGAAGCCCGATGAGGCCATCATCGTCACCGGCGGCAAGGGCAAGGAGGTCGAGGGCCCCGAGGGACAGAAGACTCGCGACCTCTCCGGTCAGAAGGTCGTGACCGGTGGTGGTGTGTTCGTACTGCCGTTCGTGCAGAAGTCGTTCACGATCTCGCTGCGTTCGCGTCGCCTCTCGATCACGACCGAGGCGCAGACGACCGATGGCATCACGATGCAGGCCCAGGCGGTCGCGGTCGTCAAGGTCGGGGGCAGCCAGGAGATGATCCGGGCCGCCGCCCAGCGATTCCTCTCGAACTCTGATGAGATCGACGAGTCGACGCAGGAGGTGCTCTCGGGTTCGCTGCGTTCGATCATCGGTGGCCTCACGGTGCTGCAGATCATTCGGGATCGCGCCGTCGTCGCACAGAGCGTGCTCGAAGCCGCGGAGGAAGCCCTGACGAAACAGGGACTCGTGGTCGATACGCTGCAGATCCAGGAGATCCGTGACGGCGCCGACTACATCGCGAACATCGGACGCCCTGAGGCCGCCAAAGTGCGTCAGGCCGCAGACATCGCCGAGACCAACGCGTACCAGGCATCGCAGGAGGCCAAGATCTCGGCCGAGCAGCACCTGCTCGACCGCAACCGCGAACTGAAGCTGCGCCAGGCCGCCGTGCAGGCGGAGACCGACAAGGCGAGCGCGCAGGCGTCCGCGGCCGAGCCGCTCGAGCAGGCGATCCAGCAGCAGGCCATCGTCGAGCAGCAGGAGCTCACCGCGCAACGTCAGGTGGCACTGAAGAAGGAGCAGCTGAACGCCGATGTGCGCGCCGTCGCCGAGGCGGAGGCGTACCGAGTCGAGCAGCTCGCCAAGGCAGACGCCGCGGCCGCAGTCTCCGCAGCTGAAGGACGCGCGAAGGCGACAGAGCGAGAGGGTCTGGCGAGCCGTGCTGCACGTATCGCGGCATCCGAGGCGCTCGCGGCCGAGGGCGAGGCCGAGGCGCAGGCGCTGCGTGCGAAGGGTACTGCCGAAGCCGACGCGATCGATGCTCGCGCGCGTGCACTCGAGGTGCAGTCCCAGGCGGTCCTCGCGCAGGAGCTCATCCAGCTGCTGCCGAGTATCGCGGGCGAGTACGCGAACGCGATCAGCGCGATCGACACGATGACGGTCGTCTCGGCCGACGGCACGTCGAAGGTTGCCGGCGACGCGATGGGCAACATCAAGGGACTGCTCGACATGGCGCGCGACACTGTCGGCATCGACCTTGTCGGCATGCTCAACGGCGCGGTCGCGGGCAGTGCCGCGGGTTCCGCCGCAGGGCGGGCCTCGCGTGGCGAGCGGGCAGAGCGCGTGGCGAGCGGGGAGCGCACCGACGGTGCCGAGCCTTCCGACCGTGCCGAAGCTTCAGAATCTTCCGAGCGCTCCAACCAGTCGGAGACGTTCGGTGCACGGGCCGCGGAGATCCGGGATCGTGCTGAGGAGCTCCGTGCTCAGGGCGAAGACGTTGTGGGTCGGGTAGTCGGTCGCTCGAACGAGAGCTCGTCGTCCGCTGAGTCGGACACCGGCGAGCAGTCGAACGCATAGTCTCCATGGCACGCCGTCCACGTCAAGACGAGAGGCTCCAGAACGACGCACTTGAGGAGCTCGATGCGCCTGTGCGCCCGGAGGTCGTCGTCCTGCGCCTCCGCAGGCACGGTCGCAGGCTCGTGCTGCCGGTGCTTGCTCTCTTCGCGATCGCGATAGCTTCGGGAATCTGGCTGGGATCGTTCGCGCAGAGCTGGCAGAACGTGCTCGCGGCGGTGGGAGCTGGGCTTGCGCTGCTGCTGCTCGTCGCGTTCCCGCTGCTGTTCTGGTCGACGGAGCGTGTGTCGGTGACGACGCGACGGGTGGTGCTGCGGCGCGGCGTGTTCGTCCGGTACCGTTCGGAAGTGCCGCTCAGTCGGGTGCGCGAAGTTCGTGCGCGGCGCGGCATCGTGCAGCGCATGCTCGGCTCGGGCGATATCGAAATAATGGTGGGATCCGACGCGATTCTCGTCCCCGATGTGCCGGGCGTCGAAGTCGTGGTCGACGCACTGCAGGCCCTCATCGAGCGCAACTACACCGAGAGTCTCCAGTATTCGGCCGGCGCAACCGGGCGCTTCTCGGGCGACGGTGCGGCGGGTACTGTGCAACCCGGCTCTGGGGGCTCAGGATCGAGCACGACGAGCTTCTTCTCCCAGTTCTGATGCCCGGGGGCAGTTGACCCCTGGGTATGGCGAGCACTCGCCAGATCCGCGCTCCAGTTCACGTCGGGTATCATGGTGCCTGTACTTATAGTCACAATGACTATAAGTTGATTCCCGGGAGCGAGACGCATGATCTTCGAGCGGCTGAGCGTGAGCGAGCGACGCACGCTGCCGCCGGCGATCGCCGTCTCCACAGTCGCCTTCGCCCTTCGACCGCCCGCGGACGCGCATGTCGGGCATGCGCTTCACGGCACTGCTCCGTTCGAGCAGGAGCCCGGGACCACGCTGTGGATTCCCCTCGTGCGGCGCACCCGGCCCCCGTTCGAGGGTCGCTGGGCGCTCCCGGGAGGTCCGACCGAGTGGCACGAGACGCTCTCGGACACGGCGCTCCGCACGGTGCACGACGCGGTACTGAGAGAACCCGGCTACCTCGAGCAGCTCTACGCGTTCGGCGCGGTCGAGCGCTCAGCAGAGGCGCAACGACTCGTGACGATCGCCTATTGGGCGCTCTACGGCGAGCGGGAACTGGATCAGGAGGCATCGTCGCCGCAGATGTCGGCGGAGGCGGCCGCGACAGCACCTGCTCGGTGGGACGAGGCCGCACCGCCGGCCGCTGCACTGCTGATTGCAGCACCGCCGGCTACTGCACCGCGCACCGGGTTGGCGAAGACCCGTGCCCGTCTCGAAGCCCAGGAACGGCGAGACTCCGAGGCCGGGCAGGTCGCAGGCGACACGAGGGGAACAGGTACTGCCGGAGACGCACAAGCCTCGTCTCACCATGATCCGAATGTCGCCTGGTTCTCAGCGGATCGTCTCCCCGAACTCGCCTTCGACCATGCCGAGATCATCGCCTACGCGCTGTGGCGCCTACGAGTGAAGACGGAGTACGCCTCGGTGGCGCACCGATTCCTCGGGTCGACCTTCACGCTCGCGCAACTGCGACAAGTGCACGAGGCGATCCTCGGCACACCCGTCGATCCCGCGAACTTCCGCCGGCAGATGCTCGCGAGCGGCACGCTCGTCGACACCGGCGAACTACTGACCGGTACACCCCACCGACCTGCGAAGCTTTACCGATTTGCCGAGGAGCCCGACAACTCATCCCTGTCGAGCTTGAGGAGGACATCATGACCAGCGTTCAACAGCTCATCCGTGCCGCGGCCGAGCAGGAGGAGACCCGTACGGCCCCGAGGCGCACGGAGACCTCATCGCATCGCCGCCCGATCGCGTTGCGTGCGACGGGCAAGACCGTCAGCGCGTGCGGATCCGCGCTTGCGACCGATCCGTGGCGCATCGACCGATCGCCCGGATACGGCCCCGGTGCGTCGGTAGACGATGTGATTCCGGGCGACGCCCCCAGGCAGGGCCCTCTCCCTGATCGTTACACTCGGGCGAGCGATGCGCAGCTGCACGAGTGGATAGCGCGCGCGAAGGCGGAGCTCGGTGAGCGCGTGCGGATCCTCGGCCATTTCTATCAACGTGATGAGATCGTGCAGTACGCGGACTTCGTGGGCGACTCCTTCATGCTCGCGCAGGCGGCGAAGCAGCATCCCGAAGCGGAGGCCTTCGTGTTCTGCGGAGTGCACTTCATGGCTGAGACCGCGGATATTCTCTCGGGATCGGAGCAGGCGGTGATCCTGCCGAACCTTGCTGCCGGGTGCTCAATGGCCGACATGGCGACGATCGACCAGGTGGAAGACTGCTGGCGCGAACTCACCGCTGCGCTCGGGGACGAGAGTACGTCTGAGGGGCTGCAATCGGTAGTTCCAGTCACGTATATGAACTCGTCGGCCGCGATCAAGGCGTTCTGCGGACGCAACGGCGGAATCGTCTGCACCTCGTCGAATGCGCGTACGGTGCTCGAGTGGGCGTTCGCACGAGGGCAGCGGGTGCTCTTCTTCCCGGATCAGCACCTCGGTCGCAATACGGCCAAGGCGATGGGGATCTCTGAAAGCGAGATGCCGCTGTGGCGCCCGCACCTCGCGAACGGCGGGAGCACCGCCGAGCAGCTGCGCGACTCCCGGGTGATCCTGTGGAACGGGTTCTGCTCCGTGCACAAGCGCTTCACGGTCGAGCAGATCGAGCGAGCCCGCGCCGAGTACCCGGGCGTGCGGGTGATCGTGCACCCGGAGTGCCCTGCCGCCGTGGTCGAAGCCGCTGACGGGTCGGGATCGACCGAGTACATCCGCAAGCAGATCGCGGCCGCATCGCCCGGAGATGTGATCGCGGTCGGCACTGAGATCAACATGGTGAACCGGCTTCAGCAGCAGCATCCCGAACTGACGATCTTCTGCCTGGACCCCGTGGTCTGCCCGTGCTCGACCATGTACCGGATCCATCCCGCGTACCTGGCCTGGACGCTCGAATCGCTCGTGAACGGCGAAACCCCGAACCGCATCATCGTCGATGAGAGCGTCGCGACAGACTCGCGCATCGCGCTCGAGCGCATGCTGGCCGCACGACCATGAGTTCTTCCGCGATGACTGCAACGCACTCGGGGGTCGTTGTCGTCGGCGCGGGGGTCGCCGGTATCTCGAGCGCGCTCGCTGCGGCGGATGCCGGCGGCGACGTGCTGCTCGTGGTTCCGGGACCCGACCCGCTGCTGCATGCCGCAGAACGTCTGGACGGGGCGCAGTCTCTGCGCAGCGGAGGGAACACGCGGCTCGCGCAGGGCGGCATCGCGGCCGCGCTCGCCGAGGGAGATCGCCCCGCCCATCACGCAGCCGACACGATTGCTGCGGGCGCCGGTCTCGTCGATCCTGCCGTCGCCGCCTTGCTGGCCGATGAGGGACGCCGCGAGGTGCGTCGTCTCCTGGCGGCCGGCCTGCCGGTGGATCGCGACCCGGACGGCCGACCACTGCTCGGTCTCGAAGGCGCGCACGGGATCGCTCGGATCGTGCACCTCGGTGGCGACCGCAGCGGGGCGCTGCTGCACGACTTTCTGCTCACCCAGCTGGCTGAGGAGGTGCGGCGGGGGAGGGTCCGAGTGCTCTCCGAGAGGATCGCCGAGCGCCTGGTAGTGCGAGACGGCGAGGTCCGAGGAGTCGTCGTGCGCCCGGATCGGGCGGGCGTGGTCGACGCGGCCGGCGCCGACGAGGGGCAAGCGGCCGAGGCCGGTTCCGCCGAGATCCGCGCCGACGCCGTGATCCTCGCTACCGGAGGATACGCCGGAGTCTTCCCGCGCAGCACGAACGCGGCGGGCGCGACAGGCGACGGCGTGCTGCTCGCCGGCCGAGCCGGGGCCCTGCTCGCAGATCTCGAGTTCGTTCAGTTCCATCCGACGGTGCTGCACGGCACCGGTGTGCTCGTATCGGAGGCGGTACGCGGCGCAGGCGCCGTGCTGCGCGACGGTTCGGGACGGAGATTCATGCTCGGCGCGCATCCCGCTGCAGAGCTCGCGCCGCGCGATGTCGTGTCGCGCGAGATACAGCGCGTGCTCGAGGAGCGCGGTGAGGACACAGTCTGGCTCGACGCGACGGGGTTGAATAGCTCCGGTCTTCGTAGTTCCGGTCTCAGCGCACGGTTCCCCGGCATCACAGCCGCGCTCTCCGCGCGCGGATACGACTGGGAGCGGGAGCCGATCCCGGTCTCTCCGGCCGCCCACTACAGCATGGGCGGCATCGTCACCGATACGCGCGGGAGAACCAGCGTGCCGGGGCTCTTCGCCGCCGGCGAGGTCGCGAGCACGGGAGTGCACGGTGCGAATCGGCTCGCCTCGAACTCGCTGCTCGAAGGGCTCGTGTTCGGTTCTCGGGCGGGGCGCGCGGCGGTGACACGCGAAGACTGGCCCGAAGCCCGCCCATTCCCCGAACACCTCGAGGTCTGGGGAGATGCTCCCGGAAGCGGAAGCGGAAGCGGAAGCGGAAGCACACCCGGTCAGCCGAACGGGGAGCTGCGCACCCTCATCGCCGCGGCCGCCGAGGCGCGCACCGAATCCCGCGGCGCGCACCAGCGCCTCGACTACCCCGAGACGGATCCCGCCCAGGCGGTGCGGCGCTCCATGCGTCTGCTCTCGGTACCAGCCGTGCCAGCCGTGACAGCTGCGTCAGCAGTACAGGCCGGCGTCGCCGCACTGCACGAGCCCGGCCAGGCCGCAATGACGATCCCCACAGTGAAAGAGGCGCAGACGTGCTGACGAAACAGACCATCACCACCGCTGTACGGAGGGCCCTTGCAGAAGACGCGCCCTGGGGCGACTTGACGGCAGAGCTCGCCGTTCCCGCGAAGACCATCTTCTCGACCGCTGTCGTGGCACGTGAGCCCGGTGTCTTCGCGGGAGGGGCGGTACTCACGGAGTGCTTCGCACAGGCGGATGGCCGCATCGAAGTGACCGAACTCGCAGACGAGGGCACGCGCTTCGACACGGGAACGGTGCTCGCCCGGGTGACGGGCCCCGCGCGCGGCGTGCTCACCGGAGAGCGCATCGCGCTCAACTTCGTGCAGCGCATGAGCGGGATCGCGACCCTCACCGCGCAGTATGTCGAGGCGGTTGCCGGGACGGGGGCGAAGATCGCCGACACACGCAAGACGACTCCGGGTCTGCGCGCGTTCGAGAAGCATGCCGTCGCAGTCGGCGGAGGATCGAACCACCGCTTCGGCCTCTCCGACGCGATCATGATCAAAGACAATCACCTGGCCGCGCTCGGGGCAGTCGATGCCGAGAGCACGACGGCAGTGCTCTCGGAGCTTCGCGACCGTGCCGGCCATACGACGTCGATCATCGTTGAGGTTGATCGGCTCGAGCAGCTCGAACCGGTGCTGGCCGCCGGGGTCACGGGTGTGCTGCTCGACAACTTCTCGATCGAAGACCTGCACGCCGGTGTACAGCTTGTCGACGGTCGGGCTGTCACCGAGGCGAGCGGCAACGTGAATCTCGAGACGGTCGGGGCGATCGCAGGTACCGGGGTCGAGGTCATCTCGGTGGGGAGGATCACGCACGGCGTGCGCGCACTCGATCTCGGTCTGGATGCAGCATGAGCGCGCGGCCGGTGCCCACGGACGGCTACCTTGATGCGGCAGCGACGGCGCCGCTGCGCCCGGAGGCGCTCGCGGCGATGCGGGACGTTCTCGAGACCGAATCGGCGAATCCGTCAAGCGTGCACTCCCCGGGGCACCGGGCGGCTGGGCTGGTCGACGGGGCGCGTCGACGCCTGGCAGAGGCCTTCGGCGTGCGACCGGGAGAGGTCGTGTTCACCTCGGGGGGAACGGAAGCCAACAACCTCGCAGTGATCGGACTCGCCCTCGCGAATCCGCGCGGCAGGCATCTGGTCACCACGGGGATCGAGCATCCCTCAGTCACCGAGAGCTGTCGCTTTCTCGAGCGCGTCCACGGGTACGAAGTGGCTGTCGTTCCAGTCGATGCGCACGGGCGAGTTGATCCTGAGCGGCTGTCGGCGGCGGTCCGATCGGACACCACTTTGGTCAGTATCGGGCTCGCGAACGGCGAGGTCGGTACGGTGCAGGATCTCCCGGCGCTGGCCGCCGCTGCGAAGGCTCGGGGAGCCGCGGTGGTGCACTCGGATGCCGTCCAAGCCGCAGCTGCGCTGCCGATCTCGCTGGGCAACGGAGCGTGGCCCGGGGAAGACGTCGATGCGTTGACGGTGGCGTCGCATAAGTTCGGCGGCCCACAGGGGGTCGGCGCCTTGCTCGTGCGCGGGCGGCTGCCGATCGAACCGCTGCTGCACGGCGGGGGGCAGGAGGGCGGGCGGAGATCCGGAACCGAGAATGTGGCCGGCATCGTCGGGTTCGCCGCAGCGGTTGACGCGGCCTATGAAGTCGTGGGCAGTCGGGCACTCGACATCATGCGCTGTCGCGATGACCTCGTCACCCGCATGCTCGAAGAGGTGCCCGGCACACGTCTCACCGGTCATCCCTCCGAGCGGCTGCCCGGGCACGCCTCGTTCGTCGTGGAAGGAATCAGCGGGGAGTCTCTGCTGGTCGCGCTCGATACTGCCGGAATCGCGGTGTCGTCAGGATCCGCCTGCGCCGCAGGCAAGGACGAACCGTCGCCCGCCCTGCTCGCGATCGGTTTGGACCCCGATCTCGCGCGCACAGCGATCCGTTTCACGCTGCCCGGGCCTCTTTCCGACGCGATCATCGATCGCATCATCGAAACGCTCGTGGCCGAGACCCGCGCTGCCGGCAAGAACATGCTCAAGCCGACAGTTCTCGACGTCGCGGAGGTCTAGAAGTGGCAGAGGTCTAGAGGCCTCCGTCAACTACCTGTTCCACGGCATACAGCACTTCGTATGATGTGGATATGACGTACTTGAACGATGACTCACGCCGTATCGCGGTCGGCGCTCTCGCACTGATCATGATTTCTACGATCGTGGCGTGGCTGCTCTTCGTCGCAGGCCAGTACGCCGAGATCGTCACCGGTGTCGACGAGCTCTTCGGCGATGTCGGATCCATCGAGCGGATGACGTGGAGTCACTATCTCACCGTCGGGGCGATCACGCTGCTCGGAGGCGGAGCACTCTTCGCCAAGAGGCGACTCGCGCAGATCAAGGCGGGAGATACTTCGCGCAGCAGGCTCGTCGATGCCGTCTCGCAGCTCGCGAGCGTCACCCTGATCATCGCGGCATCGCTCGCTACGTGGGCAGTTTTCGTCATGTTCATGAGCGGGTTCTTCATGAACGAGTCGGCCCCTGAAGCGTCGGTGCGCATCGTCAATCTGTACCTGCCGATTGTGTTGTACACCGTGCTCGTCGTGGGGCTGATCCTCGCCGGCTTCGTATTCCTGCCGGCGTCCGTGGTGGCGGAGTCCGATGCCCACGAGTCAGTCCATTCAATGGGTGCCGCGCCGGTCACCTCAGCGCCGGACAGCACGGCGTCGCAGCGAACTACGGCTTTCGCATATGCGACGCCGATCATCGCCGCCGCGATCGCGCTCGTGCTGGGTCTCATCGTCTACGACCTGACCCGAACCGCGCTGCAGGTCTGGATCTGGGTCGTCGTGCTGGTCATCATTGGCGCGGGCGTGCTCGTTGGCGCGCTACTTGCCCGTTCCGCATGCCCAAGCGACGGAATCGGGCTGCCTGCTTCGTCGGTGGCGCGGGGAGCCAAGAACCTGAACTTCGTCCTGTCGATCGTGTTCGCGGTCGTTGTGACCGGCATGTCGCTCGGGTACGGCATGTCGGCCGTTTACGGACTGAACATTGCACCCAGCCTCATGATCTCGGTGTACGGCGATGAGTATGCGGGCGAAGTACCTGACGGGGATGCGGAGAGCGACACTGCCGACGGAAGCGTGGAGATGCAGCACCCGGAGGTGTCGGTGTGGGGGTCGGACCTCAAGCGTGGATCCGAGGGCGTACTCATGCTGGAGCCGGAAGGTGCGACGGTCTCTTCGGCTACGGTGGATCGCGATGCGTGGTTGAGCTTCGAGGAAGCGCTGCCCGGTGACCTTGCTGCCGGGGAGTACACGCTCATCGCTCGTGCGACTGCGACCGACGGTGCTCACCTCGAAGCGGAGCTCCCGTTCACTGCGACGGAGAGTGGGAAGACGGTCTTCCCCGAAGGCAGCGAGGCCGGCTTCGAATCTGGGACAAGTCGTTTGTTGCCGGTCACTGCACGCTGGATCTTCGGCGACCTGGTCCCGGCGGGTGTGCTGCTCGTGCTCGGGATCACGCTTACCTCGACGACGATGATCGTACGTAATCGCGACGAGTGACCGCACCGACGGGGCGGAGTCCGGCACCGACGCAGCAGGGTCCGGCGCATTTCGCGCCGGACCCTGCTGCGTTCCTACTCGTCTATGCCCGACGGTGTCGTGTCAGCCACACCGCAGCACCGGCCAGAATGAGCAGCGCGCCCATCAGTAGCAGGGGGAGCACTGAGGTGCCCGTCAGCGAAAGACCACCCGGGGCGGCCGCGGGCGACCCGTGGTACCACGACTCGTCATCCGCGGTGACGCCCAGGCCGCTCGGGGTGTGCGCCGTCACGACCGCGACGTTGTGATAGTCGCCTGCAGTCGCGACGCCTGTGGCCCGGTACTCGACTGATTCTCCAGGGGCGAGCACGCCATCGAACCCAGCAGGTGCTGCGATGGAGCCTTCTTGATCGTCCACGAGCACGACATCGGTGAGCGTGGTATTGCCCGTGTTCGTGATCTCATACGTCCAGACCACCTCGTCACCGACCGTGAGTTCGGCTCCGGGTGCGCTGTCGTACTCGACGCCGTTGGTCTTCTTGACCAGGCTGATCGAAGAGACTGGCGTATACGTCACCGTGGCGTCGTCTTCATTGCTCGGGACGGGGTCGCCGCCCGGGGTCGTCCCTTGCGATGTCGCAGTATTGTGCACGAATCCGGCGTCCACGTCCGCCTGTGTCAAGGTGTATCCGGCGGTGGCCGTTACGCTCTCGTTCGGGGCGAGAACGAAATCAGCTGCGGGCCAGTCGCCCCAGACAATATCGTGGAGGCCCTCGAGGTCATCGAAGATCTCGATCTCATCGAGTGTGACGTTGCCGGTATTGGTGAGGGTGAAGTTCCACTGCACCTCACCGCCCGCAATCGCTTCTCCGACGAGTTCACCGTCCTTCTCCAAGAGCAGCGAGCCTCCCTCCGGCAACGTCACCGTTGCATCGGCAGGATCTTCCACCAGAGTACTGTTCGGATCCAAGCCGGTGACGGTCGCGGTGTTGTGCACGTACCCGCGGTCGAGGTCAGCCTGAACCAACTGGTACCGGGCGGTTGCCGGCGCGCTCTCATCGGCGGCGAGTACGCCCGCCTCGCCCGGCCAATCGACCTCGAGGTCGACCACGCCGTCGAGGTGGTCGGTGAGTTCGACTGCCGTCAGCGGGTTCTGGCCGGTGTTCGTGATGACGAACTCCCAGTTCACCCATTCACCGGCACGCGCCTCTCCTGCAAGGTGACCACTCTTCACGAGGTCGATGTCTGAGACGCGGGTGACGTAGCCGAAATCGACATCGGTGCGATCCGTGGCCTTGCCGAGCTCGATCACGCCTGAATCGCTGTTCAGGTCCCCGTCGAGATCGTACGTATTCGCCACCACGTGATTCGCAGGGAACCCGAGCGTCGACGCATCGACGGCCGTCCGGTACTCACCGGAATGCAACTGGTCGAACACATACGTTCCGTCCAGTTCCGTGTCGACGGTGGCGATCACGTTGTCCGCTGCATCGATGAGGTTCACTGCCACCGACCCGAGACGAGTCTCGTCGTCGTCAAGCACTCCGTCTCCATTGACGTCGTGCCAGACGACGCCGCTGATCGAAGACGCTACGACATTGACCTCGGCGGGATTGCTCAGGCCGAGCTGCCCACTGTGCCCGAGCCAACCATTCGTGTTGTTCACGTAGCGGTCTCCGGCTTTTTGACCCTGAACGTCCATGGTCACCAGGAGCCCGCCGATACCGGGTGCTCCGCTTTCAAAGTCGTGCACGACGACCCGCAGAGCGGTGACGTCGCTGAGGGTGCTGAGGTCAACACCGTCAGCATCGATCCAGTTGATGGATGCGTCGTTCGCCTCGGCGGCATACACCGTCGCGGCGGGATCGAGCGTGTACTGGAGAGAACCATACCCATCGGCCGCGGGGTTCCCGGTCCCATCAGTGACCATTGCGGAGGCGAGCTTCGCAGTTCCTGAGAAGTCGGTGCCGCGCCCGTCGCCGTTGTACGGCAACACATCGACGAAGTAGCTCTCGCCCTGACTCGAGGTCTGGAAGTTGAACCATCGGGTTTCCCAGGAGACCTGCGGATCTTCTACTTCGATCTCTTCTTCGCCCATGACCACCTTCTCCTCGGTGATCACCTCTGCCTGGTACACCGTGGTGGTCCAGGAATCCGACCGCTCTGCGACAGTCTGCGTGGCGCTACGTGCGTCGATAACTGCGGTGTTCACGAGGCGGGCGTCGGCAGGTGCGAGCACCGAGGTCGTGACCGTGTAGTCGATCTCAGGAAGGACTGTGCCTGTCGTAACGACCCCGTCATAGGTGAATGTGAGCGTCAGACCTGACTCAGCGCTGCCGCTGCGAGTTACCTGCCAGGGCGGATCCACGTCGTCGGTGTCGACTGCGACGAGCCCAGCTGGAAGTGTGTCCACGATTTGGAGGTCTCGTACCTCTACGTCTTCGATCGCACCCAGTGCGCGATCGACCGCGGGCTTCAGGGAGTACTGCACATCGGAGCCGCTGACGATCGAGGTGCGATCAGCAGTCTTGTCGACCGACAGGGCGAACTGGCCCACGTTCACGAACTGGGTGACGGCGGCGGTTCGCGAAGCGCCGTCCACATCGGTGAAGGACCAACGTGCGTGGTCTTGAGCGCTCGATCCACTCGGGGCCACGATCGTGAACGGGAGCGCGACGACGAAGTAGGACGAGCCGGGTGCACCGCCGGATGCCCATTCGCCGGCGGTGTAGGCGATGCGAACTCCGGAAACGTTCGTAACGCCGCCGGCTGCGGCAATCGAGTTCACCCACGTGTTGCTCGCCGGGTTGTCCCTGTCGGTTCCCGAGGTGTACTGGACCGTGTAGTCGCTTGAGTCGAGCGAGTTGGCGGAGCCGTTAGCGCCAACGAAGAAGTCTGCGCCATCGACGATCTGCTGTTCGGTTGCGTCCCAGAAGTCGTAAGCGACGAGGTCCCTGGCTCCGGTGACCGTGTTGAGCGAAGCGTCGATTCCGGCGCGCAACTGGGTGCGAGCGGCGATGGTGCTCCCCACGGAGACCTCCTTACCGCTGACGACGGTATAGGGTTGTCCGCTTCGAGCAGGATCGCCGGAGATCGAGAAGTCGCTTTCCTGATCATTGAAGAGGTAGACGCCTTTGCCACGGCTGATCGCACCGGGCCCGCTCGGGGGCTTCACCACGGTACCCTCGGCGGTGTTGCCGCTCGGTACTTCTTCGACGGGATCACCGTTGACGTCTCTCCAGTCGGAGGGCGCCACCGTGTTGACGAGCCTCACCGCGCCCAAGGAATCGACCGGAACCGCCGAGTCGGGCACCCAGAAGCGGATCACAGCAGACGCGCTCGGGATACGGGAGAACGCGTCGAATGTCAGAGTGAGTTCCTGCCCGGTCTGATCGATTCCTACCGAAGCACCGGCTTCGGAGATGCTTGCGACCTCGGCCACGAACTCGATGTTCTCGAACCCTTCCGGAGCATGGATTGTGTAGCTGTCGTCGATGACGACCGGTTGGGCAACCTCCGTGTTGCGGGCGCCGACAGCCGTTCGAGCGTCGCTGATGCCGACAGTGAAATCGATGTACCGTGCCGGAACAGCTCCTGAACCGAAGTCGAACTCGGAGAGAACGTTGTTGGCGCCGCGAACCTTGGTCATGTTCGCCATCGGTGTGTTGCGCACTTCGATCGGGTCGGTGGATCCTGTTTCGACGGTGTCGTCCACTGCGGCCGTGACCACGGGTTCGTACACACTGCCGTTCGGCACGTCGCTCGAGGGAATCGCTTTGAGGGTGCCGAAGCCGACGACGCTCGGATTACCCGAACCATTGCCGATGCTCACCGTCGCGGTCAGCGTCCGACCATCCTCGGAGACCACGTAGGTGGCCTGGTAGGCGCTGCTCGAACTGTCGAGCGAGCCTAGCGAAGTCGAGTCCCAGGTCCAGCCTTCAGGGAGTGTCTGAGTGAATACCCCGTCGGTGAGATCAGTGGCGTTCAGATCCCAGCGGAACCCCACGACGTCATTGCTGGCAACGATGCCGTTGTTTGCGTCGTCATCGACGCTGTTCGGCACTTGAGCGCCGTCGTAGATGGTGGTGATGTCTATGCTGTTCACCGTGCCGGCAGCAGCTTGCGCAGCTGACGTCAGCGTCACCGCACCTGTAAGCGCGAGCGCGAAGCCGAGTAGTCCCGCGACTACTCGGCGCAACAGCGGGCCGCGATTCGTCCCTCTGTTTCGATTCGCCTGAAATTCCATTGGTTCCTCCCCTGGTGAACTACGCGTCATGTTGACGAGCGCAGGGGCCCGACCTCTGCGATGGGGTTGGGGGAATCTACGCAGAGGCCGGGCACACACATAACACGCGGGAACCAGGAGATCGTGACGCGAGTTTGCAAATAATTCCTCAAGTACTCCCATCGCATGTGCAAATCTCGGCCCCAGTGCGCATACTGGGGATGGGGAAATCGGTAGAAGCCCGTGAAGGGCTCGTACGTAGAAGCGGCAGTTTGGGGTTGCAGAGCCGCTCTGTGAAGGGCGGCAGCCGTGAATAAAATCGGGATTCCTCGTTCTGGATGGGGTAAGCACACAGACAGTGAGCTGCTTGCTGCCAGCAGGGACGGCGACTCGCTCGCGTTCGCCGAACTCTGGAATCGCCACCATCGAGCAGGTCTCGCCGCCGCTCATGGGATGGCGCCGCACCTGGAAGCACAGGACCTCGTCGCGGAATCGTTTCTGAAGATATTCGCGCTGATTGCAGATGGGCGAGGTCCAAGCGGCGCTTTCCGCCCCTACTTATACCGGGTGATCCGGTCCCTCTCGTCTGACTGGAGCACACAGCAGGAATCTCCGAGCGATGGGCTCGATTCTGTTCCGGATCTCAACGTCGTGGGTCCTTGGGAGGACCAAGTATTTGATCGGAATGCAGCCGCGGAAGCATACGCTTCTCTCGAAGAGCGCTGGCGAACGGTGCTCTGGTACACGGAGGTCGAGGGAATGCCACCGCGCGAAGTGTCGCGCATCATGGGGATCTCTGCCAATAGTGTGTCCGCCTTGGCTGCGCGTGCCCGTACCGCGCTTCGTTCGGCGTGGGTCGAGGCGCATGTCAACCGGGAGCTGGCGGCAGCAGAATGCGCCGAGACGATCCGGGACCTGCAGCGGTATCAACGCGGAAAGCTGCCCGCCGCCGCGAGTCGCGCGGTGGCGGCCCACTTGGACGGGTGCGAGTCTTGCCGGAGAGCCGCGGGAGAACTCAGCACCCTGAACAGGCAACTCGCGCTCGTGATCGCCGGATTGGTCGTGGGAGTCGGGTCGGCCGGCTCCCTGCTCTCGGGGCTCGGAACGGCGGCGCCGGCTGCCGCAGCGGCGTTCTCGCCTGCGTTGTCCAGTGCCGGAGTGCCTGCGGGCGGCGGTACCGCAGGTACTGCAAGTACTGCGGGCACCGCGGGTTCCGCAAGCACAGCCGCAGGAAGTGCCGCAGCGGCTACCGGGACGCTGACAGCGGCTCCGACGTTCATGGCAGTTGCGGCGGCCACAGTGCTCGCCGTGGTCGTCAGTGCATCGGCCGTCGTACTTCCAGAACTATTTGACCCGGACACATCGCGGACGACCCCGGCCGAGGCAGACCAGGGCGCACCGGAAGTTACTCACAGCGCTCAGAACAGCGGCGAAGATGCGGACAAGGTTCACACTGATGACTCCGGAGATCTCGAGGACCAGGGAAATTCTGAAGACCTCGGTGATTCAGGCGCACCCGGGGATTACCCGGTGTCGGTGGACGAGACACCGCGCTGGGAGGCACTCTCTCAGGAAGCCCAGGGGCGGGGCAGCGGAACCAAAGCAGGGTCAGCAGCGGTGCCAGCGCCGAAGCCAGAACCACAGCCGGATACGCATCCAAATCCAGAGCCAGAGCCAGAGCAGGAACCTGAGCCTGAGCCTGAGCCTGAGCCTGAGCCTGAGCCAGATTCAGAATCCGAGACCTCTGATGGCTACGTGGCGGAGTACAGTTGCGTCGCTCTCGACGACCGCGTCGTTTGGGTCAGACTGTTGAACCCGCCTCCGGGTTTTCAGAGGCTACAAGTGCACGCCGCAAGCGGCGCTTCGTTGAGTCAGATCGATATACTCGACGCAAACGACGAAGTCATTCATACGTTCGCCGTTGACCCGCTCCTCTGCGACGCTTCCTAAGCGGGCTTAAGGGTCCTGCGCCTCTGAGACGTGCCGTCATATTGCAGCGTAGCCGCGGAACTCGTGGCTGCTGATCGGGTCCATATCCGGCGCGTTCGCTGATCGGGCCGGCAGAGTTTACCCCTCCCTGGGAGGAGTTGGTCGCACGCTCGGCAATCTACAACGTCACGCCGGTGACTCTTGTTGAGGACGCTCCAAAGACACCGCGGGCCTGCAGAGCCGGAATCAGCACAGGTGCTTCGAGCAAGCGCTTCGACCGAGCGGAACGACCCTAGCTGGTGCGCTCGATCAATGTGTCGATCAGTTTGCCGGCGAGGTCTACGAGCCGCGCGATCTCATTCTCATCGCGGTCGATCCACCGAAATTCGGGCTCTCCGACAGGGACGAATTCCTCGTGGCGCTCCCAGACCATGAGCGTGCGTTCGGCGCCAAGCACATACTGCTGCCACCAGATCTGACGCAGATAGTGGCGGGGGATCGAACGCCATTCCTTGTTGGTGGTCTTGATCTCCGCCAGTTCAAGATGACCAGCTTCTCGCTGCACGATCCCGTCTGGGGTGGCGAGGTGGCGGATGTCGGTTTGTGCGTGGAAGAGCGCCTGGCTGGGTGCGATGCCGTGCTCTTGCTGCACCCATGAGGCGATCTCCGGTTCCCGAGCCTTGCCGTGCTCGGTGTAAGCGTTGCCTGTGAATCGGCTGCCGTGCAACTTCTCGCGAGCCGCAGCTTCGATGGATCGTGGCGTTGAAAGCTTGGCGACATCGGTGGCAGTGATGCCGCGGGACCGCGCACGAAGCCACGCGAAGCGGTCGGTGCCGTCGGTGACGATGCGTTCGAGGTGGGAGGTGCGCAGAGCCATCGCTGCCTATTCTCCCACCTCGTCGGTGTAATCTCTGCGATATGAGTACGGCGTGCGGCATCTGGGACGGTGCGGCTTGAGTGACGAGGTCATGCAGCGACTCGATGGTGGAAGCGTTCGGGCTCTCGTCGTCGACGACGAAGAATCGATTCTGCAGCTCCTCTCGATGGCGTTGCGCTACGAAGGCTGGGACGTCGCCACGGCTGACACCGGTGCCGCGGCACTCGAGCAGCTTGAGAGCTTTGATCCGGATGTCGTGGTGCTCGACATCATGCTGCCCGACTTCGATGGGCTGCAGGTGCTTTCACGGCTCCGCAGCGCGGGTTCGAATGTCCCGGTGTTGTTCCTGACCGCGCGAGACTCCGTCGATGACCGTGTTGGAGGGCTCACCGCGGGTGGAGATGATTACGTCGTCAAGCCGTTCAGCCTTGAGGAATTGAATGCTCGGCTGCGTGCGTTGCTGCGGCGTTCACAGCGCGAGTTGGCACAGCATCCGGATCCTGTCATCCGTGTCGGCGACCTGACGTTGAATGAAGAAAGCTATGAAGTCGAACGTGGGGGAGAGCCGATCCCGCTCACCAGCACTGAGTTTGAACTTCTGCGCTTCCTCATGAGAAATCAGCGGAGGGTTGTTTCGAAGGCGCAGATTCTCGATCGGGTCTGGAGTTACGCTTTCACCGGCAAGACTACGGTCGTCGAGCTCTACATTTCTTACTTGCGCAAGAAGATCGATGAGGATCGCCCACCTATGATTCACACGGTCCGTGGCGCGGGCTACATGCTCAAGCCGGAGGGTTGAGCGTAGTCCGCGGTGCCGCTACAGCGGCAGCCCACGGAGCGGAGCGAGGGGCGGCGGGCTACATGCTCAAGCCGGAGGGTTGAGCGTAGTCCGCGGTGCTGTGTTAGTATTCTCGATGGCCCAAGACCGCAGGTAAGACTCGCAAGAGTCTCGGAACGCCAGCTTCGCTCGCGAGAGTGAATCTGGGACCAGCGCAGGTACGAATTCCCGGTGTAATGGATTGCGATTCGGAACACTGATGAAGCTCCGTGCGTGCGCGCCGGAGCTTTTCTCGTTTCCCATGAGAAGAGAGCGGAAGACGTGGCCCCCGGATGACGTCCGTCACCCGGGTACGACAAGCTAGGGAGCGCCATGGCTACGAAGGAAGCTACGGTCGCCGATCTTCAGAAGCAGTTTGAAGAGTCGAGCGCCGTTCTGCTGACCGAGTACCGCGGTCTCACGGTTGCCGAGCTGCAGACTCTGCGTCGCAGCATCCGTGAGCACGCGTCATATGCTGTGGCGAAGAACACGCTGACCAAGATTGCGGCAAACAACGCCGGAATCGATGCCTTCAACGATGAGCTGACCGGTCCTTCGGCGCTCGCATTCGTGAAGGCCGACGGCGACGCTGTCGCCGTCGCAAAGGCTCTGCGCGACTTCGCCAAGGCAAACCCTCTTTTGGTGGTGAAGGCTGGCTACTTCGATGGCAAGCCCTTGACCGCCGCTGAGGTAGGCAAGCTTGCCGATCTCGAGAGCCGCGAGGTGCTGCTGGCCAAGGCCGCCGGCGCCATGCAGGCTGCCCTGGTCGGTGCGGCCCAGCTCTTCAACGCACTGCCCGCCAAGGTCGCTCGCGGTCTCGGCGCGCTGCAGGAGAAGCAGGACGCCTAGAACTCGCTCGAGTTCGGTACACATCAAGACCCGCTCTTCATGCGCTCGCGTGAGGGCAAACATCAAGGAGAAACACAATGGCTAAACTTTCGACCGAGGAGCTGCTCGAGCAGTTCAAGGAGCTCACCCTCATCGAGCTCTCGGAGTTCGTGAAGGCATTCGAGGAGACCTTCGACGTCTCCGCTGCTGCCCCCGTCGCGGTTGCTGCTGCTCCCGCTGCCGGTGGCGAGGCTGCCGCTGCTGAGGAGAAGGACGAGTTCGACGTCGTTCTCGAGGGCGCTGGCGACAAGAAGATCCAGGTCATCAAGGTCGTGCGTGAGCTGACCGGCCTGGGCCTGGGCGAGGCGAAGGCTCTCGTCGAGGAGGCTCCGAAGAACGTGCTCGAGGGCGCGAGCAAGGAGGACGCTGAGGCAGCCAAGGCGAAGCTCGAGGAAGCGGGCGCGCCCGTCAAGCTCGTCTAAGCAGCTTTCGCATTTCGCGAGAATCAGGCGGGATCACCTTCGGGTGGTCCCGCCTGTTGCGTTTCTCAGAAACTTTCTGAGCTGCAGTTGTCGTTTGCTGTGAATTCCCCTAGTGTTGAATAGTCTGCGCTTCACCTGTAGTGATGGGTCAAGGGCAGTTATCGGGGGCTGCTCAGGCCCGCATTACATGAGGGGGATCATGACCATCACTGCTATGGGCTCCAAGAAGTTCAGCGCACTCAAGCTCGGCCTCGCCACCGCGGCCGCGGCTGCTTTGGCATTCGGCAGCATGACGCCGGCCTATGCGGCCGACTATCAGCTCGGGCCGGACGACGTCGCCGGCTTCGAAATCGGAGGCAACGGCTCCGAAGACGGCTTCAACTACGACCAGTGGCACGTCGGTAACGTGGACACTCCAGGGACCGAGACTTCTGCGAGCCTCCTGTTCAACGAGTGCTCGGTGACGACGCTCGCCCCGGTGGAGCGCACCGTGACCCAGGTGCTCAAGGGCTTCCCGGTTGATGGCCGCCCTGACACCCTCGAAGAGGCTTCAGCGTTGATCGATTCGCTCTCGGTCGAGGTCGTGGATGGAAGCGTCACGCTGCAGCTGCCCGTCTTCTTGTATGAGGAGGATGAGAACGGTCGGGAGACCCGGACCTTCACAACGGTGCGCAACGTTGATGGGTTCGGTGCAGGCACGGGGACATGGAGCGATGACACCCCTCTCCTCGATAGCACCGGTCTCGGCGGCGGTAACAAGACACTGCTGATCGAGTTCTTGGGAGAGCTCGATAGGTTCGAGATCCTCGGAGTCGGCTTCACCGGTGCTACTGGTACCGAGGTCGAGTCGCTGAGCTTCGGCGGAGACACCTTCACCTTCGGTACCGGAGATTGCCTGCCGGAGGAGGAGATCGACGAGACCCCCGGTGACGACAACCCTGAGGAAGATCCGGAGCTTTCTGACGGAAACACGGACGCGCCTATTGGGCCTCGCAAGCCCGCCCGCGTCGAGACAGGACTCTGAAGGTACTGATTCATCACGCCTGAGTTCGAGGCTCTGCATTCTGTAGAGTGTGACGGCGGTCGCGGTGTTCCGCGGCCGCCGTTCTCGCGTGCGAAGGAGAAGGGTGCTCGCAATGGATGAGATGCCGAACGACGAGGAGATCCCGGGTGAGGGGACCCGGAAGAAGCGCTGGCCATGGATCGCAGGCGCGGGCTTCGGTGCGCTCATCATCGTCGGACTGATCGTCGCTGCGGTCATGGGCCTTTTCTCGCCGGCGAGCGACGAGGCGGCACCGTCGCCGACCCCGACCGAGGTCACCCCCGAGACCACTCCCACGCCGACCCCGACGCCCGAGCCCGAGGTCGACATCGCGTCGACCGAGTTCATGCCCTACTCGGAGGTCTGGAACCCGCCGGACCAGGGCGAGAGCTTCTGGCAGGTCGTGGACGAGGCCAACGGTTACCCGGAAGACGGCGGAACCGACTACGTGCTTGCTCATGCATGCGACGACCCCGAGCGTGAATGCGCCGGGGATCAATTGCGCACCCTTGAGAAGGACGATGAGTTCACATATCGCGGCGAGAGCTACCTCGTGGATCAGAAAATGGAGATCGACAAGTCCGCGATCGGTGACCAAGACATCTGGTACCACGAGGCAGGAATGCTCGTCGTGATCACCTGCATCATCGAGGAGAACGGCGACTCGTTCGAGAACGACATTGTCGTCGCCCGCCTGGCGAAGTAGCGACCGGCATGTGTTGAGCTCCTCGACACTCGTGGAATTTAGCCGATTCATTTGAATTCGCCTCAGCTGTGTGTTTGCCTAGAAAGGCTGCGACGCGTCTTCGAGCCTGCCTTGTTCCGCTTCGCCGCCAGATTCGATAGGCACAAGCGCGCTGCGGAAACCCGCTGCGCGAGGGGAGAAAATTAATGCTCACGAAGACCCGCGGGAAGGCCGCACTGGCCGGGCTGCTCACGCTCGGCCTCGCATTCACGGCCGCGCCGGCCTACGCTGCACTCGGCGATGCGCCGAGTCTGGAGATCGACAACGACACGTTCAAGGCCGGCAGCTGGGGCGAAGGGATCACGTTCACCGTCGACAACGTGCCCGAGGAAGTCGACACCGTCACGATCAGCGTCGGTTCGATGGGGCAGAACGGTGGCGGGCTCGTCGAGAGCGCCGAGATTACCGATGACGACGGAGACGGTGTCTTCGAAGGTCACCTTGCGCTCGAAGAGACGACTCCGGTTGCACCCGACGCAGACGGATACCCGGTTTATTCCGCCGGAGCAAGCTATGCCTACGATGACGAGGCGGGCGAGACACAGTACGTGTTCGCGGAGTCCATCGACCTTACGATCCTCGAGGGTCTTGCGGTTACCGGTCCAGAGGAGGCGACCGTAGCGCAGCTCGCCGAGGGCGTCGATCTGCAGTTCCGCGGTTTCCAGCCCGATGAGAAGCTGACTGGAGACATCGAGGTCCTCGATCCCGATTCCGGCGAGTGGTCACCCGTCGGCGACTTCGCCGCCACTGTAGGCGGCAACGGCAATGGCGAGGGCACCCTCTGGATCACCGGAGCGACCCCCGGCGACCAGTTCCGGGTCAGCGCCTCCGGCGAAGAAGGCACCGTCCACCACTACATTCGCGCAATCGAGGGTGACGACGATGGGGACGACAACACCGACGATCAGGATAACGGCGGCGAGCAGGAGCAGCCGAAGAAGCCCGAGCGGGTCGAGACGGGCCGTTAAACAGGCCTGACGTCCGAAGTGACGGCCCCGGATCCCGTGAGGGATCCGGGGCTGTTTTCGTTCCGGGTGCGGTGAGGGGCATGCTCACCGGCTTCACAGACGCAGCTTCGAGAACCATTACAGCTGAGAGACTTCTGCCGCGGGAAGCTCATCTGGTAGCGCTGGGAGAAGGTTTCTGCTAGCTTTGCCGAGCCGAACATTGTGTCATCAGTAGCACTTCTCCCGCTCCGTCTGCCTTTCTCCCGGTCATCGCACTTTCTGGATCGTGATGTCTGAGGTTGCAGGTAGCCTGTGCGCATCTCTCCCACCACCCTGGAAGGAATCCTGTGGCTCTGCTTCAGCTGACCCTGCACCATGCGAAACGGTACTGGCCATTCATCGCCGCCGTACTCGTGCTGCAGTTGCTCTCTACCATCGCCGCGCTGTGGCTGCCCAGCCTCAACGCCAAGATCATTGACCGCGGTATCGCCACCGGAGACACCGACTTCATCTGGAACACGGGTGGTCTCATGCTGCTCGGCTCGCTCGGGCAGGTCGTCACCGCCGTCGCGGCCGTCTATTTCGGGGCTCGCGCGAGCATGGGAATCGGACGCGATCTGCGCCGCCGCGTGTTCCGCAAGGTCGATTCCCTCTCGACGCTTGAGGCCGGTCGTTTCGGTGCCGGCACACTCATCACACGCGGCACCAACGATGTCCAGCAAGTTCAAATGCTCGCGATGATGACGTTCAACTTCATGGTGACCGCGCCGATCATGGCGATCGGCGGCATCGTGATGGCGCTGCGAGAGGACGCCGGACTCGCTTGGCTCGTCTGGGTCTCGGTTGCGGTGCTCGCGGTGATCGTGACGCTGCTCGTCTGGCTCCTCCTGCCACTATTCCGGCAGATGCAGGATCGCGTTGACGACATCAACAGCGTCCTGCGTGAGCAGATCATGGGTATCAGAGTGGTGCGGGCCTTCGTTCGCGAGGGCTTTGAGGCCGGTCGGTATCAGCAGGCCAACCGAAACATCACGAACGTGTCGGTTCGGGTGGGCAACATCTTTGTGCTCATGTTCCCGGTGATCATGATGGTGCTGCACGTTGCGACAGGGGCCGTGCTCTGGTTCGGCGGCCATCGTGTCGACGCGGGCCTCGTCGAGATCGGATCGCTGACAGCGTTCCTGCAGTACCTGCTGCAGATTCTCATGGCCGTGATGATGGGCGTCTTCATGACGATGATGATTCCTCGAGCCGTGGTCTGCGCGGAGCGGCTGCGCGAGCTCTTCCATACGGAGTCGGAGCTGTCGTTCGCCAAGACCGCGACTGCGCCGACGCCCGCCAACGGGCGGATCGAGTTCAATGACGTGACCTTCGGGTTCCCCGGCGCTGAGGTGCCGGTGATCAAGAACGTGAACTTCACCGCTGAGCCCGGACGCACCACCGCGATCATCGGGTCGACGGGCTCCGGTAAGACGACCATGCTGAATCTGATGTTGCGACTCTTCGATCCGCAACAGGGCACTGTCACGATCGATGGTGTCGACGTGAAGCTGCTCACGCGCGCGCAGCTCGCAGACACCGCCAGCCTCGTACCGCAGCGTCCGTATCTGTTCTCCGGCACAATCGCCACAAATCTGCGATTCGGAAATGAGCGGGCGAGCGACGAGGAACTCTGGAATGCACTACGGGTCGCTCAGGGCGAGGACTTTGTCCGTGACAAGGAACATGGTCTCGATGAGCCCGTCTCGCAGGGCGGCACGAGCGTTTCGGGTGGTCAGCGCCAGAGGCTCTCGATCGCCCGCGCGCTCGTTGCAAGGCCCAGGGTCTACCTGTTCGATGACTCCTTCTCCGCACTGGACGTCGCGACCGATGCCCGGCTGCGCGCAGCGCTGCCGAATGCCACCGCAGGTGCGACCACGATTATCGTGGCCCAGCGCGTCTCCACGATCACCGAGGCCGATCAGATCCTGGTGATGGAAGACGGCGAGATCGTCGGACGAGGCACACACCAAGAGCTGCTCAGCAGCAGTCCCGTCTACCAGCAGATTGTCGAATCGCAACTTGAAGCCGCCGATGCGGGTGATGCCGTGGCGGCAGCAAGCCCCGGAATGAAGCAAGAGGGGGGTGAGGTCTGATGGCACAGAAGGCCGAGAAGACCAAGAAGGCCGCAGAGGCCAGCGGACCGAAGACCGACGACTTTGAGTTGCCCGACGACTATGTTCCCGACGGCGACGATTGGTTCGGCGACCAACCCACGAAGAAACCAAAGCACTTCTGGCCCTCTGCCAAGCGGTTGATCGGACTCCTGGCACCGGAGAAGGCGCTCTTCGCGTTCGTCGTGGTGCTTGTGGTGCTCTCCGTGATCCTGACAGTCCTGGCCCCCAAGATCTTGGGCCAGGCCGTCGATGTGATCTGGGATGGCGTGCAGGGCGGGGCGCCGATCGACTTCGTGCTGCTGTCGCGACTCATCTTGACGGTTCTCGGTCTCTACATCGTCGCCTCGATCCTCATGTGGTGGCAGGGGTACATCTTGAATCACCTCGTTATGCGAGTGATCTACCAGCTGCGCGAAGATATCGAGGCCAAGCTCAATCGGATCCCGCTGCGTTACTTCGATAGCCGCCAACGCGGTGACATACTCTCGCGCGTCACCAATGACGTCGACAACATCCAGCAGGCATTGCAGCAGGCGTTCTCGCAGCTGGTGCAGTCGGTGCTCACCGTTATCGGCATCGCCGCAATGATGTTCATCGTCTCGTGGCAGTTGGCGTTGATCGCGTTGATCGCATTGCCGCTCTCGGGAGTGATCATCGGCATCGTCGGCGTTCGGGCTCAGCGTCTCTTTGTCACACAGTGGAAGCAAACCGGAGCGGTGAACGGCCACATCGAGGAGTCATTCACCGGGCACGAACTGGTGCGTGTGTTCAACCGCGACGAAGAAATGGTGCGCGAGTTCGACGAGCGCAATGAGGCCCTCTTCCAGGCGGCTTACAAGGCGCAGGCCCTGTCAGGCACCATCATGCCTTCAATGCAATTTGTGCAGTACCTGACGTATGTGCTCATTGCAGTGGTCGGAGCATTCCGAGTGACCGCGGGCCAGATCACGCTCGGTGAGGTAACCGCATTCATCCAGTACTCGCGCGAGTTCGCCCAGCCCATCTCAGAGCTCGGCAGTATGGCAAACATGCTGCAGTCGGGTGTTGCATCCGCGGAGCGGACGTTTGAACTGCTCGACGCCGAGGAGCAAGAATCAGACACTGTTCTCGAGACGCTGCCTCAGCGCTCCGCAGGCAGAGTCGAGTTCGAGAATGTGTCGTTCAGCTACGACCCCGAGCAGTCACTCATTGAAGCGCTGTCATTGACGGCCTCTCCAGGAGAAACCGTTGCGATCGTCGGGCCAACTGGAGCCGGCAAGACCACGCTGGTGAACCTGATCATGCGCTTCTACGAGCTCGACGGGGGCAAGATCACCCTCGACGGTGTTGACATCACGCATCTGGCACGCGCTGAGCTGCGCAGTCAGGTCGGCATGGTGTTGCAGGATGCTTTCTTGTTCGAAGGGACCATTCGAGAGAACATTCGTTACGGCAGGCTCACCGCGACCGATGAGGAAGTCATCGAAGCGGCTCAGGCGACCATGGTGGATCGATTCGTCAGGCAGCTTCCGGATGGCTACGACACCGTCATCGAAGAGAACGCGTCGACTCTTTCGACCGGTGAGCGGCAGCTGCTCACGATCGCGCGGGCGTTTATCGCGAACCCGTCCTTGCTGATCCTCGATGAGGCGACCTCCTCGGTCGACACTCGAACCGAGGTACTCGTGCAGCACGCGATGCAAGCATTGCGCAGCGACCGTACCTCATTTGTGATCGCACACCGCCTTTCGACAATCCGCGACGCCGACACCATCCTCATGATGGAGGCCGGTCGAATCGTCGAACAGGGTTCTCATGAAGAGCTGTTGTCCCGACGCGGCGCATACTACGAGCTTTACCAGTCGCAGTTTGCCGGTGAAGTCGATGAAGCGCATGCGGAGGAACTGCTCACTGGTGCGCCGGTAACGGGGTCCGTCTCGGTGATCGAGGCTGATTCTGCTGATCGAGCTGACGCTGATCAACCTGATGCCGATCGCGTCGATGACTGAACACTGCCCATCGGTGCACGCGAGGCGGATTGTGATCCGCTAAGCTGGACTGGCTCCCCACGTGGCGCTATCTCAGGGAACTCCCCCAGGTCGGAAACGAAGCAAGGGTACCTGGGCTCTGGCGGGTGCGTGGGGAGTCTTCTGTCCTACTCACCCCGCAGCGCAGGGCGGGCGAGTTTTCTCGTCATCGCGACGCGATACTTCACGGAGTCTGAGACGGCATGACCGCTGTCAGCTGCTTCTCCAGGGGATCCACGAGCATTTCCGCATAGGCCCAGCTCACGTGATGCGAATCGCGGTAGGCGAGTACGCCGCCGATCACCGGCGGGGCCTGATCGTCGACGATGAAGTATGCGCTGAGATCGATGAGCGATACATCCCGCCCGGGGTCGGGAGTCGGTCGAGGGTGCTCGCCTCGCGCCGCGACTGCGGCCTCTGCCAGCGGATCCTGATGGATCGCGTCTTCGAGAGTGCTGGCACACTCTCGAGCGGCAGTTGCTCCATGCTCTTCGACGCAGTCGAGGACATCGTCGCGAAGCTGCGGAGTGTCGCGAATGGCGATGACCCGTTCCACTGAATCGGGGAGTGTCTCCCAGCGTTCCAGGTAGCCGGTGGAAGCGGCAGGGCGCCAGTCCTCGCCATCTGAAACGACCCGGTTGGAAGACTTCGCCGACGTCACGACAGTGTCGATGTCCGGGTCCTGCTCCAGCGCCGACAGCACGGCTTCATTCCACTCGGAGCAGCCCTGCCTGAGCTCCTGGTTGGCCAGGTCCGTCATCGTGATGAAGTCACGTTCGCCGGCAGTAAAGGGGCATGACGCCTTGGCCATGACGACCAGCCGCCACTTCTGCCGCTGCGCCACCCGATCGAGAGTGATGAGCCACTGCTCGGCATGCGAGTCACCGATCAAGGCGATTGTGCGTTCTGCCTCTTCCGGACCGACCCCGTATTCGCACACCCTGATCTCATTCCCTGCGATGGGGCTCAGGCAGTCCTCGGGTGGCTGGTCGGCCAGGGACGGATCGGGGATCGGCTCCTCCTCTGCGAGCGGCTCGCACTCCTCGACATCATCGAGTGCGCCCGAGCCGACGCACCGAGCCGGAGATTCGAGATCTGCTGAAACCTCGGCCCGCGCCGAATCGAGGCGTTGGTTCGCGGTGCCGAGGCCGACGAGCGAGACAATGAGAAGTGCGACCATTCCCGCGGTCGTGATCGCCAGCGTGCGCGCATTGGTCCAGGAGCGTGCCTGTCCGGTGCGGAACGGATCCTCCACCAGTACCTTCGAGCCCCACGCAAGCAGCAGCGTTGCTGCAGTGATCAGCAGTGCGTCGATCGGTCGAATGGTGTGACCGAGCGCGAAGGGCGCGAGGATGATGAGGGGAAAATGCCACAGGTAGATCCCGTACGACACATCACCCAGCCACTGCATCGGCCGAGCCGCGAGGAGTGCTCGCGGCGACCAACGGAGTTCGGGTTCCCCGCCGACGATGACGAGCGCGGTTGCGAGCACCGGTAGCAGGCCGGTGTACCCGGGAAATGGCGTGCCCTCGGTGTAGAGGAGAGCCGCAGCGAGGATTCCCGCGAGCCCCGCCCAGGTCAGGATCGACCGGACGGCGGGTGAAAGACGTGACAGCGGATCCGTACGGGCGGTCGCGAGCGCCGCGAGTAGACCACCGATCGCGAACTCCCACGCCCGTGTCGTCGTGACGAAGTACGCGCGTGCAGGGTCCTGAGCAGTCACGACGATGGATGCCGTGAAGGAAGCAACAGTGACGAGTCCGATCAGCAGGATGAGCACTGTCCGAGCACTCGGGGCACGCCGAGCACTCGAGTGAGCGTCGCGCGGACGGCGCTTCGCGATCCACATCGCGATCGCCGCCGCGAGCACCGCGACGACGGGCCACACGATGTAGAACTGCTCTTCGACCGAGAGAGACCAGTAATGCTGCACCGGCGAGACCTGGGAGTCGTTCGCCATGTAATCTACGGCCTCGCCGGCGAGTACCCAGTTCTGCACGTATGCCGCGGATGCCGCGATCTGCGTGAGGAAGGACGGAGCGAATCCGGCCGGTGCGAGCAACCGCACCGCGAGCAGTGTGAGACCCAGCACGACCAGTGCTGCTGGAAGCAGTCTCCGGGCTCGCCGAGCCCAGAAGCGTGGCAGGTCGATCGTGCCTCGCGAAGTCAGCTCGCGCAGAATCTGGCCGGTGATCAGAAACCCGGAGATGACAAAGAAGACGTCGACTCCGATGTAACCGCCGGTAAGAGAGTCCGGGGTCAGGTGGTAGATGAGCACGATGGCGACGGCGATCGCCCTGAGACCCTGTATGTCGGTGCGCACGCGCGTCCCGGAGGTGGGGCCTGTGGGGGGCGTGTGTGAGGATCGGCTTGACCCCGACCGGGCCGAACCGGGTCCTGCTCCTCGAGCGTCCTCATCAATGCGTGACATGCGCTTCGCGGGTGTTCGTTGAGTGATTCCGCCGCCCCTCCCGACACCTTTATCGTATGTCACGGTTTGGTAACAGGGAAAGAGGAGGGTGGGCAAGCAAGGGCCGGTCAACAGAGAGCACCCGAACGAGGGGCGGGCCTCACGTATTTCCGTTCATTATGCTCGGAGCATGGGGAGTAGACGCAGCGCGATGAGCGAACGGCCCGCCGCTGTCATCGGTTCGGGCCCCAATGGGCTGGCTGCCGCGGTGACCTTGGCCCGCGCCGGAGTGCCCGTCACTGTCTTCGAGGCCGCTGAGACGCCAGGCGGGGGCACGCGCACCGACGAGCTCGTGCGCGAAGGCGTGTTCCACGACGTGTGCTCTGCGATCCACCCCATGGCGCTTGCGTCACCGTTCTTCCAGGCCTTCGAGCTCGAGAAGCGAATGCAATTTGCGGTTCCGGAGGCGTCGTACGCGAATCCACTCGATCGGCGGGCAGGGCACGGGCAGGATCGCGCAGCCATTGCGTACCGCAGCCTTGCGCGCACGGTCGACGAGCTCGGCCGAGACGGCGATGCGTATCGGCGCTTCTACCTGCCTCTCGTCGCACGGGCGAACGAAATCGTGGACAGTGCGTTGGGTGGCGCGATGCTGCGCCTACCGAACGACCTCGGGGCGGCAGCGGTGTTGGCGCTCCGAGCACTCGAACAGGGGAGTCCGTTGTGGGGGCTGCGCTTCCGAGAGGAGGCCGCCTCCGCTCTTTTGACGGGCTCCGCCGCGCACAGCATCGGACCGACGCCGCGCCTCGCGTCGGCGGGCATCGGGGTGGTACTCGGAACACTCGCGCATGTGCGTGGGTGGCCGGTGCCGATCGGAGGTTCACGAGCCATCAGCGATGCGCTCGTCGTCGACCTCTTGGCCCACGGCGGTGAGCTTCGCACCGGCACTGCGATCGAGAACTTCGGTCAACTGAGCGGCTATGGGGTGAAAGTATTCGATACTTCGGCGCGCGGGCTCGCACGTATCGCAGGTTCTGCGCTTCCGAAGCGCTATCGCCGCAAGCTCGAGCGATTCTCGTACGGTGATGCCGCGACCAAGGTAGATTTCGTACTCGATGGGCCGATTCCCTGGAACGATCCTCGAGTGGCGGAGGCGCCGACGGTGCACGTCGGCGGGTCGCGGGCCGAGACCGCGTATGCAGAGCTGCAGGTCTCGCGGGGCCTGCACCCCGAAGCTCCGTTCGTGATGCTCGCGCAGACGGAACGATGGGACCAGGCGAGAAACCCCGAAGGAGTGCACGCGATCTGGGCGTACACGCATGTGCCGAGAGGGTCGCACGTCGATATGCGGGCCGCCGTGATCAGACAGATCGAGCGCTTCGCTCCTGGTTTTCAGGATCGCATTCTCTCGATGCGGCAGCGCACGGCGGCCGAGCTCGCGCAGTACAACCGCAACTA
Source organism: Leucobacter sp. GX24907 (assembly GCF_053567335.1). Taxonomy (NCBI): domain Bacteria; kingdom Bacillati; phylum Actinomycetota; class Actinomycetes; order Micrococcales; family Microbacteriaceae; genus Leucobacter; species Leucobacter sp. GX24907. Next base: position 9,243 of record NZ_JBSGPD010000005.1, on the reverse strand, counting down.
TCATGGCGGCGACATCAGTGCTGGAGCGGTGCACCTGCGTCAGCTGCTGGCTCGGCCCACGCTGTCGCCCGAACCGTGGCGCACCCCTGCGCCCGGGGTGTATCTGGCCTCGTCGTCGGCAGCTCCAGGGCCTGGAGTGCACGGACTCTGCGGTTGGTATGCGGCGCTCTCAGCGCTACAGCACGAGTATGGGCTGCCGGGCCCCGCTCTCGGGCTGGAACCCAGTTGATCGACGATGCCCCTGGCATGCCGGGCAGGATCCGGCATGATGGAGGCGGCAGCATGATCGCCCCGCGACCGCACACTCCGAAGGACGTTCCCAGTGGCCACTTCCATGTACCTCACCTCCGCCGAGGGAAGATCTGGCAAGAGCGCTGTCGCCCTCGGCGTGCTCGATGCGATGCTCGCGGGAGCGCCACGGGTGGGAGTCTTCCGCCCGTTGATCCGATCCGGCGCGGAACGCGACCGCGTACTTGAGATGTTGCGGGAGCGCGCGACGGCCGATGCCTCCTACGACGAGTGCATCGGCGTCAATTATGAGGAGGCGCACGCCGACCCTGATGCCGCCATGATCCGCATCGTCTCTGCCTTTCGCGCACTCACCGCGCGCTGCGATGCCGTGCTCGTGGTGGGATCAGACTTCAGCGACGTCGCCGTGCCCACTGAGTTGTCGTTCAACGCCCGCATCGCGGCGAATCTCGACACCCCTGTGCTGCTCGTGCTCGGCGGGCGCAGTCAGGCGGAGGCGGAGGCGCTCGGACGCACTCCTGCTCGAGCGGCCGTCGACATTGCGGCGCTTGCCGAGCTCAGCGCCCAAGAGTTGCGCGCGGCACATGCGACGCTGCTTGCAGCAGTGGTGAACCGTGCAGATACTGAGGCACTCGATGACATTGTGACTGCGGTGTCGGCGGTGATGCCCTCAGGTGTGCCGACTTGGGCGATCCCCGAAGACGTTCTGCTGGTGGCTCCTCCGGTCTCGACGGTGATCGACGCGGTCGATGGCCGCTGCGTGCGCGGTGCCGACGAATTGCTCGCTCGCGAGGTGCGTGATGTGGTCGTGGCGGGCATGTCGATGGAGAACGTGCTGCCGAGGCTCATCGAGGGGGCGGTCGTGATTATCGCGGCGGATCGCGCAGAGACGCTCCTCGCGGTCACGATGGCGCACGAGGCCCCGACCTTCCCGACCCTCGCCGCGGTCGTGCTCAACGGCGACTTTGACACTCCGGATCCCGTAGAGCAGCTGCTCGACGGCATCGACTCTGCGCTGCCGATCGTGCGCACTTCGTACGGCACTTTCGATACGGTGCGCGCCATCACCTCGGCGCGTGGCTTGCTCACCCCAGATTCGCCGTCGAAGTTCGACACCGCACTCGCGCTCTTTCGTGAGCACGTCGACATCGACCAACTGAGATCGCGCCTGCAGCTGCATCGGGGCGGTACACGCACCCCCACGATGTTCGCCTACGAACTGTTCGAGCGTGCAGCCGAAGCCGATGCCCATATCGTGCTGCCCGAGGGCGAGGACGATCGGATTCTGCGCGCGGCCAGCACACTGCTCGCGCGTGGCACCGTCAAGCTCACGATCCTCGGCAAGACTGACACGGTGCGACAGCGCGGCGCAGAGCTCGGTCTCGTCATCGAGGCGGCTGAGGTAGTCGACCCCGAGACATCGCCGCTTCGGGAGCAATTCGCGCACACGTATGCGGAGCTGCGAGCCCACAAGGGTGTGACGCTCGAGCAGGCGTACGATGTCGTTGCCGATCCGAGCTACTTCGGCACCATGATGGTGCAGGCAGGCCTCGCTGATGGCATGGTGTCTGGTGCGGCGAACACGACGGCCCATACGATCCGCCCGAGCCTCGAAGTCATCAAGACCAAGCCGGGCGTCTCGGTCGTCTCGAGCGTCTTCTTCATGGCGCTTGCCGATCGCGTGCTCGTCTACGGCGACTGCGCGGTGATTCCTGACCCGACCGCGGAGCAACTCGCAGATATCGCGATCTCGTCGGCCGAGACCGCGGCTGGATTCGGGGTGGAACCCCGCATCGCCATGCTCTCGTATTCCACGGGCGCCTCAGGGCAGGGCGCCGACGTCGACGAGGTGCGCGAAGCGACGGCGATCGCTCGGGCCAGGCGCCCAGATCTGCTGATCGAGGGTCCGATGCAGTACGACGCCGCGAGCGATCCCGAGGTCGGCGAATCGAAGCTCCCGGGGTCCGCGGTCGCAGGTCGGGCGACCGTCTTCGTCTTCCCCGACCTGAACACCGGGAACAACACGTACAAGGCCGTGCAGCGGTCCGCCGGAGCCGTTGCGGTGGGGCCGGTGCTGCAGGGACTGCGGAAGCCGGTGAACGACCTCTCGCGCGGGGCAACCGTCGAAGACATTCTCAACACCGTTGCCATTACAGCGGTGCAGACCATCGATCAGCAGCAGGAGTAATCGGTGCAGAACATCCTCGTCCTCAACAGCGGGTCGTCCTCGATCAAGTACCAGCTGATCGCCGGAGGGACCGGACAGCGCTTGGCAATCGGGCTTGTCGAACGGATCGGCCAGTCGGAGGGGCGCATCGAGCATCGGAGTTTCGGTGCTGATGAGGCGGTGGACGAGTATGAGTCGCTGCTGCCGATCCCGGATCATTCCGCAGGCTTTGCCGAGATGGTGGCTGCCTTTGCTCGCACTGGAGCGCCCTTCGACGAGCTCGGAATCGTCGCGGTGGGGCACCGCGTCGTTCAGGGCGGAGACCGTTTCGTCGCCCCGACGCTCATCGATGACGAGGTCGAGGCGGAGATCCTCGACCTGTCGCGTCTTGCACCGCTGCACAATCCAGGGCACTACCAGGCCATCGTGGCGGCACGGCAGGCATTCCCGACGGCGCCGCACGTCGCCGTCTTCGACACCGCCTTCCACCAGACCATGCCTCCTGTCGCATACACCTATGCGATCGATCGCGAGACGGCAGCCGTGCATGGGATTCGTCGCTACGGCTTCCACGGCACCTCTTTCCAAGTGGTGTCGCGCCGAGCCGCAGAACTGCTGGATCGCCCACTCGCTGAGCTGAAGCAGGTGGTGCTGCACCTCGGAAACGGTGCATCGGTCTGCGCGATCGACGGTGGCACATCGGTGGACACGTCAATGGGGCTCACACCGCTCGAAGGGCTCATGATGGGCACGCGTTCGGGTGACATCGACCCGGGGGCGTTGCTGCACCTCCTGCGGTCGGGTTTCGACGTCGATCAACTCGATGACCTGCTGAACCGGCGGTCGGGTCTGCTCGGTCTGGCGGGGTCGCTCGACCAGCGTGATGTGCGTGCCTCCGCAGAAGCGGGTGATGAGGCGGCGGAGTTGGCGCTGGACGTGTATGCGCACCGGATCCGCCACTACCTCGGGGCCTACCTCCTCGAGCTCGGGGGAGCAGACGCGATCGTCTTCACCGCTGGAATCGGTGAGAATGTGCCGGCGCTCCGGGCGGCGGTGTGCGCCGAGTTGGAATGGTTCGGGGTGCGGATCGATCCTGACCGCAATGCCGTGCAGCATGCTGCGGCACCCGCGAGGATCATCAGCTCCGAGGACTCGCGCGTCGCCGTGCTCGTGATTCCCACGGATGAGGAAGCTGAGATCGCACGGCAGACGCTTGAACTGGTCGCGGCCTGAGGCTCTGCACGAATCTGGGTCCCGTGCGAATCCGGGCGGTGCGAAGCGCCGGATACACTGAGTTCGTGACCCGACACTTCCTCCGCGACGACGACCTCACGCCAGCCGAACAGCGCGAGGTGCTCGACCTCGCCGCTGAACTGAAGCGCGAACCCTTCTCGCGACGCCCGCTCGAGGGGCCGCAGAGCGCTGCCGTGTTCTTCGATAAGACGTCGACGCGTACCCGGTTCAGCTTTGCCGCCGGTGTTGCCGAACTCGGCGGAAACCCGATCATCGTGAATCCGGGCGAGGCGCAGCTCGGCGTGAAAGAGACGATCTCCGACACGGCGCGCGTGCTCTCACGCATGGTGTCGCTCATCGTCTGGCGCACCTTCGCGCACTCGGGGCTCGAGGAGATGGCCGCGCACGCGACTGTGCCCGTCATCAATTCCCTCTCCGACGACTTTCACCCCTGCCAGATCCTCGCCGACCTGCAGACCATCCGTGAGTCGCACGGCGACCTCGCCGGACTCACCGCAACCTATGTCGGTGACGCCGCCAACAACATGGGGCACTCCTATCTCCTCGGCTTCGCGACGGCGGGCATGCACATCCGAGTCGCCGGTCCAGAGGGCTATCACCCTCGGGCCGACGTCGTCGAGGATGCTCGGCGCATTGCCGAACGCACCGGCGGCAGTGTGACGATCCTCACCGACCCCATCGATGCCGTGAGCGGAGCCGATGCCGTCATTACCGACACCTGGGTCTCGATGGGCCAAGAGGACGAGAAGGCTGCGCGGATCCAGACCTTCGGGGCCTTCCGTGTCACCCCTGAACTCATGAAGCACGCCGCCGAAAACGCGATCTTTCTGCACTGCCTCCCCGCGTACCGCGAGTACGAGGTGGCCCCGGAGGTCATCGACGGCCCCCAGAGCGTCGTGTGGAACGAAGCCGAGAACCGCGTGCACGCGCAGAAGGCACTCATGACCTGGTTGCTCGCGCAGTCCTGACGCATCCGTGAGGTGCGTGATGCCGCACGTGCCGGTCTCGGGTGTCTGCAAGGGGCGGCACGAAAGGTAGGCTGGACGAGTGACTGAGGGCATCGAGAACACGCAGGATCAGGTCGGCAACCGTGCGGCGGAGGCCGGCGCGCTGTGGGGCGGACGCTTCGCCAGTGGCCCGTCGCCGTCGCTCGCCGCGCTCAGCAAGTCCACCGACTTCGACTGGGCACTCGCCCAGTACGACATCCGCGGCTCCAAGGCGCATGCCACGGCGCTCGCCGCAGCCGGTTACCTGAGCGAGGATGAGCTGCGCGATATGCGCGCCGCCCTCGACGAGCTCTCGGAGCGCGTGGCCGACGGCCGTGCGGTGCCGGCCCAGGACGACGAGGATGTGCACTCGGCTCTCGAGCGCCTGCTCATCGAGATCACCGGAGTGCAGCTCGGCGGCAAGCTTCGCGCGGGCCGTAGCCGTAACGACCAGATCGCGACTCTCGTGCGCCTCTACCTGCTCGACCACGCCGCAGTCATCCGAGAGCGGTTGCTGCAACTGCTTGATGCGATCCTCGCCCAGGCCGAAGCGCACCCCGAAGCGATTCTGCCCGGACGCACCCACCTCCAGCATGCTCAGCCAGTACTTCTCGCGCATCAGCTCGCGGCGCATGCCTGGCCGATCGTCCGTGACATCGAGCGACTTCGCGACTGGGCCGCCCGCGCACGGTTCTCGCCGTACGGCGGCGGTGCGCTCGCCGGTTCCTCGCTCGGCCTCGACCCCCGCATCGTCGCCGCTGAGCTCGGCCTCGGTGATCCGCTCGAGAACTCCATCGACGGCACTTCGGCGCGCGACGTCGTCGCCGAGTTCGCCTTCATCGCCGCCCAGATCGGTATCGACCTCTCCCGTTTCAGCGAGGAGATCATCGTCTGGAACACGAAGGAGTTCGGCTTCGTTCGGTTGCACGACGGATACTCGACCGGCTCGAGCATCATGCCGCAGAAGAAGAACCCCGACATTGCGGAGCTCGCACGCGGGAAGTCGGGTCGACTCATCGGCAATCTGACGGGCCTGCTCGCCACGCTCAAGGCGCTGCCGCTCGCGTACAATCGCGACCTGCAGGAAGACAAGGAGCCCATCTTCGACTCCGTCTTCCAGCTCGAACTGCTTCTGCCGGCGTTCACCGGCATGGTCGCCACGATGAGCTTCGATACCGAGCGGATGGCGCAGCTCGCCCCGCAGGGCTTCTCACTGGCCACCGACGTCGCCGAGTGGCTGGTCAAACAGGGCGTCGTCTTCCGCGACGCACATGAGATCTCCGGCGAACTGGTGCGATTCTGCGAAGAACGCGGAATCGAACTGCATGAGCCGAGCGACGATGAGCTCCGCACCGTGTCCGAGCACCTCACTCCGCGAGTGCGTGAGGTGCTCACCATCGAGGGATCCGTGAATTCCCGGACCGGTGCGGGCGGCACCGCTCGTGTGCGGGTCGACGAGCAGCTCGCCGTGCTCGCTGAGCGCATTGCGGAGTTCCGCGAGACCGACCACTAGAACAGCTGGAGGGCGAGATGACCGTGACCGAATGGGCTGCCGAGCTCGGTCTTCGAGCTCCGATCGTCTGTGCGCCCATGGGAGGAACCGCCGGCGGAGCACTCGCGAGCGCGGTGTCTCGCGCGGGCGGACTCGGCATGATCGGCATGGGCAGTACGGCTTCGCGAGAGAGGCTCGCCGGGGAGATCGCACGCCTCGAAACCGGGGGCGCCCCGTTCGGTATCGGCTTTGCGCAGTGGGGGCTCGACCGCGTACCCGAGATGTTGGATATGGCGCTCGAGGCTGGCCCAGCGGTACTCTCCGTGAGCTTCGTGGAATGGGAAGGCATGCCCGATCTTCGCTGGATCGATCGAGCTCGCGCCGCAGGTGTGCAGACCGTAACCCAGGTGGCCACCGTCGCCGAGGCGAAGGCCGCGGTTGACGCCGGCGTCGATGCCGTAGTCGCCAGGGGTCTGGAAGGTGGCGGGCATGGCGATCATCAGCACCCGCGGCGCGAACTCTTGGCCCAGGTGCTGGAGGCCGTCGATGTGCCGGTGCTGAGCGCCGGAGCGGTGAGCACCGCGAAGGACGTGTCAGATGCGCTCGGAGCGGGTGCCGCTGCCGTCTGGGTCGGCACCGCGTTCGCGGCCAGCCCCGAGGCGCTCACCTCGGATGCCACCCGACGCGTGCTGATGGCCGCTGACGGTGAGCAGACAACGGTCACTCGAGTCGCTGATGTGGCGCTCGGATATCCATGGCCCGAGCGCTTTCCCGAGCGCGTCGTGGGTACGGCCTTCGTTGATCGGTGGGACGGGCACGAGGCAGACCTCGAAGGCGATGAGGTTGCGCGGGAGGAGTTCCGTGCCGCGGCGGCGGCTGGAGACCACGACGTGGCGCCGGTGAATGCCGGGAGAGGCGTGGGGCTTCTCACCGAGACCAAGTCGGCGGCGCAGGTGATTGCCGAACTCATGGGTGACGAGGCCGTTGGCGAGTGAATCGACTGCTGACAGCCGGTAGCGGTTCTCTTCCTCCTGTTCGGAGGAGCGTTCATGCTGTGGAGCGGAATCGGGGACAGGTCGCTCTAGTGCTGAGCGCGATACGATGTCATGCGTGAATGGTGACGAGCGAGCCGAGATCATGGCGGCCCAGCGCAACGATGACAGCTTCGAGACCCTCTGGGACGAACTGGAGTGGCGCGGGCTGATTCACGTATCGACCGATCAAGGTGCGCTGTCCGAACTGCTCGAGGGCGACCCGATCACCTATTACTGCGGTTTCGACCCGACGGCGCCCAGCCTGCACCTCGGAAACCTCGTGCAGTTGCTCTTGCTGCGCAGGATCCAGCTCAAGGGGCACAAGCCGCTCGGGCTGGTTGGCGGATCGACGGGGTTGATCGGCGACCCGCGACCGACGGCCGAGCGTACGCTCAACAGCCGGGACACGGTTGCCGAGTGGGTCACGCGGTTGCAGGCGCAGGTTTCGCGGTTCCTCTCGAGTGATGGCGGTAACGGTGTACGCCTCGTCAACAACCTCGACTGGACCGAGCCGCTGAGCGCGATCGACTTCCTCAGGGAGATCGGCAAGCACTTCCGCGTCGGGGCGATGCTCAAGAAGGACGCAGTCGCGGCGCGACTGAATTCCGAGGAGGGCATCAGCTACACCGAATTCAGCTACCAGATCTTGCAGGGTTACGACTTCCTGGAACTGTTCCGCCAGTACGACTGCAAGCTGCAGACCGGCGGAAGCGACCAGTGGGGAAACCTGACGAGCGGCACCGACCTGATTCGCCGGACGACCGGCGACTCGGCGCATGCGATCGGCACTCCGCTCATCACCAACTCCGATGGAACGAAGTTTGGCAAGAGCGAAGGCAACGCCATCTGGCTCGATGCAGAGATGTGCTCGCCATACGCCTTCTACCAGTTCTGGTTGAATCAGGCCGACGCCGACGTTATCGACCGCCTGAAGGTCTTCACCTTCCTGTCACGGGCGGAGATCGAGGACTACGAACGCCAAGTCCAGGAGGAACCCTTCAAGCGTGCTGCCCAGAAGCGGCTCGCGCTTGAGGTGACAACGCTGGTGCACGGTGCCGCCGCGGTGCAGGGAGCGATCGATGCGTCAGGGGCGCTGTTCGGACGTGGAGAACTGTCAGCGCTCGATGCACCGACCCTGTCTGGTGCGATCGGTGAGCTGCCGCAGGCCGAGGGAACGATCGGCGCTCCGGTGACTCAGTTGCTCGTCGACGCCGGTCTCGTGCAGAGCCTCGGTGAAGCCCGTCGTGCGGTGGCGCAAGGCGGCATTTACGTGAACAACGTGCAGATCGAAGCCGATGATCGTGTGCTCGAAGAGAGCGACCTGCTGCACGGACGGTTCGCGGTGCTGCGCCGTGGCAAGAAGACCCTCGCGGGCGTGCGGCTGGTCTGAAAGGGCGCTGCAGGCGTAGCGTGAGAGCATGAGCGACCACGCAATGGACACACCACCCCCTGTGGTGTCTCGCTGGGAGAACGCGGGAGGTGCGTGGCAGATCGGCCGCATCACACCCGATCGTGCCATCGTTCAACTGCTGCGATGCGACGGCGGTGAGATCGTCGACGTCGCCGAACTGACGGATCCGGCTGAGGTGCGGTGGGCTGCAGCTCAGGAGTCGGGAGCGGATTGATCTGGCGGATCGCCAGTTGACGTGATCTTCTGCAGCGATCTGCCTGCCGGGGCGACTGCGCCGAGCGACCCGGCAATCTCGGTGGGCCCAGTAGCGTGGGCGAGCGCTGTGGAGTCGACGCGCAGACCCGAGATTTGGTGGTGTGGTGTGGGGACACGCCCGGGATGTGGGTTCGTGTTGCGGGGGTGGGGGGTGGGTGCGTAATGTATTCCTTTGTCAGCGCGAGAGTGCGGGCCGCGGGAGCGGTACCGGGCTGGTTGTGCTTCGGATCATGGCTGATCGTCCAACATGTTGGGGCTTGAGGGTTCTGCGTGTGGGGTGGTATGGTTGTGGTTCTCCAATCGCTGCTTCTGGGATGTGTTCCTGGGGGTGGTGGTTCCGCGTGTGCGGGGTTCGGATGGTTGAGGCTGGTTTGCGGTTTCGGGTTCGGGCTGGT